>DAIPHR010000011.1:0-26331 GCA_036771215.1 Cyclobacteriaceae bacterium
CCAGTACTTGAGATTACGTTCGGATAGGCCTTTAAAATCCTGGAACTCTGTTTTTAAGTCAATGGAAAGTTGTTGAATAACTTTCGCACCCCAGCCTTGTGTGCCTTGCAGCGTAATGATCATATTGCCTATTTCCCAATAGAGCAGTGTCAATTCTTTATTAACAGACAGAATAGCCCGTTGCCTTGCCTTGCGGATTCTCTCCTTGAGTGCAGTAACAACACTACTGTAGTTTGACGGAAGAAGACTCATGCTTTTATTTTCTTGAGATTCTCTGAAATGCGTTTGTTCAATTTGTCTTCCTCCGCAATTTGTATTTCCAATTCTGACTTCAGCGATGTAAACCTCTCATTGAAATTGAACTCATCTTCATCATCGGGCAAACCCACGTAACGGCCCGGGGTAATGACATAGTCAAGCGCTTTCACATCTTCTACTTTCACACCTTTGCAGAAGCCGGGCACTTCTTCATATTCGACCTCACCCCGGCCCTCTCCAAAGGAGAGGGAGGAGTTTCTCCAAGCATGGTATGCGTCAGCTACTTTGTTTATGTCTTCATCGGTTAAGTCGCGGTTTCTGCGGTTTACCAGATAACCCAGGTTGCGGGCATCAATAAAGAGTATCTCACCCTTACGTTGTATTTTATTTCTCCGCAAGAACCACAGGCAAGCGGGTATCTGGGTGTTGAGAAACAACTTGGTGGGCAGGTTTACCACACACTCCAACAAGTCGTTGTCAATAATGGCTTTGCGTATTTCATACTCGCCCCCGCTCTTGGTGGTGAGCGAGCCCTTGCTGAGTACAAAGCCGGCCAGTCCGTTCGGTGCCAGGTGATAGAGGAAGTGCTGTATCCACGCGTAGTTGGCATTGCCTGCCGGGGGCACACCATACACCCAGCGGGCATCGGCCTTCAGCAAGTCGCCACTCCAGTCGCTGTCGTTAAAGGGTGGGTTGGCAATAATGAAGTCGGCCTTCAGGTCTTTGTGGGCATCGTTCAGAAAGCTGCCCTCGTTGTTCCACTTCACGTTACTGCTGTCAATGCCGCGTATGGCCAGGTTCATGCGGGCCAACCGCCACGTGGTTTGGTTGCTCTCTTGTCCGTAGATGGAAATGTGGTCGGCCGGGTTAAGACCCCCTGCGGCTCCCCCGAAGGGGGAGGGGCGGCCGGGTTTCTTTTTACGATAATAATCTTGATGAGCTTTGATGAATTTCTCGCTCTGCACAAACATGCCGCCACTGCCGCAGCAGGGGTCGAACACGCGCCCTTCGTAGGGCTCCAGCATTTCCACCAACAGTTTCACCACGCTGCCGGGTGTATAGAACTGGCCGCCCTTCTTGCCTTCGGCCAGTGCAAACTCACCGAGGAAGTATTCAAACACTCGACCCAACACATCTTTGCTTTGTGATTCTTTGGCGCCCAACGTGGCGGTGCTGATCAGGTCTACCAATCCGCCCAGGCTACCCTTGTCGAGCTTTTCCTGTGCAAACACTTTGGGCAACACGCCCTTCAACGTGGGGTTGTCTTTTTCGATGGCGTCCATGGCATCGTCAATGTCTTTGCCAATGGTGGGGAGCTTTGCACGACCTTGCAGCCAACTCCACCGGGCTGAGGGTGGCACATAGAATACTCGCTGAGCGAGATACTCATTACGATCTTCCGGAACGGCACCCTCGAACTCACCCTTGCCCTCCACCAGTTGTTGGTGGAGTTCTTCAAAGGCATCGGAGATGTATTTGAGAAAGATGAGACCGAGGGCCACGTGCTTGTACTCGGCCGCGTCCATGTTCTTGCGCAGCTTGTCGGCCGCTTTCCAGAGCTTTTTTTCGAGGGGTTCTTCTACTACTTCTTTTGCTTTTTTAGCCATCGGTTTTGCTAGACTATACGTGTTTGGAAAGATACATCAGAAATTGATGGGAGGAAATGAGGTCGAAGAGAAGTTCGACTAATCATAATTGATAACACCAAGGGCAAATATAAACAAGCAACTAGAAGAGGGTTTTTCGTATCACTTCTCACGCAATTTTCGCCTTAGGTTTCTTTTGGCATCTTGATATTTATTTCCTGCCACCTCACGTATGATTTCCTCATGACTAAGGCTGCTAATCGCATAGCGTTTCCTGGCATTCCTGAACATCAGGTTAGCTAAATACCTACTTTCTGCCTCTTTTCTTGCACCAGAAAGCGAGTCGGTTAACGCCTTTAACCATGTGCGTGTATCTTGAAAACCACTTGCCGTAATTTTCATATGCTGAGCGGTTGTGGCCTCAAGGAGGCGGGTAGCTGCTGTCAGTTGATTAAGGCTTTCATTAATTTTCTCTTCTTGGGCTTTGCTCCGGATTAATGTTCTCACATGTGCCCGGTGCAACTGGTAAATATTCAGTAGGCCCTCATCAAAATCCTTTGAGTCATAGTTAAAGAGCTTCAACGTGTGGTGATACAGTTCCTTCAAGTCGTTTTTGGATTCATATGGAAAAGAAGATAGCTGTCTAAGTTGTATCAAAACGTGGCACCTGATAAAACCATTGATTTTTTCCTCACTCCGGCATTGGTTGTTTATTTTCATTTGTTCAATGAGTGTGGCAAAATTGTATTTTCGAGCTACTAGATCAGTTGTCAGGACGTAATTGAGCGCTACTTTTTCATACTTTTCTATAAAAAAAACTGCCGAGTCCACAATCGCAAAGTTGCGCTCGATCGCCATGAGCCTCTCGGCTTCGTATTGCGCCAACGCAGGGGGTAGGTAACAAAGGTTCAACAGCATGAGAATAAGACCACTAGTTTTCATCATATGCTTTGGTGGGTTTAGTTTTTTCCTTCTTTAGTCGCTCTATGTCTGCTTTAAGTTTTACAACGCTATCCTTGATTGACTTCAGGTTCGTGTCAAGTGTATCAAAACGCAATTGATTCGGATTGGGCATTTTTGACCAATCTATACTATCGCGGCCCCATGAACGGGGTGCATTGTAGGTGTTGTAAGTAAGTGAATTATTGAAGGATACGTGTGGTTTGTCAAAGACGGTGTTTTCTTCTGTTACGGGCTTAAAAAATGGCACCGTTAACAAAAAGAGTATGTAAACGGAGATTTTTGAAATGTTGATTTCGGAGAAATCGCCCTTCATATCAGTTTCCAGCCATTCGATATAGGAATAATACCAGGCCAGCAAAAAGAAAAGCACTACTGTAAGAAACAGAAGCAGTCCTCTATACTGCACCGTTCGCAGCCAGGCAGACCAGTGTGTGCGATAGGCTCTATCCGCTGCCTTAAGCGATTCGTCAATGTAATATCGAATGAGCCCCGAGTTGGATGATGTAAAAAAATCAGTTGATGCTGTGCACCTGTCTCTATTTTTGTCTTCACAATTTTGAGTGGACGCTCTTGAATGGGTTTTCTTAGCTGGCGGCCTGCAAAAACAAGAATCTGTGACTTGCGCCACATGTAGCGCTGTGTCTACAAGATCATTGAAATTGAGTGTTAAATTGATGCAGGCCTCGCAATCACGGGGATTGAGCCGAAAGGCATATCGCTGGTAACTTTTGAGAAACTCTTTGGCGAGGCTGTCTTTTTTTTTGTACTCCTTACGTTTTACTAGGGCAGTGTCAAAGGATCCAATAAATAGCCTATCGTTTAGGGCATTTCTGTAGGCTTCTTTCGTTTCTGCCTTATACTGTTTGTTGTCGTTGGTGTAAAACGTCCGCCAGTAATATGTCACCCAAAATGTTATCAACCCCACAAATACAATCCACATTTGCATTTTGGCCTGCTTTGACTCGCGCCTGAAGTTAAAAGTGTTGGATCGTTTCCGAAGTGAGAGAAAGATCAGGAAAATCAACTGAAGCAGAATGGTTGCAGATGACAAAAGGCCAAAGAGATTTGCAGGAACTAGAAAAAAAGCAAACACCAAAAGGACAATTAGCCCGAGCAAAACAAAAACGAAAATTGAAAAAAAATGTGATCGCTTTTCGCAGATAATGGCTTTCAATCCTTCTCGATAGTTAAAGCCAGTAATCCAATAAAGAACCGCTATCACCGGGGCCACAAAGTATATAATAACAAATAACTTGGTGCTTGCCTTTAGGTCAATCGAAAGAAAGCTTTCGATGTGATTCACAGCTTCTTCAACCAGTAATGTAAATGATACTAATCCGGCTATTAGTGGAAGCAGTTCTGCTTTTACTCCGTTAAAAAATCCCAAATCTCTTTTGCTTTCCATACGGTTGATTTTGACTTGCGTTTAGTTGTTCATTCGTCCCATCAACCCCTCCACAATCTGTTGTTGCGTGCGCTGCCGCGGGAAGGAATATTCGCGGCCGCGGGTAATTTTTCTACCGTTCGGTTCGGTGGTGGTGGATTTTGGTTCCTTTTCCATCCAATCCGGCAACCCGCGCGAGAGATCCCACGCCAGGCGGGCATCGCGCAGGGCCACGCGGTCGTCTTCCAGGTCGGTTGCCCGTTTGGCGGTGCGGGCCGCAGTGCGCAGCAGCGCTACCCCGCCCGCAGATGAAATTACCAACACCACCAGCGCCACGTAGACCAACGGATCGTAATCGCCACAGGCAGGGCATTGCAGTATTTTGGCTTTATCGTTTTCGCAACAGGCTACGGGCGTTGACGTGTTGCCTGCCGGCTCAGGCCGTTTGGTAGTGAACAGGATGATCACCAACGCAGCCAGCGATACAAGCAGAACCGCCAGGCCCAGGTAAAGTGAGCGCGCACTGTCCTTGCGCGCTTGCGTAAGGAGCGCATCCGTAGCGGAGGTGTCAAAGAACGGGGTAACATGCGCGGCATGAGCAGCCGCAGCAAGATCGGACGAGTGTTGGAGGATAGGCTGAGGTGACGACATAGGTAGGGGTTATTGGATGAAGTGGCGGATGATATCGCGGTAGAAAGGCGGATGGGTCCAGTAGTCGCTGTGCGTGAACTTGATGAAGCCGGAAGGCTTGAAGCGGCAGTCGATGTTGGTGAGGTTGTGGTAATAATCCAGACCACCGCTCACGTAGTCGTAGCCGTCATAATAATTGCGCCAGGGAATGTCTTCGAGGTGGCGTTGCAGGCTGCTGTTGGTTTTCACGTAATTCGGATTGCCCCGGTTCGAGTTGCCGAAGTTGATGTCGCGCTGCTTAAAGCCGTTGAAGTGATCGAGAAACTGCTGGCGTAGATATTGGTCATCGGGCACATTCTCGCGCAGGAAGAACATGATCTTATCCAGCGGGCTGCCAAAGGTGACGAAGCCGCAGAGTTGCTTCTCCAGTTTCGCGCCCGTGGTTTTGTGTGTGCCGTCTTTCCGGTATCCCTTCACTTCGCCCTGGTTTACCAGCAGGTTCATGCGGTTGATGGCATCGTAGGCCACCTGGCTGCCGAGCGAGTGGCCGGCTACTACTACGCGCGGGTAGTAGGGCAGACTTTTCTCGTTGCTGTCCTCCCGTTCAATCAGGTATTGCAACGCTTTCACGGCCCCTTCCTGTATGCGTTTTTTGACGTCATAAAACTTAGACTTGGGGTCGTTCACGTTGTAGACCACCACATCGCCAATCACGTTGGTGAGGCCGCGCACGGCATTGTCGGCATAACTTCGAATGAGCGCATCGGCCAGGCTGCCCAGGAAGGGAATGCGGGTGATTAACCAGAGGAAGCCTCGCCAGAGGGCATCGAGCCCGAGCAATACTTTGGAGGCAAACGACACGAACAGGTTGTAGCGAAAGCTGCTGAACTCGCCTGTGCGCGAGTGGAAGAACAGGCTCTTGTCTTTGTATTGCTGGCCCAGGCTGGCGTTGCGTTGGTAGAAGTGGCGGGCGCCTTTTACCACGCCTTGTATCCAGCCGTTGATATCGCGCCACGTGGCTTTGTCTTCGGAGTAGTAGGCCCAATAGTATTCGTACAGGTCGATGAAGCCCGGCTTGCCCTGGCGCGAGAGGCGCAGCACGTTATCGAACCACATGCCCCCGCGCGTGTCGGGCTTGTCTACCAGGTGGTGGCTCACGATGAGGCTTTCGCCAAACGCTTGTTGGTAGACCTGGATGAGGCCGCGGCCAAACTGGTCGAGCGTTTCCAGCGGCAGTTGGTTGCCGATGCCGTGCACCACCAGCATGGCGGTGGGCACTTCGGGCCAGGTTACCTCTGCGCTGGCGGGTGCGAGCTGGTCGCTGCCGTTGGGGGTGAAGGGGGTGGGGTCAGTCATTGAGCCGATTGTCTTCTCTGCCAGATAGGCAAACTTAAGCCGTGTACCGCCTATGTTCTGCCTATGATTAGTACTTGGTCTTTGTCCTTTTTCGTGTAGCTTATTTTTGCAGTACGTACCGCCTGGGCGCGTAGTGTCGGGTACTGATCGGCTATCCGAACCAGGTAGTTACCGAATGCTTTTGCATGAAGAGGAAACAACCAGAGGTCCTCCATTTTTTGAAAACACTGATTGACTAGCGGGTCATGTACCTGTAAAGCTTGCCGGTCTATGGCTTTACTCAGTTCACTCACGCCCTCCCGAAACGATTTCCAACGTCTAAGCGTTTGCGCGTTATGCTTGGCTGCAAACGCGAACGATTGAAAATTGATGAACTGATTAGGCGCATAGTTACGCTCCTCAGCAGCGAGTTTCTTATCGATATCTTTTAAGTGCTGAGCCGCTATTTCCTGTGGATTGACGGATTCTGTCTCGATGAACTCGCGCCAGATTGGCGCGTAATGCATGGCCTTTTTTTCAACGTCCATGCGCACCGGAAACGGAGCCCAGTACGGAAGTGCTGCGCCAAGCGATTGGTAGAAAACACTGTCCAATTGAGCTGATGAATTTCCCATGGCAGCAATCATCACCCGAAAGAGTTCGTGCGGATACAGAGCCGTGCAGGCGTAGGTGATCGCGCTTGCATGGTCAAGGTCACTTTCGAGTTGGGCCCTCAGCGTTGTCCATTGTCCGTCACTGATCACGTTCCACAACCGGCATAAATCCAAAAAACTGTCAAGGTCTGCCGGTTTTAGTCTTTTCTCAGTCCATTCGAATTGTAAGTTCAGGCTATAGTTAAACTCGCTTGCCAACGGTGTAACGGGTTGATTCGACACCTGGGGCATTTCGGCATTAAAGTCAACCAGCCATTGACGTTTGGAACTGCCCACACCATCTTCATAAGATCGTTGGCCATGATACGCAACCTGCACACCTTTTTCAGTTGTGCGAGTGGTTTGCATCATGCTTACTTTATTCCGATTGCTGGCCACCCATTTGCCAAAGCCCAGTGAGAACCCTGAGCTTCGTTCGCGCTTTTTGACATCTTTTCGTAAAAATTTTACATGGTTAAGCAGTGCGGAAGAGGGTTGCTGCAGCGCATGATGTATTAGCGGTGTTACGTTGGCCCGGATGATATCCTGATGGAATTCATCAAGACCCGAATCAGTTACGGTTGCCGAAAAGAGATCATCTCGTTCAGCAACGCGCAGATACTCATATTTGAATCCGGCCTCTACCTTTTTGGTAACGGCCGTCTCTACTTTCTTGTGAAGCGTCTCGTAAATGGTTTCAATTTTTTCTTTCAGCTGGTCAAATGCGGTTGACTCGTTCCAACCGAGCCGATTGGCAATTGCCTTGATGATCAATTTTTCGCTCTCCGATAGTGTACTCGCTTTTTTCTTCACCAGGTCGTTCAGCTTGGCAAAACTGACCTCAAACACTTCCTGGAAAAGGGAATCGAGGCGATCTGTGATTACCGCAGGATTTTCGATCTTCACGCCAACGTTTATCGAAATGGACGAACTCCATTTCTTCGATTGATTTCGCTTGATCCATAGTTGATATTCCTGACGGCCGGTCTTGACGAGCTGCACGCGAAAGGCATCTTCAAGTTGAATACTGGTTTTGATCGAGGCCTCTGGGCCCACTTTGAGTTTTATCAATTCGTTGGTATCGAGCAGGTCGGATAACACACTAAGCTGAGAAGTCCATACATCCGACCAAGAAACAGCGATAGAGGCTCCAAGCTTTCCGGCAAACTCTAACCCTACTGCTTCGCCAGTATCCAAATCTCTGATATGCGTTTTTGAAAAGATCGTTTTAATGGAATTTATATCCCTGGCCTGTGCCTCCTTGAGCAATTGAGTGGCATCATGCTTTCGATATACATACGCCTGGAGGCCCGCAGCCACATCCATTTCAAAGCCCACCGATTTGATATCTAATCCGCCTTTGACTTTAATGTTACATGCGGCTGCATATTTGAGCCAGGCACGGTTTGCCTGGAAGGGGATGAGCGCACCAGCCTTGCCAAACACCTCCGAGGGATCAGCATCGCTTTCGGCATTAAAGACAGACACGCCCAGTTTAGCATCAGCACCGAGCACGAAGGAGACTTTCTTGTTCGCGATTGTTTCTTCTATTAGCTCCGGGTTTTCCCATGTGATGGGTTCAAGTTCAATGGGTAGTGTGGGGTCGTTTAACTTTTTGTTGCTCATGGTTGGTGTTTATGTAGGTATGTTGAATATTGATTTATCGATACTTCTCGCTAGTATAAATTTGAGCAGCTTCTGTTTGCTAAAAACATTATTTTAACCATGATCGGACTCCGGCTTGGCAGTTTGTGTTCCCTTCCCCAAGATGTAGCCTGAAATTCCGGATAAGATCGCGGCTAGTTCACTCCCTTGAAGAATATTCAAAATTCCAAACAAAACGATAGCTATGATAAGAACAAAAAGCGTGACGAACTGAAGGCCGCTGCCGCTCAACAGCTCTTTCGATAGCGTGCTATCGGATCTTTTAAAGACAATATAGAAAAAGACAATAAGAAGTATACCAATTAGGGCAGCGAAACAAATGCTTATGGTAATTCGAAATTCCTGTTGCTTGTACTCCGGAGCTAGGGCCGAGTCAATTTCATTTCGACAGTCATAAATATCTTGCTTTACATTTTTGATGTTTTGTTCCAGAGTCGCTATTTGTTTGGATATTTTGATTATCCGAACAATTTCTTTCTGATAGCGCTCGATCACTCCATTGACATACTCTGTGTCCCGCACATAGGTGCTGGTGTATTCTTCGGGATATTGGTCCTCTAGATAGTAGTATTGCTGTAGCAAACTGGCAGGTACCTCAAACGTTCCCGTCCCTCCCTTTTTTTTCAATAAATTGTTGAGTTGCTTCACAAGAGTGCTTAGCTGGGCAGTGTCAGTCCAATTGATTTTGCCACTTAGGTTTAGCTGAGTATCCTTTAATGCCTGAAGGAGATTTTCCTTCTCTGCCAAAAATTCCCGCAATTCCTTGAAATCCTTTTTCTTCTGATCTGTATTGAACTGACTGCTAAATGTGGTCTGAATGGTATCCTTCAGGTATCTTTCTGTGTTTCCGATATAATTGAAATCAGATAGGTACTGGGAGAAGGAAGAGTGTGCTAAAATGGTGAGAAAAAAAACAAGGAATGTTTTCATGATATCATTGATTCGCCTACTCTTCATCGGATTTTCGGCTTACTCCGTTTGTATTACATTTTCATTCGCTTTTTGCCTGGCCGCCAAAATCGGGTTTGGCTACGCGCAGCAGGCGGGGCCCTCGCAACGGCTCACTGAAAAAGGCCGGGGCGCTGGCTACTCTTTCGTATTCTTCGGGAAACTTCCTGGCGAAGAAGCAATACGGTTCTGAGGTGTTTTGGTAATCGCGCAGGTTGAGGCCGAGTTCTCCAGCCCGCTGCCAGGCTTGCCACGCGAGTGCCTTTAACTCCGCTGACTCCCCCATTTGGTATCGAATGCCGTAGTACTCTCCCAAAGTACTCCACGCCCATAAATTCAGTGAATCGTGATTAATGGCTGTTCGCGCATAGTAGCCGCTCGTTTCCAGATAATCGATAAACTCAAGCGATGGCGATAGCTTTTTTTCGAAGCAACCGGCTAAACTAAGGCTGTCGGTCAAAAAAGCTTTTTGCTGATAGGAGAAAGCCAGGGCATTATAGTACTCAGCCATCTTAACGGTGCTCAGTTGACTGCTTTTGTGCTCTACCTCCAAAGCTTCCTGAAAATAACGGATGGCGGTATCCAGGTAATTGTGGTAACCTTTTGCTCGGGCCAGTTGCTCAATCTTTTTGCCGAGGTACCAGTACGCTACCGGTGGCGCCTGCGGAGTGCGGGCCAGCTGGTGCGCCACTTCGCGGAGCCGGGGTGTAACGGCAGCGATGAAACTACGGTCGGGTGTGTCAAACTCGGGGTCGAGGGCGTACAGCCAGTTGAGCCAGTAGAGTGCATCCTGCGGCTGCTCGCGCACCAGCGCTTTGATGCGGGGCAGAAAAACGCTGTCGGTGTAGTCCGTATCCAGCGACATGAATTCGGCCACGTGATTGCTTCGGTCCAGCGCCAAAGCGGTTTTGATTTTGGATTGTGTTTCTTCCGAAAAAGAATAGCTGGTGGACAATCCCCACAGGAGGTAGGCGCGGCTTTTTTCTTCGTTGGTGGTGGCGCGGTTGATGGCCGTGAGGCACTCGCGGGCGCAGTCCTGGTAATGACCGATGTCGTAGTAGTACTCCACCAGGTGAATGGGGTCGGTTTCGTGCAGCAGGAAAACCGCAGCCCGGTAGCACAGCAGCAACACGGTGTTGTCGAGGTTATCGGTAACGGGCACGGCAAACGTTTCGCGATGTCCTTTGAACTGCACGGCCACCTGGGCCTTGTTGTCCTTCAGCGAAAACTCCAGCGAGGCATAATTGTCGGTATCAAACCCCACCATGCCCACGATGCGATCGGCAATGCGGATGAACGTTTTGAGCGGGATGCCCTGCAGGCTCATGGTGCTGAGGCTGGCGTACTCATGGCCGGAGATGGAGGATTCCTTTTTCACCTGGCCCACCTGGCGCTCGTTGGTGGCCGAGGTGGAGAGGTTGCGCAGGTCGCCCTCGTGGTTGGCAATGCGCACCATGATGTCGTTTACGGCATTGACGATGCTCTCCTCCGACATGCCCTGGTCTTTCCAGGCCTTGGGCAGTTGCGTGTATTCGAAGAGGCAGCGCTGCCGCTTCATTTGCACGTAGATGATGGCGAAGAAGAAGATGGAGACGTAGGCGGCAAATTTTAAATTGATGCTGCCCAGCACCGCGATGCCTTTGCGCACGTAGTACATGACGGTCTTCTTCGCAGGGGGCGGGGTGCCGCTTTCTTTCGGAGGCGGTTGTGCGGCTGCCTCGCTCGTGTTTTTCAGGTTTTCGTCCATGGGGGTTTGGGTCGAAGGGGATAAAGGTGGGTCGGTTTATTTCATTACTGGAAGTTTTGGTAAAAAATTTTGATCGTGTGGGAGGCGATATCCGCCATGGTTCATACGACTCCCGTTATCTCGGCAGGGTGAACGGCCGGTATTTAGTGATCCCGTTTTGGTCTTTGTAGGCCTCCGTGATCTTTCTGCGGTTGCCTTTGGTATCGTAGCTCACGTGCACCCAGTCGAAATTGAATTCGTTGATGATCTGATCGAACGGCAGCTTGAGCTCGATGATCTTGCGAAACAGAAATTCGTTGCCGTGTTTGAAATCCTGAATATCGGCCGCGTGGCCGGTGCGGTGCTGGCTTCGCTGCGCACCCCCGATGAGCGCGTTAACGCGCTGGCAGCGGTAGCCGCTGCTCACCGCAATGGGTGATTTAATGGCATCGCGCAAGGGTTGCAGCACATGCTTGCACAACGCTTCCAGGTTTCGAACAACATCGTCTGGTGGTGTGAACTGTTCGGTAAAACCGAACCGTGTGGCGGATTGGCTGGCGATCATTTCGTGCAGCCAGAAATTTTTGGACAAAGGGCGGTTGGCGGTCATGGTCTTTGGGTTTCGGATCTTGATTTTTTCCGGACGCTCCACCTTCACCGGCCCCCTGATGATCTCAAAAAATCACGATGGAGGCGCTCAACCCTTCTTTGCCCGTTGGTTGGTTAAATCTCCATAAAAAAGCCATAACCAACAGGCCCGGGAAAGGGCTGAAAATTACGCATGTAAGTTTTAGTGATTTTATTTCATGTTCTTGAACGTGGGCTTTCTCCGGAATGAAGTCTTGGCTGGACCCGCCAGGGTATGACAGCCGACCGGCACATGGGCTTGCTTTTAACACGGACCCGGGCAGTTAACGGGTTTATAGCCTTGGGATTTTTCCATTACTTGCAGACATGAAACCCAAGTCCCGTTCCAAAATCACACAAAGCGTTCACTTCGGGGCGCTGGCCGACCTGCAGTGGGGCGGGGTGGTAACCCCCATCTACCCGTCAGCGGCCTACGACTACTCGGCTGAGGTGCGCTACCCCCGCTACTTCAATACGCCTAATCACAAAGCGGTAGCCGAAAAAATGGCGGCCCTGGAAAACGGAGAAGCCGGTATGGTTTTCAGCAGCGGGATGGCCGCCATCATGACGGCCATGATGGCCATGGTAAAAGCAGGCGATCACATTGTGTTTCAGAATGAATTGTATGGCGGTACGTATCACGCAGTTTTGAATGAATTGGAGCGCTATGGCATTGGCTACACGCTGGTGGAGGCGGCTGATCCCAAAAACTTTCAGCGCGCGATCCGGCCCAATACCAAACTGATCTATATTGAAACGCCTTCCAATCCGTTGCTGCGCATAACAGATGTGCGAGCGGTGGCCCGCATCGCCCGCCAGCATAAGATCGTGTCGATGATCGACAATACGTTTGCTTCACCCATCAATCAAAACCCGATTGACCTGGGTATTGATATAGTCGCGCACAGCGGCACAAAATATATTGGAGGGCACTCGGACTTGTGTTGTGGTGTGGTGGTGACCTCCCATGCCTTGATGGAGAAGGTGCGCGCCAGTGCCTTACACTTTGGCGGAAGCCTCGATGCCTTCACCTGCTGGCTGGTGGAGCGCAGCCTGAAAACAATCGTACTTCGCGTGCAGCAGCAAAACGAAAACGCCATGACGTTGGCGCGCGCCCTAAGTAACGAGTCAAAAATATCGGCTGTGTACTATCCCGGACTGAAAACACACCCGGGTCATGCGATTGCAAAAAAGCAAATGAGCGGTTTTGGCGGCATGATGTCGTTTGATATTAAAGGAGATACCGGCAAATTCCTGAAGCGTCTGAAGATCATTAAGAAGGCCATCAGCCTCGGGGGTGTGGAGAGCACCATGACGGAGCCGGTAAAAACTTCGCATGCCAAGATGACGGAGGCCGAGCGTAAACGGCAGGGTATTAGACCAACCCTGATCCGCTTTTCCGTTGGCATTGAAGACGCGGCCGATCTGCTGGCTGATATTCGGCAAGCCTTATAGAATCTAAAATTCGTCACATCAATTAATCAGGTATGATTATTCGGCCAGCACTTGAAACCGACATCGCGGCTATCATTGACTTCCAAAAAAAGATGGCGTGGGAAACGGAGAAAATCCGTTTGCCCGAAGACATCCTGACACGCGGTGTGATGGAGCTGTTTTATCACCCGGAGCGCGGTAAATACTATGTCGCGGAAGCAGAGGGAGCCATACTGGGCTGCCTGATGACGACCTACGAGTGGAGCGATTGGCGGTGTGGCACCGTGCTTTGGATTCAGTCTGTTTATATTGATCAGCAACATCGCGGCCGCGGAGTATACTCAGCGCTCTATGATTACATCAAAAAGATGGTCGAAGATGATCCGGCCTTGCGCGGTATCCGGCTGTATGTCGATAAGACCAACACGGCCGCACAAAAAGTGTACGAACGCCTGGGCATGAATGGTGAGCACTATGCCACGTATGAGTGGATGAAGGGCTCGTATTAAAGACCGGTCGCTTTAATGAGATAAACGACATACGCGGCATACACGACTATGAACAGCACGCCTTCGGGCCGGCTGATGCGGGGATACTTGCCGATGATCACCGCAACAATCAGCGAGGCCGAAGCGATTAGCACCATCATGATGTCCAGGTTGCTGGCAGGCGAAAAAGGGATGGGTGACAACATCGCGGTGAAGCCCAGAATCCAGAGTACGTTAAAAATATTCGACCCGATGGCGTTGCCCACGGCAATGCTCACATTACCCTTGTAGGCCGCCACGGCCGATGTTACCAATTCAGGTAATGAGGTACCTACGGCCACAATGGTGAGTCCAATAAAAGCTTCACTTAATCCGGCCCGTGTGGCAAGTAAGGAAGCGCCATCCACCACCCATTCGCCTCCAAAATACAGCATCAAAATGCCCACGGCTATTTTCAGGGCGGCTCTGGGCATTTGACCCGCGGCCATTTGGGGGTCTGCCTCAGCCGGCTTGGCGCGAGCCTCAGCCAGTATGTACACCATGAAACAAAAGAATAAGAACAGCAGAATGCCACCGTCAATGCTGGTAATTTCCAAGGCGGTGGAGTCGGTGATGAAATGTGAGTTTGCCAAAAATCCCAGGAGCATGACCGCGAACATCGAAATGGGAATGTCAATCAGGTACGTATCGCGGGCAATGGGCAGCGGCCGAATGATGGCATCCAATCCGAGGATGATCAGAATATTGGCAATGTTGCTGCCCAGAATGTTGCTCACACCCAATTCGGCTTTGCCTTCGAAGCTGGCCATGGTGGTCACCAGCAATTCGGGCAGTGAGGTGCCGAACGAAACAATCGTGAGTCCGATGATCATCTCGGGCACGCGAAACTTGCGGCCGATGGCCGAGGCTCCGTCCACGAGCCAGTCTGCCCCTTTGATCAGCAGAATGAAGCCGAGTGCAAATAAAAAGTACGTCACGCGTTATTCGATTTCTACAATGATCTCCACTTCCACCGCCATGCCCAGGGGCAGGGCGTTCATACCCACAGCCGAACGGGCATGTTTGCCTTTTTCGCCAAACACCTGAACGAGCAAGTCGCTGCAGCCATTCATCACTTTCGGCTGGTCGGTGAACTCAGGGGTGCAATTCACCATACCCAACACTTTCACGATGCGTTTGACTTTGTTCAGATCGCCTACCTCATTCTTCAAGGTCGAGATCAGGGAAATGGCCGTTTGGCGGGCGGCCTGGTAGCCTTGTTCTACGGTATAGTTCTGGCCCAGTTTACCGGTCATCACCGTGCCATCGGTCAGGCTCGGTCCGTGGCCCGCCAGAAACAGAAGGTTACCGGTGCGCACCGCCTTTACATAGTTGGCAATGGGTTTGGTAGCCGGGATCAGTTCAATGCCCAGCTCCTTGAGCTTTTTGTCATAATCGATGGTTTGGGCCCGGGTTGCCAGAGCCAGCAGTAGACAGAAAACGGTGCACAGACTGCGCATAGGAGAGGATTTGTGGCAAGATAACGGGATTGTTCTAAAATTCAATTTTCAAAAAGTATTGAAATTTAAGAAACTTTAAGTTGATTTGGGTCGTTATACAGATACCTATCATGAAATACGAGGAGGCGAAGGAAGAACTGATACAGGCCTGGGGTAACCTGGGCTACAGCTGGGGAATCAACAAGACCATGGCGCAAATCCATGCGTTGCTCATGATTACACCGCGCGCCCTCTCCACCGAGGAGGTCATGCAGGAGTTGAACATCTCAAGGGGCAATGCCAATATGAATATCCGGGCATTGCTCGACTGGGGCATTGTTGACCGCGTATTGGTGCCGGGTGAGCGAAAAGAGTATTTTAAATCAGAAAAAGACATTTGGGCATTGGCGAGGCAGGTAGCCCGCGAACGCAGGCAGCGCGAACTGGAGCCCATTCTGAAAGTGCTGCGCAAAGTCAGCGATGTGCCGGCCGATGGTTCTGACGAGGCGAAGGAATTTCGCAAAGTGACCAAAGACCTCCGCCAGTTCGCGGAAAAGTCGGATGGTTTGCTGGAAACGTTCATCCGCTCGGAAGAAAACTGGTTTTGGAACACCTTAATGAAGATTATGAGGTAAATTTTTTTGAAATAAACTTTCAATACTTCCTGAAAATATGAAATACTTAAAATTTATTGATTTTGCGATGCAGAGCCTGCTCATGGCAGGCGGGCTGGTGGCTGTGGGCCTGACTCTCTTTTCGCCCGGCTGGTTTATCCTTATTCTTTACCTACAAATGGTATTGGGCCCCTGGCAAATCATCAGCGCCATCGTTCACCTGCTCACCCGCCATCCTAACAGACGGGCCATTCTGTACTATTTACAGGCAACGGCCGTCTATTTTTTGGTGGGTTGGGGCTGGGTGGTTTTCATGGATGCCCTCCCTGTTCACCGTATTGTCCTCATGGCCTACCTGACGGTCATTCCCTGGGGCCTGGCTTTCTATTACTATCGGTTGCTGTCTATTGATTACATAAGGGGCCATCGCCCTTCCGGAAAATTTCTTCGTCATCTTCAATTTTAAACATAAAACCCTGCTACTATGAACTACAATGTGATTTCTTATCTGGTCTATTTACCCATTACCATCGTGTTAACAGTTTGGGTTGCGCGTACTCTGTTTACCAATGGCCGTATCTTTTTGCTGGAAATTTTTCGCCACAATGCCGAGCTAGCGGACAGCGTGAATAAACTCCTTCTGGTGGGCTTCTATCTTATCAATGTGGGTTATGCCGTCTATTCCCTTCAAATTGCGGAAACGCTGAGCAGCCACCAGTCGGTGATTGAAACCCTCAGCGTCAAAATCGGCTGGATCATTCTGGTATTGGGGGGCATGCATTTTTTTAATCTGTTCGTCCTCTTCCGTTTGAGGAGAAAAGTACACGAACCTCAGCCGGCAGCGTAATCGTAGAACCAATCGTACCAAGGCTATGAAAATGGTGATTGCAGGCGGCAGCGGATTTCTGGGCACGGCACTGGCGAGGCACTTTAGCGGTCGATCGTATGAGGTGGTCATCATCTCCCGCGCGCCTGAACCAGATGCTGATTTTCGAAGCGTCTGGTGGGACGGTAAAACATTGGGCGATTGGACAAAAGAACTGGAGCATGCTGATGTGTTGATCAACCTGGCGGGCAAATCGGTGGATTGCCGCTACCATAGGAAAAACCGGGCTGAAATTTTGAATTCGAGGTTAAACGCTACCTGCGTGCTGGGTCGTGCCCTCGCCTCGTTGAGGGCACGGCCAAAAGTCTGGATCAACGCCAGCTCAGCCACCATTTACCGGGCATCCTGGAAACACCTGCAAACAGAAGAATCCACTGATATAGGAGATGACTTTTCCATGACCGTATGCAAAAAATGGGAGGAAGCCTTTTTCGCCTTTCCATTTCGCGATGTTCGGCCTCTCATTCTGCGCACCGCCATTACGCTCGGCCGCGAAGGCGGAGCACTCGTTCCATTCAAACGGTTGGCACAGGCCCGATTGGGTGGCCCTATGGGGCCGGGAACACAGTGGTTTAGCTGGATTCATGAATTCGATTTCTGCCGGGCAATCGAATGGTTGATTCAAAATCCGAAGGCAAGCGGAATTTACAACCTTACATCACCACAACCGGTGACGAACCGCACATTCCTGCAACAGGTAAGACGTGCATTGAAGATATCGCTCGGCATTGGCCTGCCCGGGTGGTGCCTCGCGCTCGGAGCTTTCGTCATCCGAACGGAGACGGAACTCGTACTCAAAAGCAGGAAGGTATATCCCAAGCGACTCTTACAGGAAGGATTTGAGTTTAGGTTTTCAAACGTAGGGTCAGCCCTTGATGACCTTTTTGGCCGAGGTCGGCCGCAGGTCAATTGAAATGATACAAGAACACGATACACGCGGTAAAGGCAGGCTTTGGGTTTTCCCGAATTTCCAGCACAACCTCCATTTCCGCCTTGGTGATGCCCCGCAGGTCCGTTAGCGATTTCAATTTCACCCGCATGCGTACGGCCTGATTGACCAACACCGGCTGGTTGAAGCGCAAGTTCTCAATGCCGTAGTTCACCAGCATTTTGACATTGTTGACCTCGGCCACTTCGTACCAGAAATGGGGTACCAGCGACAGTGTCAGGTAGCCGTGTGCAATGGTGCTTTTGAACTGACTTTCCACCGCGGCCCGGGCCGGGTCGGTGTGAATCCACTGGTAATCAAGTGTGGCACGGGCAAACTCATTGATTTGTTCCTGTGTGATGATCAGATAGTCCGATACCCCGATTTCCTTTCCGGTGTATTGTTGAAACTCCTGAAAGCTGTTGATCACGACTTTTGCCATATCAGCCCAAAGGTAGGGTTTGTAAAATCATATCTGCGGCCTTTTCGGCAATCATAATCGTGGGCGCATTGGTATTGCCGCTGCTGATGCGGGGCATCACGCTGGCATCGGCCACCCGAAGTTTTTCCACGCCCCGCACGCGCAGCTGCGAATCGACCACAGCCCATTCGTCAGTACCCATTTTACACGTGCCCACCGGATGATAGACACACTCGGCCGATTGGGCGATGTACTGCAACCAATCATCGTCTGACGAATGCTGAGCCGGCAGGTGCGTGCGTATTCGGAACTTGTCAAAAGCGGTGGCCTCCAATACTTCGCGTGCTTTGCGCCCACCGGCTATCATAATTTTTTTGTCGTCATCCTCGCTGAGGTAGCGTGGATCGATGACGGGGGGATCATTTTCATGAATGCTAGCCAGGGCCACGCGGCCCCGGCTCTTCGGCCGCACCTGGGTCGGCAGTATTGTGTACCCATCCACATGGGGGAAGGTGTTTAGGTCATAGATGTCCACTACGCGATCGATGCCGGCATTCGTGGGCGTGAACTGAAATTGCAGATCGGGCGTGGGCAGCCCGGATGACGATTTCAGAAAAGCCACGGCCTCCAGCGGCCCGATCGATAGCGGCCCGCGCTTATTGATGAAGTAATTCACCAATTGAAAAGCCTGGCGATACAGCGGCAGGTAATGATTATTACTAATCGGCTGATGGCACAGGCTGCTTACCGGAAAGAACAAATGATCCTGCAGGTTTTGGCCGACACCCGGCAACTCTTTTTTTACTTCAATGCCATGCCGGCTGAGTTCTTCGCGCGCGCCAATGCCTGATAGCATGAGCAGCTTGGGAGATTCAAAAGCCCCTGCGCACAAAATCACTTCGCGTTGTGCCCGCGCAACCAGCGTGCTGCTGGTGCCGGTTTTAAATTCAACACCGGTGGCCCGGTCGCGATTAATCACAATGCGCTGGCATTGAGCCCCGGTTATCACCGTCAGGTTTTTGCGTTCTAATACAGGCACCAGAAATGCACGTGCCGCACTCTGGCGCTTCGCGGCTTTCATGGTATACTGAAACCAGCCCACACCTTCCTGCCGCTCGCCATTGACATCGTTATTGCGGGGAATGCCGGCCTCGGCACACGCCTCAATGAAGGCGGTACCCAGCGGGGTGTGATGCCAATAGGCTTGGGTCACGTTCATCTCACCTCCGCGTGCATGAAAGGTGTCTTCAAACTGCTCGTTGTGTTCGGACTTGCGAAAGTACGGCAACACATCATCGTATCCCCAGCCTTCGCAGCCAAGCGAGGCCCAATGGTCATAGTCTTCGCGTTGCCCGCGGATGTAGGCCATCGCATTGGTTGAACTGCTGCCGCCCAGCACCTTGCCGCGCGGATGATAAATTTTGCGGTTGTTCAGATGAGGCTGGGGTTCCGTATAATAACAACCCCAATCCACGGAGGAGTGATGCAGATTCATATATCCACCCGGGATGTGGATCAGCGGGTTTTTGTCTTTACCGCCCGCTTCCAGCAACAATACCGTGCGGGCCGGATCGGCCGAAAGGCGATTCGCCAAAACACAACCTGCCGAACCGGCACCGACAATGATAAAGTCGTAGGTCATGCCCCAAGGTAAGTGAATCCGGCAGGAGTGCCGCGCCAAAAGCATGGAAATCCGGCCAAAATGGGGGCTTTTTAAAAAATCCGGAAAAACTTCATGATTTACTGAACAGTGTTCAGTACGTTTGCGTACAGGCAAGACAAAACGATGGGTGTGGTCGATCGAAAGCAACGGCACAAGGAAGAGCTGAAAAAAGATATCCTGGCGGCAGCCCGTGAGTTATTCACCGAGCGCGGCTGGGAGTCAACGTCTATTCGCAACATTGCCGAGAAGATAGAATACTCACCGGCTACGATCTATCTCTACTACAAAGACAAAAACGAGATTATTTTTGATTTGCACCGGGAGGGGTTTAAGTTGTTGATCGACTACTTTGGCGTGCTGAAGGGCGTCACCGATCCTTTCGAACGCCTGAAGGCCATGGGGCGTGCCTATATCCGTTTTGCCCTGGAAAATCAGGATACATACAAGCTTATGTTTGTGATGCAGGAGCCCCTGCAACACGTGGAGAGCTGCGCAGCCCAGGATTGGGATGAAGGTGACCGGGCATTCGATATCTTGTTGAGCACGGTTGCCGAATGCCAGCAGAAGGGGTATTTCAAAAACCTTCACACCGCCAACATATCCTTTGTGATCTGGAGTTCGATGCACGGTTTATGCACGCTGCGGATCAGCGGCCATTTGGGGCATGTGGCTCTCGTGCGCAACAGCGGTATGAGTATCGACCTGCTGCTGACGTATGCGTATGAAGAATTTGTGAAGATGCTGGAGCAATTAAAAGACTAAAAAAATTTGACAAATACTTAACAGTGTTCATAATGAAAACGGAATTTATCTTTCTTTTTTCGGGGCTTTTGATCGGGAGCTTTGTACAAGCCCAAAGCCCCAATGCCCTGGACAGCTACGTTCGTCAGGGGCTGGAGCGAAACATAGTGGTGCAGCAAAAGAGCATCAGTCTGGAAAAGGCCATGTTGTCGCTGAAGATGGCCAAGGGCATGTTTGCGCCTTCCGTATCGCTACTGGGCAACTTCACCAGTGGCGAAGGCGGCCGAAGCATCAACTTCCCGATTGGCGATATCATGAACCCGGTATATGCCACGCTAAACCAACTCACGGCATCCGACCAGTTTCCACGCTTGGAAAATGTGAACACAAACTTTTTCCCCCGCGATTTTTACGATGTGCGAGCGCGAACGTCCATGCCGTTGCTGAATACGGATTTGATTTACAACAAGAAGATAAATGCACAACAGGTGTTGCTGCAGGAATACGAAGTTCAGGTGTATCAGCGGGAACTGGTTCGCAACATCAAAGTGGCCTACTTCAATTACCTGAGTGCCCGCGAAGGCGTGGTGATTTACCAGAGCGCACTCACCCGGGCGCAGGAAGGCAAGCGTGTCAACGAGGCGTTGCTGGCCAATGGCAAAGGGTTGCCGGCCTATGTGCTCCGTTCGCAAAGCGAAATTGAAAACATTAAGGCACAACTGGTGGATGCCGAGCGGCAGGTCGAGAATGGCCGGTTGTATTTCAACTTTTTGCTTAACCGCGAGGGCACGGAGGAGATCAACACAGATTTTGTGCCCGAGCTGAGCACGGTTACAACCCTGCTGGCCGAGGATGCCTTACCCACGCAACGCGAAGAATTGCTGCAGATCAAAACGGCTCAAGAGCTCAACCAACAGGTGTTGAAAATGAACAAGCTGTTCTGGGCCCCTCGCGTCAGCGGCTTTGTTGACCTGGGTGCGCAGGCCGAAAATCTGGAATACTCCAGCAAAGCCAACTATTATCTCTACGGCTTTCAACTTGAGATGCCGCTCTTTGCCGGGTTCACGAATCGGTACAAAATTTCTCAGTCGCGGCTTGATGTGAGAAACGCGGAACTCAACGTGGATCAGGTCAACCGACAGTTGCGCCTCTCAACCGAAGTGTCGCGGAATGCGCTGGTCAGTGCCTTTCAAAATTACCAGTCGGCCCTAAAGCAACTGGAGGCCGCGCAAAGTTACCAGCGGTTAATCGAGAAAGGTTACAAAGAAGGCGTCAACACCTTCATCGAAGCGGTGGACGCGCGCAATCAACTGACCAGTGCTGAACTGCTGGTGCGGGTCAACCTGTATAAAGTGCTGGTGGCCGAGGCCAGCCTCGAACGCGAAACGGCCGCCTACCCGTTGAACTAAACGAAACATCTGCGACTCATGAAAAATATCCTTTTCTTTCTTGCACTGGCTGTTATGGCACAAAGCTGCAACGATGGCAATGGTAAGCAAGCCAAAACCCCGCGTGTAACCGAGCGCGTGCCGGTGCGCGTGCAACCCCTGGTCAAGGAAATCCAGACCATCACCATCCAAACCTCCGGACAATTCACCACCGATGATGAAACCTACCTCGCTTTTAAAACTGGGGGCGTCATTGAGAAGCTTTTTGTTCGGGAAGGCGATGCCGTGCGCAGCGGGCAATTGCTGGCGCGCCTTAACCTTACCGAAATCGAGGCGGAGGTGGCACAGGCCCGGTTAGCTTTCGACAAAGCGAAGCGCGACTTCGCCCGTGTTGAAAACCTCTACCGCGACAGCGTAGCCACCCTGGAGCAATATCAAAATGCCCGCACCGGCATGGAGGTGGCATCACAACAACTGGATGCCGCAAACTTCAACCGCTCGTACTCGGAAATCCGTGCCGTGAGCAACGGCTTTGTGTTGCAAAAACTGGCCAGCGAAGGACAAGTGATATCCCCGGGCACCCCCGTACTACTCACCAATGGTGCTGGCCGCGGACAGTGGCTGTTAAAAACAGGCGTTAGTGATCGGGAGTGGGCCGCTATTCAAATAGGCGACATGGCTTTTGTCATCACCGATGCACTGCCGGATCAATCCTTTAAAGCCCGCGTCACACGAAAGTCAGAAGGCACCGATGCCAGCAGTGGTGCGTTTGTTCTGGAACTAACTATAGAGAATCCGAAAAGCCTGGCAGCCGGGTTGTTTGGTAAAGCCACCATATCGGCCTCGCGCAGTCAGGCCGCCTGGCAAATCCCTTATGAGGCCTTGCTGGATGGCAATGCCCAATCGGGCTATGTTTTCGTGACGGATGACCAACAAACAGCCAAAAAAGTCCCTGTTGTTATCGGTCGCATTGAAAAGGATAAAGTGATTCTCGTTGGCGGGCTGGAACAGGCCCATACGCTAATCATCAGCGGCAGTGCCTATCTGAAGGATGGTTCTCTGATTTCGGTTCTGCCGTAGACTTTTTTGTCCCTCACGCTAATTATTCATTTATGAAGATTTCAGATTACGCGGTCAAAAACTATCAGTTCACGCTGGTCATTTTCCTGATGGTGATCGCGCTGGGCGTCACGACCATTCTGAACATGCCCCGCTCGGAAGATCCTGAATTGCATGCGCCACAGTTTCCCATTGTGGTGGTGTATCCGGGTACCAGTCCGAAAGACATGGAGGAGCTGATTGCCGAACCGCTGGAGCGGGAGATATCCGAATTGGAAGATCTGAAACGCATTAATACGACCATTAGTGACGGTGTGGTTGTGATCTTTGTCGAGTATACCTACGAAAGCGATGTTGACGAAAAGTACAGTGAGTTGGTGCGTGAGGTGAATGCCTTGCGCAGCGAATTACCCGCCAACATTGCCAGCCTTGAAGTGCGCAAATTTACCCCTTCAGATGTCAACATCATTCAAATCGCGCTGGTATCTGAAAGTGCATCGCGCGAAGTGTTGAAAAAGTATGCCGAGAATCTTCAGGATCAACTGGAACAGATCAAGCAACTAAAAAAGGTAGATATCCACGGATTACCCGACCCCGTGGTGCGCGTTGACCTCAGGCTGGATAAAATGGCGCAGGCCCGTATTCCGCTGGATGCGGTGGTCGGCAGTTTACAAAGCGAGATTGCCAACATACCCGGGGGCAACCTCAATGCGGGCACCAAATCATTCAACATCAAAACCAGCGGCAACTACCGCACCACAAATGAGGTACGCCAGACGATTGTGTATTCCGCCAACGGCCGAAACATTACCCTGGGCGACATCGCTGACGTGTACAGCAGCTTTGAAGATGAGGCACACATCACGCGCCTGAACGGATACCGCAGTGTGTTCATCACAGCCGCTCAGAAGTCAGGTGAGAACATTACCAAAACGCAAAAGGTGTACACCCCGGTGATTGAAAAATTCAAGAGTTCGCTGCCGGCCAACATTGATCTGGTCCATCATTTCGATCAGGCCAACAACGTGAACAAGCGGTTGGGTGGCCTTGGTGTCGATTTTGCCATTGCCATTCTGCTGGTGGCTATCACACTTTTACCGCTGGGCCAACGCGCGGCCATCATTGTGATGATCTCGATTCCGCTGTCGCTGGCCATTGGCATTGTGCTGATGAACGCCATGGGCTACAGTTTAAACCAACTCAGCATTGTGGGCCTGGTGGTGGCGTTGGGTTTGTTGGTGGATGACAGCATTGTGGTGGTGGAAAACATCGAACGGTGGTTGCGCGAAGGACACTCCCGACTGGAGGCTACACTGAAGGCGACACAGCAAATTGGCATTGCCGTAATTGGCTGCACGGCCACGCTGATCATTGCCTTTTTGCCCCTGGTCTTTCTGCCGGAAGGGGCCGGTGAATTTATTCGCTCGTTGCCGATGGGCGTGATTACCTCGGTGCTCGCCTCGATGGTGGTGTCCCTCACCATCATTCCTTTTCTCTCCAGCCGGCTGCTGAAAGAAACGCACGGGCACCCGGACGGCAACCTGTTCATGCGCGGGTTAAAGAAATTGATTCATGGCAGCTACGCCCGCCTGCTCGATAAGGCGTTGGACAAGCCGTGGTGGACGGTGGGTGTGGCCGTGTTGATTTTCATAGGGTCGCTTCAACTCTTTCCGGTGATTGGTATTGGTTTATTCCCGGCCGGTGAAACGCGCCAGGTTTTGGTAGAGATCAGGAGCCCGGTGCGATCCAACCTCGACTATACCGACAGCGTTACCCGCCAGGTGGAAACTGAATTGGCTCAACGTGAGGAGGTACAGTATTATGCTACCAATGTGGGGAAAGGCAACCCCCGCATTTATTATAATGTGATACCCGAAAATGAGCGCACCGACTTCTCCCAGATTTTTGTTCAGCTTGACGAGAACACTTCGGCTGAGGCCAAGCTGGAACTGATTGACGACTTGCGCAAAAAGTGGACGCCCTACCCGGGTGCGAAAGTAGAAGTGAAAAACTTTGAGCAAGGCCCGCCTATCAACGCCCCGGTAGAGGTGCGCTTGTTTGGCGACAACCTGGACACGTTGCGCTCACTGGCCGCGCGGGTGGAGGCGATGCTGGCGAGCACGGAAGGCACCATTTACATCAGCAACCCCGTGGAGCACCTGAAGTCCGATATCAAAGTGGACATTAATAAAGAAAAGGCGCAGATGTTGGGTGTACCCACGGTTAGTATTGACCGCACCGTGCGCCTGGCCGTGGCCGGATTGAACGTGGGCAAATTCTCGAATGACAATGGCGAAGACGTCAGCATCGTATTAACTAAAGGAAATGCCGGCACCCCCACACTTGACGCCTTGGAAAATCTTTTTGTCAACAACCAGCAGGGCAGGGCGATACCGCTTCGGCAGGTGGCCGATTTCAAACTGGAAGCATCGCCCCTCAACATTAATCACTTCGATAAAATCAGAATGGTGGCCGTTACCGCCTACGTGGACAAAAATTTTCTGGTCAGCAGTGTACTCGATGACGTGATTGGTCAATTGGAGAAGATGCCGCTGCCGGCCGGGTACAGTTACGGCATGGGCGGTGAGGTTGAGAGCCGGCAAGAATCGTTTGGTGGTTTTGAAAGCGTGATTATCATTACGGTGTTCCTTTTCATTGCCGTGCTCATTCTGGAGTTCGGCACATTTAAAAGTACGCTCATCGTTTTGTCGGTCATACCGCTGGGCATTGTCGGTGCCGTACTGGCGCTCTTGGTCACCGGCAACTCGCTTTCGTTTGTCGCTGTGGTGGGCCTGATCGCGCTGGCTGGCATTGAAGTGAAGAACACCATCTTGCTGGTAGACTTTACGAACCACTTGCGCGAACAGGGCAAGGGTCTGGAAGAAGCCATTCGGGAAGCCGGTGAAGTGCGTTTTCTCCCGATCATTCTCACATCGCTTACGGCCATTGGCGGGTTGCTGCCCATTGCCTGGTCATCGAACCCGCTGATTTCGCCTCTGGCCATTGTGCTCATTGGTGGTTTGATCAGTTCTACCCTGCTGAGCCGGGTGGTAACCCCGGTGGTGTACAAGTTGATTCCTCCGCGGGTGAAATCAGTTCCCGCCCAGTCGTCAAAATGATTTTGATGTTGTTCATTCGTTCGTGCAAATACGAATTTGTGCCGCAATAAAAGATAGAAGACAAGGCTACCTTTACCCCATTTTCTAAACGGCCTGGTAAACATGGACGAGTACATCATTCAAGTTCTGAAATCCCGCAATGGCGTGTCTGATAGGCTCAACGAGATGGAGGCGTTACGCTTCTGCAGTGATCGCTTCCAGTTGGCATTCGATATAGCGCTGGAAATGGAGAACCGGAATCTGGTCAAGTTGCTGTACTCAAACTATTCCGCGGGCAAGGTGGTGGTTGAGTTTACCCGCTTGGGCCGGCTGGCAACTGCCTGATTTCAATCGGTCT
>DAIPHR010000012.1:0-25159 GCA_036771215.1 Cyclobacteriaceae bacterium
ATAAACTGAAACCGTACCTGTCCCCGGAGCACTCTTTGCCGCCTTGTGCACAACGTATGTGCTTATGCAATTGAATGTATGTTATATATGGCGTTTTTGCAAACAAAACCCAAAAAAATGCCCAAAAAAGCCGAAAATCGCGGATATATCTTTTGTGCATTTTGGGCTTGGCGGCTGGGCTGCCGTTGGGTGGTGAAGTCACTCGCAACAACTCACGCGGCTCCTCGTTCGTCCCTTCCCTGTTTTTTTCGGTGAACGAGCCGGACTAGTCGGCCAACATCAGCATCGGAGAAAAAAACTAAACCGGCTTAAACTGCTCAAAGGCTTCGTGGCAGGTGTGGCAATAGTAAATGGCGCGGCACAGCGTGGGGCCAAACGGGTTTTTCAATTCGGTGTTCGTGCCGTTGCAGCGCGGGCAGGTGGCACTCTCCAGTATTTCCAAATCGTGAAACACCTGCGCAGATGCCGGGGGCGGAGCTAATCCGAATTTTTTTAATGCCGCCTTTCCCTTCTCCGTCATCTTGTCGCTGCTCCAGGGCTCGCGAAACGAAACGGTGACTTTGGGTGTGAAGCCGTGCCGGGTTATCACTCGCTCCACTTCCTGCTTCATAATTTCCAATGCCGGGCAACCGACAAACGTGGGCGTCATCTCCACACGGGCCACGCTGCCGTCCACCTCGGCTTGGGTAATCACCCCCATATCCACCAGCGACAGCACGGGTATCTCGGGGTCTTTCACCTCTTCGAGCCAGGAAAGTAATTCAGCATTCAATGGTCCAATACGTTTTCCACTATCCAACATCTAGTATCCAGTATCCAGCATCTAGTATCCAGCATCAAGCCTCACCACTCCGCACCCGGGTCGATGCGGAACACTTCACTCATCTCATCCAGCAGCGGTTGCAAATGTTCGGTGTGCTCACCTACGCGTCCGCCCAAATGCGGGGTTTGAATTTTCCAATCGGGTGAAGTCAACTGGGTTTGGGCCAGCGTCTTCTCAATCGCTTGCTGCCAGCGCGCCTCCAGCGCTTTCTCGCCTTCAAAAATCTGATCTGCGATTAGCTGATCTTCGTAGGGTGAGCGCTCAAACATGCCCAAGGCATAAGGCGCCAGTTCGTTCAGTGACTGCTGCAACCGCCCGATACTTTCTTCGGTGGCGCTGCCCAGCTGTTTGATCCACGTGTTGGCATGCAGCGTGTGGTAGCGCAGCTCGCCCCGCACTTTCGCGGCCAGTTGTGCCAGGGGTGTGTAGGAGCACTGCATCAGCATTTGCCAACGCAGGGCATCGGCCGTATCGAACAGAAAATGCCGCACCAGGCTGAAGTCATACTCGCGGTTGGGCAGCTCCACTAGTGTGCAATTGTGAAACTGGTTCGCATTACGCGTAAAGGCTACGGTATCCGGTTCCTGCTCGCCCAATTGGTGCAGCAACTGGTAAAGTGCCTGGCTTTGCCCGATCTTGTCCTGGGCCATGGAGGAGAAGGCGATGTCTTCTTCCAATAACGGGCCAAAGCCGGTCCACTCGGAATTGCGGTGCCCGAACACCAGCAGATCATCGGCCATTTTATACAGGAGTTCTTTCAGTGCCAGGTTGCTCATGAGCCGGTTTGTTTAAATCGTAAGCGATAGTGCAGCACGTAGTAAAACAACAGCGGCACCAGAATATAGTTCAGCGTTTTAATGCCGATAGCCAGGTGCAACGCGCACAATACCAGTATCAATAGACATAAAATCATTTTCAGAATCTTAAACGAAGGGTCGTGCATGTTTACGGCTTCCCATAATTTGGCGGTGCCCACCAGCGCAAAGCCTCCGTAAATCCAATAGCGCTGCGGGTCGTGGCTCCGGTACATTTGAATAATGCCGGTTACCATGGCCGCCACAGCCAGTAGTTCCAGCGCCCGTTGCTGCCCCTTCCAGTTCACGTGGTTTTACTTCGCTCCAAAAATTCTTTCAACTTGTCGCCCCCCTTATAATCCGAGGCATCGCGGAATTTCTTTTCCGGCAGGGTGAGCCACAAATCTTTTTCTTCCTCGGTGGTGAAGCGGATGTCGGCCGTGCGAATGGCCCACACGTTGTACACCACCTTGCCCTGATGCAGGTTGAGCTGTTTGGCTTTCCACATGGCTTCCTGTGGAAGTACCGCCTGCACCTGGCCCACGTGCACATGCTGTTTGCCCCGTTTGGGCAGCACAAAAATGTCGTAAGCCTCAGCAGTGCCGGGCTGGTTGATCACTTCCGCCAGTTGATCCATGGCGCTGGTATTGCCTTCGGTGGTGGGGGAGACGTACACGTGGCGGGTGTCAGCCACAAACAGGGACGTACACAGAAATCTGCGGGTGAACGCTTCTTTCGCCAGTACAAAAGCAAGATCGCGGTTGGCGGCATGCACAATGCCCTCATGCTGAAAGGCCTTACCGTCTTTCGGTTGCACAAACACCTCGAACGTGCCGAGCTGATCGAGTGCAGCTTTCGGAAAAACCTCGCCCGGCTGGCCTGTGGCCGGAAGTCGGTTAACACGGGGATCGAGGGAATTCAACTTTAGATTTTTGATTTACTATTTCAGAATCTCGTCACCACACTGACGACTACGCCAAAGGAGTTACATAAGCCGTTTTGGGCGACTTGAGGGCTTCGCGCACCCACTGGCCGCGTTCTTCCGCAATGCGTCTCACTTCGAGGCGTTCTTTATTGCAGGGGCCATCGCCATTGATTACGCGCTTGAATTCTTCCCAATCGGGCTCGGTGTAGTTCCACTTGCCGGTTTCGGCATTCTTCTTCAGGTTGGAATCCGGAATGGTGAAGCCCAATTCCCAGATCTTGGGCACATACATATCCAGGAACTGGTTACGCATGTCATCGTTGGTAGCCATCTTCACTTTCCACCTCATCAACACTTCGGTGTGGGCCGAGATTTTGTCGGAGGGCCCGAAGAAGTGCATCATGGGCGCCCACCAGCGGTTGAGGGCGTCCTGAAACATGGCGCGCTGTTTGGCCGTGCCGGAGGCCAGGTAGATCACGCAATGGTGGCCGTATTTGAGGTGAAACGATTCTTCGGCACAGATGCGATCAAGGGCGCGGCAATACGGGCCGTAGCTTCCCTTGGCATTGGCGAGTTGGTTCACAATGGCGCCCGCGTCCACAAGCCAGGAGATGAAACAGCAATCGGCCCAGGTTAAGGTGGGGTAGTTGAAGATGTTGGAGTATTTGGATTTGCCGCTCAGCAAATCTTCGATCATTTTCTCGCGACTCTTGCCGAGGGTTTCAGCCGCACTGTACAATAACTGGGCGTGGCCTACTTCGTCCTGCACCTTCGCCATCAGCGCCATTTTGCGTCTGAACCCCGGTGCGCGGGTGATCCACGTGCCCTCCGGTAACGCTCCGATAATTTCGCTGTGCGCATGCTGCTCAATCATGCGAATGAGTTGCTTGCGGTAGAGTTGTGGCATCCAGTCGGTGGGCTCAATTTTTTCGCCCCGGGCAATGCGCGCCTCAAACTCGGCTAGTTTTGCCGGATCTTCCTGGGCCACACTGTCGGTCTTGATTCCGTCAAACGTATTTCCACCTCCGTACATAACAATAGGTTTTAGACCCCAAAACTAACTACTGTTAGGGGATTTTAAAAAACCAAAACAAGAATCAGAGCTTTTGTTTACGCAAACCGTTAATCAGCATGTCGGCCAATTGTTCACCTAAATCGGTGGGCACAATGTTGCCATCCGGGTCGTACCACATCGGCATCCAGTTTAAGGATGAAAACAGCGTCATAACGGCCAGTTTGGTATCGATGTTTTCCTTGAATTCGCCCGTGGCAATGCCTTCTTCAATGATCGTTTTGAACCGGTTGATGTAGTTGATGCGCAGCAACAGAAACTCGCGCAGGTAGGGTTGACTCAGGTGCCGGTGTTCATTCATGAATACGGCTGCCGCCACCAGGTCTTTGGCCATCACCTTTATATGACCAATAATGCCCAGTTTGAGCTTTTCACCCGCTGTTACCTTCATTTTTTCTACGTCCTGCAGCGACTTTCGGAATTCCGCGGCCATATCAAAGCACAGGCTCTGCAGAATTTCTTCTTTTGATTTGATGTGCGAGTACAGGCTGGCCGCCTCAATGCCCAGCATTTGCGCCAGGTCGCGCATGGACGAGGCTGCATATCCTTTTTCGCGGAAAAGCTCGGCCGCTTTGCGGATTACTTGTTCTTTGCGCGAAAGATTAACCACAGTTTCCATTCGTTCCACTTCTCTGACGTCAAAGTAAACGATTAAATTTGACAACCCAGATGATGAACACATGAAATTCCTTTCCATTCGGGAGTACTTCTATCGGTTAAGTAACCGAGCAACTGTATTGGTAACGTTTGCAGTTGCCGGCATTGGTGCGGCCGAATTTCTGCGCGACTTGCAGCCGATTGTGGAGGGTGATGCCGTGATGTTTGTGTTTGGGGTGATAACGGCATTGGCTCTCTCAGAACTAACGCTCGTTAATGCGTGGTATGTTCCACAACAGATCCGGGTTATCAGGCGGGAGTTCAGCCTTGGACTGAAACTGGAGCGCTACGCACAGCCTGTTTTTTTCCGGCTGGTTATTTGTGTGAGTGCTGTCATGTGGTATGCCGTGGGCTACTATCTTACCGGCCACCTCGTTTTTATCCTGCCCGCAACTGCGGTTTTATTGCTGTTCTTCTTCTTGTGGCCAACGCGCGCACGCGCCTGCCGCGAACTTGAACTGAAACCGGACCAGCGCCAGATGGTGTTGCACGATCTTGATTTGCGGTAAATTTTATGACCTATCGAAATTGTAAACTTAAAGTTGCTGATGAGAAAATACCTAATTGCAGTTTTCGCTTGCTCTGTGATGGGCTGTGGCGTTAAGATTCAATCGGTTGTAGACAGGTCATTGACAGCCCCGTATTCTAATCCTTTGGTTTTAATCTTATATGATGTCGAAGAGGCGCGAAACTTCTCCAGTTTGTTAAAGGATAAAATAGGGGAGGTTTTTAAAGCAAACAATCAGAAAGTGCAGGTATCACTAGTGGAGCAGAACAGCAGCCAGCTAAAGTTGAATTCGGTTGACGAGGTCGATAGGAAAGTCAGCGCGGCAGTCGCCCTTGATAACAAAGACCTGGTTTTGATCCTGAGGCCAACTCGTATCAGTATGGGTGATTTTGGCCCAGTGTCGTCTACGTATGTGATTTCGGGAACGGATTTGAAGTCGAAGAGAGAGGTTTGGAAAGCAGAATTCACAACAACAAGCTCTTTTGGCCCGTCACTTTTTGCTGAGAAAACCGCGTTGAGTATCTATAAAAAACTGAAAAGCGACCGGATACTATAGATAAGAAATCAAGCTATGTTTGCCCGGCTTCTTGGAAAAGAAAAAATCCCAAAATTGTTGGGATTTTTTCTATTTTTCCAATGTTTTGGGCTACGTCAAAAGCTGACACCAAACGTTAAGGCGTTTACTTTTGGCCCTTTGTTTTCTTCGAACAGTTCGTTCAAATCGTAGTTCACAAAAATTTCGGAGTCGCCAAAGCCGAGCTGCAACCGCACACCATAACGGAGCGGATTGAGGTAGTAGCTGTCGTGCTCATGGTTTCGTTTGCGATCACCATTTTCAAAATAAGTCTGTTTCGTGTAGCTGTCCAGGCGGTAACCCAGGTAGCCGCCTACGCCTATCCGAAAGCTCCGGGAGTCGGTGTCGTTGAAGAACGTGGGCTTGTGACGCCCGTTGCCAAAATCCAGAACCGGCATGAGTGACAGATTAAGATGGGTTACCGTGAGTTTGCTTTTGCGATAGTCCACGTTCGACAGATCTTCCCCGAAGATGATACCATTCTCATCGGTACTCAGAATAGTTCGTTCATTTTCAAACTTGAAGTTGTACCAGCTTACACCACCGCCCCATTCGAGGAAAAATTTGTTGGCCACCCGCGTGCGTTGAATGGAGTTGAATCCCACATACCAAGACCCCCAGGGATGTACGGCATACGGATCGGCCGAAGACGGGAATCCATCCGCATCCAACAGGTTATTGATTCCCAGGTCGAAGACAAAGTTCTGGCTGGTGCCCCTGCGCGGCTTGTAGGGGCGCACGGTTTCCCATGGCTCTTCCTTTTCAACCTCTGTCTCCCGCTCGGGTGATTCCGTGGTCGGGTCAGGTTGGCGTTCGTAATCACGGGCCGATTTCGTCTGGCTGCTATCGCGGGCATCCAGTTTGTTGATGATGTCGTCCATCAACTGCTGAAAATTATACTTCCGGAAGGTTTCCAGGTCACTCTTATCGCCCACGGTAACAACTACTTTACTGGCTTTGCCCACTTTTACCACCACCGAATCGGGTTGGGCGGATTGGGCCGAGGCCGGGAGGCACAGGGCCAGCAAAGCGATGATGACGATCAAATTCTTTTTCATATTCGTTAGTTCAAAGTCTCTTGTTTGGTTGTTTTTTGATTTCGGGCGAACAGGTTGTGCTTTACCTTATCCAGTTCAGCAAACAGACCCTCACCATTTTTTGTCTCCTTGGCTACGGCCCACGCTTTGGCCAGCGTGCTCCGTTTTTCCTCTGCAGGTGACTCGCCTACTGCCACGTCTGTCGTTGCATCAGCCAGGGCAGGCAACTCGTACACCAGCACCATCGGTTTCACTTCGTTAACGGCCACTGCGGTTGGTTCTTGCGTCTCCATCACGGTCTCCACCGGCACAGCCGTGTCAGCCCCGAATGTCTCAGCTACCGTTGGCTCCTCGTTCGTTTGCTGTGCCGCCTGAATGGTGAGGCTTTGAACAACTGCAGGTGGCTTTTTCGTTTGCTTCTTCACGGGTAGCTCAACCCGTTGCGCCACTTCTGTTTTCTCCGCCCTCACGGTAGTCTTAGCCTTCGGCTGCTCAACGGGTGTTTCGATGGTGCGCGACAGGGTAGGCTCCGATACGTCCGGTCGCACGAGCCACCAGAGTGCCACGGCTGCAACCGCTACTACAGCAGCCACCCGCCACCAGATGACAACCCTATTTTTTTTTGCCAGGTTGGCCTCAATCTTCTCCCACGCCTGTGAACCGGGCTCCAGGCGGTGGTCGCCCACCAGCCGCTCGAAAAATTTATCCGTGTTGTGGTTCATGGTGCTGTGATTTTTTTGTTTCTGCGTCCAGTTCAATCAATCGCTTTTGCAGCAAAGCCCGGGCTCTGCTCAACTGCGACTTCGATGTGTTTTCGGTGATGCCCAGCTGCGCGGCAATCTCCTGGTGCGAATACCCCTCTATGGCGTAGAGGTTGAACACCATTCGGTAGCCGGTGGGCAACGCGGCAATCAGGTTCATCAGGTCTTCGGCTTGCAGGTGGCTTTCGAGTGCCTGGTAGTCGGGTTCGCGTTCCGCCTTTTCTACGTCCACATCCAGGTACAACGATTTGTTTCTACGCAGGTAGGTGAGGCATTCGTTCACCATAATCCTGCGGATCCACCCTTCAAAACTTCCCTCACCTTTAAACTGATCGATGCGCTCAAACACTTTGGTAAAAGCCGTCACCATCACATCTTCGGCTTCCATGCGGCTGGCGATGTACCGGCAACACAGCGCATACATGCGCGAGGCAAAAAACTCATAGACATGCCGCTGCGCCTGGCGGTCGTGGCGCCTGCATCGTTCTACCCATTCTGTGTCAGTTGCCCGGTAAATAGTCAAGCTCATTCAAAAGCCGTTCGTATCGAAGATGCCGAACGCCCGGCCGGGGTTGCATGTGGTATTAGAATATTTTCAATAGGCTGCGGAGTAATCGATGGAGATGGTAATCCAGACGAATTTACCGCGGGTTACGGTCACGGGGCTGATGTTGTTTTCGGCATCGAACAAATTGGCCCACAAACCTTTACTTTCCTTCACGAATACGGAATATCGGCCCGGCTGAAGCCGGACGGTAAAGGTACCATCCGGTTTTGAGAATACCCGCTTCACCAGCCGTGTGTGTGCTTTATAAAACCCATCTTCTTCTTCCAACTCGCTTCGGTTAGTGAGTTCAAAAACAAAAATCTCGCGTGCAATACCCTGCCGCGGTATCTGTTCTCGTTCCGGCCCCGGCATCTGGTTGCCGGTAACCCAGTAAAGCTGACCCTTAACACCTTGCCCCTGGCCATACGTGAGCAGGGGCAGGGTTGCCAGCAGAAAAAAAATAACCATACGTACTATCATGTGTATTCAAATTCCGGTGAAGAGTTTTACCGTTTCCAGATATTCCGGTACAACGGTATTCCAACCCATTTTTTCGGTAATGATGCGCCCTAGTGCACGGGCCGCTTTTTCTTCACCGTGGGTAATAAACGTAACCTTCGGAGACTGGGTTAGGGTGCTGAGCCATCGCAATAGTTCGGGTTGGTCGGCATGGGCCGAGAGGCCATGCACCTCGCGTATGCGGCATTTCACCGGCACATCATCGCCAAAGACGCGGATGGTGGGCGCACCCTCCAGCATGTCGCGGCCCCGTGTGCCTTCGCCCTGATAGCCGACAAATAGAATGGTGTCGCTCTCGCGTGGCAACCGGTGGTGGAGATGGTGCAAGATGCGACCTCCGGTGCACATGCCACTGGCCGAGATGATGATGGCGGGCGACTTTCGATCGTTCAATGCCTTGCTCTGGTCGCGCGTGTTGCAGAAGTGAATGTTGGGTGAATCAAATAAGCTGATCAGTTCGCCCCGCTCTTTGCGCACATCGATTTTATGGTTACTGGCGTGCCGTTCGTAAAGGCCCGTAGCATTGATTGCCATCGGACTATCAATGAAAATGGGCAGGGTCGGTATCCTGTGTTCGGCCATCAGGTGATGCAGGTAATAGATCAGTGTTTGCGTTCGCCCCACGGCAAAGGCCGGAATAACGATGCAACCCGAGTGTTCCACCGCTTCGTTCACCACTTCGGCCAGCCGGCTTTTTACGTCACCCATTGGGTTGGTACGATCGCCATAGGTGGACTCGACAACCAATACATCCGCAGTCGTGAGCGTATCGGGTTGGCGCATGATGGGGTCGTCATACCGGCCCACGTCACCGGAGAAGACGATCGTCTTGGTTTGCGAATGGCCCTCCAGCGTAAACGTAACAAAGGCGGAGCCCAGCAGATGGCCGGTGTTGCGAAACATCACACTCACGTGCTCGAGCAATTCAATCGACTTGTCCATGGGGTAGCTGCGAACCATGGCGAGCACGTTCAGGGCATCCGCTTCGTTGAACAGGGGCTCGGGTTTGGCGTGCTTACTGTAGCCGCGTTTGAATGCAAACAGGGCTTCTTCCTCCTGTAGTTTCGCAGCATCTTTTAACATGATAGTCATCAGGTCGGCCGTGGCCTGCGTGCACAGGATGGTGCCGGCAAAACCATCGCGCACCAGTCGCGGCAGGTAGCCGATGTGGTCGATGTGAGCGTGGGTGACCACGATCATATCAATTTGCTGCACATCAACCGGCAGCGGATGCCAGTTGCGTTCGCGTAGTTCTTTCAGGCCCTGGAAAAGGCCACCATCCACCAGAATGTTGGCGCCATCAACGGTTAATAAATATTTGGAGCCGGTAACACTTTTGGCCGCTCCGAGAAATTTAAGCGATACGTCCATTCCAGTTTTTACCGGCAAGATACCGCATAAATCGAAACGTGTTTCAGCTCATTATCGAGCTGCGTAGCCTTTGACGTACAATGAAGGTATCCTTTTGCCGGGCTGTATGGTCACCGGTTCTTCGGGTTTTTCGCGGTAAAACTTTTGGCCACTGCCCCTGCCTTCGGAAATGGTAATGATGTGGCTTTCTTCTTCAGGGCCCTTAACGCGGCCCCACGCATCCACCCACTCCACTGCCAATACGAATGGTTCGCTCACCACAATCTGGTACGGCTTTAGGTCAAATTCAATCCAACCTCTTTTTTTTGAGGTGGTGAGGAATATGTTTTCGTTAACGAGTGGCTCGAAGGCCTCCGTGGCATGCAATAGATGTAAGCGGAAACGGACGCTGTCAAACGTGTTTTCGTGCAGATGCATGTGAAATGAAACAAGAAAGAGCGGAAATTCGGGTCGCTCTACCCGCAAACCTCGGGTTCGCCCTCTTTCACTTTCATTAAAGCCCCACCCGGTATGGTAAAAACTCTTTTCATCGTTGCCGAGTGCGGTCAGCTGCTTGCGATCATATACGACCACTTCCCTCAACATCTTGTTATCGGCTACCAACCTCACGTTAAGTGTAACTCCGTCTTTCAAGTCTCTCAAACAAAACGAAAGTTGTTGATAACCGAGATACCGAATTACCAAAGAGTCTTTAGCGACAGCACCCTGCAAATCCAACTGAAATTTTGCATTTCGGTCCGCGATGACGCCAATAGATTTTCCTTTAATCCCTATCGTGGCGTACGGCAGCAACTCGCCTGATTGGCGGTCGCGGACGGAGCCGCTGATGACTTGCGCTTGTAAGTCGAGCGCAGCTGCCAGAATTAGTATTACAGTTCGCATAGTTTAATTCTTCATAACCTCCGGCTGGCCCGAGTACTTAACAGTGCTGATCGGATCGGTGTCAATCTCGAGCCTCTCGCGCACGTTGACGCGTGCATTCGCGCCCTCTTTCACCTCTACCAGCGCGCGGTTCACCTCGTATCCGTTGGCTTTTAAGCTACCCAGTTTTTCAAAGCTTGCTTCGAGGTAATCACCTTCGCCATCCAGTTCCACTGAAATGGGCCCACGGGCGGTGACGTACAGGTTGGTTACATCCACGCGGGCATCGCACGCGAGGGCACCCAGCAAATCCAATTCGAGCCGATCTTCACGAAAGCCGCGGAGGTTCACCTCACCGGCACCCGTGAAGCGCACTTTTTCAATATTGGGCAAGGTCACCGTGATTTTCATTTTGTTATCGTCCAGCAAAGCGCCCTCCCAAAATCTGTTTTTTCGGTTGGCGTAATCGATGTGCAGGGTCGTGCCCACTACAGAAAGCGAGTAACGTTTCTTTTCGCGTTCGTTTCCTTCCAGGCGGATGGCAAACTCACTGCCCTGAACCAGATTCAGATCAGCGTAGGCGGTGGCTCGGATCTCATTGAAGTCGCGCAAGCCAAACTGGTCCGGTGGTGCGCTTACCCGGCTGGGCGCTGTATTCGGGCAACTGATGCACTGAAGCCCCCCGTTCTTGTCAATGATAAACGTCTGCGTCATGTCATCTACGTCATAGTAGTTGCGGATGAGACGCCACACTTCGGGTTCAATGGCAAAGGGTCGGTTGTAAGGCACAAACAAATCGATGTCAAGGCGCTGAAAGCTGAACCGGGTGTCCGGGCGAAAGCGAATGTTCGAGTCGAAGACCAGGATACTGTCTTGTTGTTGCACCGTGTAGTCGACCAGCTTGGCATTTTCCTGCGCTTTTTTGATGTCATTCCCCTGTGCTTCGAAACGCATAACCAACTTCAGATCATTGCCATCATAGCCGCGAAGATCCAGATCGGTCACCCGGTAGTCGTTCATACCCACTTCGTTGAGCCGCAACACGGGTGTGCCCGCGATGGCAAATGTTTTTTCTTCGCGCACTTCACCTTGCTCTTTGTAGTTGAGGATGAGAGCCGGCACCATGGCACTGAGCACGGCCACGCTGACGAAGAACAGCACAAACATCGTCCACCCGACTACTGAATTGATGATTAGCTTTCGCACGATAACCGAGATGCCCAGAATTAACAGAAATGCAGTGGGGATGACAGCCGCCAGAAATCCGAAGAGCAGCAGCCAGCCGGAGAAAGCCTCGCGAATGGATTCGATCGGCAGACTGGTGTGCGGCTCGAGCCCCCAGTAGGAGGGAAACGCGGAGGCTGAGATGAATCCAAGCATGATGGCAAAGCTGAACAAAACGGAGAGCGTGAGGGCAAGCCCCAGCATGACCAGCACCAGCCCGATGAAAATCCGGGCAGCCTCCAGCGCCACGTTGAATATTGGCCCGATAATGCGACCGAGCCCGCTCAGAATCGTGGCCAGCAGGCGGAAAGGGAAGAGGATAATGCGCGTGAACGTGCTTTCTTCTTCATCCTTCTCATTTAAATTTTTTTTTACGGTGGACTCGATGTTCGAAAGCGTGACCGGTTCACCTTGCATTTGCATACGTTCGGTAATGGATCGTGCTTCGGGCAGCACAATCCACAGAATGATGTAGGTGATAATACCTACTCCAAAAATGCCGAACACAACAAAGAGGATTCTGACGATGGCGAGGTCCATGCCAAAGAAGGCCGCAATACCGGCTGCGACACCACCAATCACCCGCTGTTCAGGGTCGCGGTACATTTTTTTCACACTGGGCTGCTCATCCAGTTTGTCGTTGCCCGGCAGTACAATCCACAGGATGATATAAAGGAGCACGAGTCCGCCATAGCTGCCTAACACCAGCAACGCAAAGAACAAACGCGGCCATACCGGGTCGATATTAAAATAGTGACCGATACCGGCACACACACCACCCAGTACTTTGCGTTTGATATCGCGCTCGAAACGGGCTGAGGACGGACCCCCCGAAGCGGAACGCGCGGATGAAGCCGGTGCCGCGGTGGAGTGATCAGCCTTCTCCTGCTCTTCGGCCGCTTTGAAGTCGCTTACATTACCCATGGTCGCCATAAGGGTCTGCACATCTTCGGCCGTGATCACCTGCTTGCCTTCATTCAACTTGGCCAGAAAGAGTTCTGCGATTCGGCTTTCAATGTCGGCCAGAATTTCGCTGCTGTCTTCGAAGGCGGCAAAATACCGGTTCACCGAGTCCAGGTACTGCCGGAGTGTTTCGTATCCGTCTTCCTCAATGTGAAAGATGATGCCGCTGATGTTGATGGAGATATTCTTTTTCATGTGCTTATAATTTTAGATCAAGGCCACATGGAATGGCCACCGATCATTTTCGGTAGGTTTAAAGGGTGTTACAGGCCATTTCATAACGCGATAAAAGTCAGATTAGGCTTGAGTAGTGGTTTTCGAATTGATCATTTCGGTGGAGCGCACGAGGTCGTCCCACGTTTCGGATAGGCCTCGTAGGAAGGCATCACCCGTTTCCGTTAGTTTGTAGTATTTCCGGGGTGGCCCCGATTTCGATTCTACCCATTTGTACTCGAGCAGCCCGGCATTCTTCAGGCGGGTGAGCAGCGGGTAAAGGGTACCTTCGACCACAATCAGCCGGGCGGCCGTCAGTTCGTCCAGCAAATCAGACGCGTATACCTCGCCCCGCGAAATGATGCGCAACACACAGTACTCCACTATCCCTTTTCGCATTTGTATTTGAGCGTTTTCCAGATTCATATCAAGGTCGATCTGCGTATATGTACGGCAAAAGTACTATGCATGGCCAAGTACTGGATGAAAATTTTCAGGAAATCTTTCAAATACCTCTAAATTTGTTAGGAATGGCCACTTACCGGGTTGGGAATTTGAGCATAGAACGAATTGTGAGCCGTATCAACCGCTGGGTGCGCACCCGCGTAATTTCCTTTTTTGCCCTCGCCACGTTGGCTGGCGCCCGTGCGCAGTCACCCCAGGCATGGATTGCGTTTTCGCAAACCTATTACAAGGTGACACTCGCCCAGGATGGTCTGTATCGTTTAACATATGCCGACCTGCAAACGGCAGGATTTCCGGTTAATATGGTTGATCCGCGAACTCTTCAACTCTTTCATCGCGTGGGTGAGCAGGCCATTACCGTACAGGGCCAGGAGGATGCTCAGTTTACCCCGGGTGATTTTATCGAATTTTTAGGCAAGCGAAATGACGGCACACGTGATGCAGCTCTTTACAAGCACTCTGCGCTGCAGCCCCATCCTTACCAAAATCTCTATTCCGATTCGTCTGCCTATTTCCTTACCTGGAAACTGGCCACCCTGGGCAAGCGAATATCCACTTTTTCTGAAGTCAATGTTGGTCTGCCGGTGGAGACATCGCACACCCAGGAGGTGCGGGTGGTTAACGCCAATGAGTATTCTACGGGCAACACGGTTGGCCTGTATTTACAATACACCCATTTTGATCAGGGCGAAGGGTGGACGGGCCAAACCATTTGCTTCGGTAATGCCGGCTGTACCGGTCAGTTGGACTATGTTGTGGAAAATCTCACACAAGGTGTTGCCCCTGCCGGATTGCCGCAGTTGTCGCTGCTGGTGGTAGGTCGCGATGCCATTCCGCATCAGGCCGAAATCTGGGTTGGCCCCAACTCCGGGGCGTTGCGGTTGTTGACTACGCAGAGCTTTTTCAATTTTCAAACGGCACTGGTGCAGGCGCCTTTGGCGTGGACCGACATTGGGGCCGATGGCCGGCTGACGGTGCGCGTGCGAGCCATCAATACTCCGCGCGATCGGTTAAGCGTCTCCTACGTGCAGGTCCAACATCCGCAAAATTTTAATCTTCAAAATCAAAATAACCGGTTGCTTCAATTGGCGGTGCGTGCGGTGGGCAAGGCCTATGTTGAGTTGCAAAACGCATTGCCGGGCTCACGGCTGTTCGACATCACGGAACCGAGTGATGTTGTGCGTGTGGGCACCCAATCGGGCGGTGGGCTGCTGACTGCGGTAGTACCGAATACCAGCTCATCAAGAAAAATTCTGGTGACCAACTCTTTTGCCACGCCACGCGTACGGGCCGTTCGTTTTCGGCCCATTACGGCCGCGGCTCACAACTATTTGATTATCTCCCATCCTTCGCTGATGAAACCCGGTGGCAGTTATGCCGATCCGGTTCGCGCGTTTGCTGCGTATCGGGCTTCAGCCACAGGGGGTGACTACGATACACTCGTGGTTACCACCCCGCTGTTGTACGATCAGTTTAATTACGGAGAGACCAGCTCAGTTGCGATTTACGAGTTCATGAAGTTCATGGTGCAGCAGGGAAACCCAAAATATCTCTTCCTCATTGGCAAAGGTTTGGACGTGTCAACCGGATTTCATCGCGGGCGAGTCACGACATTCAGCGATCTCGTGCCTGCTGCCGGTATTCCCGGTTCGGATATTGCGTTTACGGCCGGCCTGGGAAGTGCTGGTCCGTTTGAACCGGCTGTGGCCACCGGCCGCATCTCCGCATCGTCACCGGCCGATGTATCGGCTTACCTGAATAAAGTGAAGGAAATGGAAAGCCAGCCATTGACGGAGCCCTGGCGGAAGGAGTTGTTGCACCTGAGCGGGGGCATTCAACCCAGTGAGATCGTGGCCTTCCGGCAGTTCCTGGATGGATTCAAACAAACTGCCGAGGGGTTATGGCTGGGCGGCCGCGTAACGACCATAGCCAAGCGCGATCCTTCTCCGGTGGAGGTGATCAACATTTCTGACAAAGTCAATGAAGGCGTTAATCTGATTACATTTTTTGGTCACTCATCGCCCGGCACGATTGATATTGACATCGGGTTTGCGTCTGACCCGGTGTTGGGCTACAACAATGTTGGCCGGTATCCTGCCTTTTTGGTGAATGGTTGCAACGCGGGTGCTTTCTTTTCGGACTCGAAGGCCTTTGGCGAAGATTGGATTCTGACGGCCAACAAAGGTGCCCGGGCGTTTATCGCGCATAGCGCCTTCGGCTTCGTGGCGGCCTTGCAGCAGTATTCCAACTTCTTCTACACCACCGGATTTGCCAATCCGGATTTTTTGACCCGCGGCATTGGCGATGTGCAGCGCGAGGTATCCCGTCAGTTTCTCGCGCAATCCTCCCAGAGTATTCAGGCCGTAACCCAGGTGCAACAAATGGTTTTACTGGGCGATCCGGCTGTTAAATTATTTGGCACGGCACTGCCCGACTTTGCTATTTCCAACACCGGTGTGGGTTTGGTTTCGCTGGATGGTAACCCGGTGACTGCGCTGAGCCATACGTTCGGTGTGCGTTTCATTGTGCGGAACCGGGGTGCTGCCACGAGTGGCAAGCTGCCCGTGCGGCTCACCCGTCAGTTGCCGAATAACTCCACGGTTGTCTACGACTCGCTTTTTGCCGGAGTTTCATTCCGCGATACGCTTGTCTTTGTTCTCCCCCGCGAAGAACAGGGATCGGGGAACAACCGGTTTACGGTTGTGCTGGATCCGGCCCAGCAATTCACCGAGTTGGAGGAAAACAACAATACGGCCGTCTTTGAGGCGCTGATCCCGCTCAGCTCCACCCGAAATCTATTGCCGGCCCCTTACGGCATCGCCAATCAACCCCTTGTCGAGTTCGTTTTTCAAAATGCGAACACCACAGCCGGGTCGCGGGTGTACCGGTGGGAAATGGATACCGTAGCCACATTCGACAGTCCCTACAAAAAGCAGCTGATCATTCAGGGATCACCCCTGGTAACGCAAACGTTTGGCGTTCAAACCGCAGACTCGGTCGTTTACTACTGGCGCACACGTTTCGATCAACCGCTGCCCACCGAGAGTGCTGACTGGGCGGTGTCGTCCTTTACATTCATTTCCAACGGGGCACCGGGTTGGGCCCAACTGGAGTTTGAGCAGTTGGGAGAAAATTCAACCGTGGGCCTGGTGCAAGATCCTGCGATTAAGGGCTTGCGGTTTGCCGAGTCAACGGCCTCGGTGTTCGTGCGCACTTTTGGAAGCGACTTTCCGTCACCACCAACGGATGTGTCATTCAAAATCAATGGCAGCGAGTACAATTTAGCTACCCAAGGTCAGCCGTGCCGCAACAACACCATTAACCTGGTGGCCTTCAATAAATCAGCACTTGTGCCGTATGCGCCTGTGCCTCTGAATTTTCAGGATCCACGCACGTGTGGCCGAGAACCGCAGGTGATCAATAGTTATTTGTCCAGTGAACGCGAGGCAGGTAGTGATGACTTGTTTCAAGCTATTACCAACACGGCACTCAGCGACTCGGTGATTTTGTTTTCCATTGGTGATGCCGCGTACAGCACGTGGACTACTGCGCTCAAATTGAAGTTACAGGAGATTGGCGTTGCCGCGGGCCAGCTTAGTTCGCTTGTCGATGGAGAACCGGTTGTGATTTTGGGCAGGAAAGGTGCCCCGGTCGGAACGGCTCGGCTATTCCGCTCGGCTGCGCCTGCCACGGCAGGCGAGTTGCTCATATCGGAAGAGTTGACGGGCCGCCTAACCAGCGGCTCGATGAAATCCGTATGGGTGGGACCTGCTGCTGCCTGGCAGGAGTTTATTCCCTTTGTCTATAATCGCGAGGTAGTTGATCAGGTTAGTTTTTCGATTTCGGGCGTGTCGCTCACCGGCAGCGAATCGCCCCTTTTAAATGGCGTTACGGGTCGCAGGAATCTCTCCGTTTTTCAAGCCGCTGATTATCCCTACGTGCGGGTTACCTACCTCGCCACGGATGAAGTGAATCTGACACCGGCACAGCTCCGCTGGATGGTGACCTACACGCCCGTGCCAGAGGGTGTGTTGTTGCCGGGCCGCAACGCACCTGCTTCCCCCCGGGTTGTTGCCGAGGGGCAAACAGTTGCAGTTGACTACCGCTTTGTTAACGTATCATCCTATGCATTCCCCGATTCGTTGACGGTAAATGCCGGCCTGCGCAATCCGTTAGCCGGTGCTTATCCGGTGAAGACATTCCGGATTAAACCTCCGGCCCCGCGCGATACGTCATCCTTTTCCGTCAGCTGGTCAACCCTTGGGCAGGCGGGCGAAAACGATGTGTGGGCCTGGGTCAACAACCGCGTGCTGCCCGAGTTGGCGTATGATAACAACATCCTGGATCGCCAACGCTATTTACGGGTAGAACGTGACAAATTGCCGCCTGTATTAGATGTCACATTTGACGGCCGTTACTTACGAAATGGCGATTTGGTCAGCGCCAAGCCCACCATTTTGATGACCCTGCTCGATGAAAATCCCGTATTGCTGAAAAAGGATACAACGGGATTTCAGATGTGGCTGAACTCTCCGTGTTCCACCGGTGTGTGTGTGCGGCAGATCTATTTTTCGCAGCCGGGCGTCAGTTGGCAGGCGGCATCAACCTCAACACCGTTTCGCGTTTCGCTTCAACCGGTGTTGATGCCGGGTGCGTACACGTTGCGCGTGGTAGCGCGGGATGCCAGCGGGAACGCCAGCGGACCCGAGCCATATGAGATTACCTTTTGGGTGGAGGAGGGAACTGCTTTTGAGCTGAAGTCCGTCTCCCCGAATCCCAGTGCAACCGATGTATTGTTCGAGTTCCTCTTAAAAGGTCAGGACGTTCCGGACGAGTTTTCACTTGAGATTTTTGCACCCGATGGGCGAAAGGTGCACAACTTTGGTGATAACGTTGCCAACTTTTTTATTGGTACCAACCGGCTGGTTTGGCAAACTGCCGGCCTGCCTGCGGGTGTCTATTTGTTTCGGCTGAGTTTCCGGGTAGGGGGCAATCCCACGGTCACGACTGGTCGCGTGGTTAAACTCTGACTAGTGGTGGTGGCCGCCCGGCCCATGAACATGGCCATGGCTGATTTCCTCGGCTGTGGCCGCCCGCACTTCCATTACTTCAACAGCAAAATGGAGTTCAACACCCGCTAAGGGGTGGTTGGCGTCTACCGTTATTTCTTCCAGGCCCACATGCGTAACGGTGACCACCGAACCCTGATTGGTGGAGAATTGCATTCCTTTTTCTACCGGTTGCTGACCAAAAGCTGACCGAGGCACTTTCTGCACCATGTTGTCATCTTTTACGCCATAGCCGCGTTCGGGGCTCACCTTGATGCTGAATTTTTCACCCTTCACTTTGCCTTCCAGACCTTCTTCCATACCCACAATCAAATTGCCTTCACCGTGGAGATAGGTCAACGGATCGCGCCCGCTGCTGGAATCCAGAACCTGTCCTTCCGGGTTGGTGAGGGTATAATGAATTGAGGCTACGGTGTGCTTGGCAATTTTCATGCGATTCGGGTTTTCAACGGTAAAGCTATCTTTTTTTCCACGGCCCCCACCGGGGTGACGATAAAATTTGCAAGCTCCGTTAAACGGGACACCCGCGAGCGGGTCTAAACTCAAACTTAAAGACAAACCAAGATGAAACGTATTGCATTATTCGCACTGTTGTTGTTCGCGCTTCTGGCGGCAGCCGAGGCTCAACCCAAGCGGGCTCGAGGCCGAGCCGGATCGATCCGCGAAGCCGATCAAAAAACTGTGGATGCTGCCCAGGTTCCGGAGGCAGTTAGACAGGCCCAGAACGTAGCCTTTCCCGGGTTGTCGGTAACGCGATGGGAGCAGCGCTCCGGAAAAAATAATCAGCAAAACTTCACCCACTACGTGGCGGTGTTCCAACAAGATAGCCGCACCACACGTGCCCGATACGATGGCAACGGTAAATCAGTGGCCGTAACCAAGTTTTTCACGGCAAATGATGCACCGCAAGTGGTGACGTCAGCCGCTGCGCGTTATACCGGATACAGCCTCGTGGGGGGCGAGGAGGCGGTTACCGACAAGGGCACGTTTTATCGTGCGCGGTTTCGGCAGGGGGCAAAAAAATTGACTGTATTTCTGGATCAAACCGGAGCAGAAGTTGAAAAGAAAAATCAGCCGAAGTTACTCGAAATCGAAGACGAGGGGAATTAAAGACCTGACGAGTATGGATCTAAAAACGAAGGGCTGGCGCAAAGCCGCTAATGGTTATCAGGGTGATTTTGTCGAAACCTTTCTTGATTCAGAATTGTCCTCGACAGGGTCAGGCTGAGACAATTGAGACGAACTTTTGAGGCAGCCTCGTTTTTATCTCTCAGAGCCCAATGTGGTAGCCAAAGCTGAACGAGACCGGGAGCGGCTCAGTGAACTGAATCCCGACACTCTTCAGGGCGTTCAGGTCATTCTCATACTCGCTCGGGCGCACCGGCACGAGTAGTTCCAAATTGAAAAAATTTTTCGGATTCTTTCGCGATTTGAACTGCACTCCGGCACCGAACGAAGGTCCGTAATAAATCTGCCGAAAATCCAGCGAACCTGTTACCCGAATCACAGCGTTGTACCCGTACATGGCCAGCAAAACGGGCACCACTCGCTTGTCCGGACTCAACCGTGCGTTCAAGCCCACGTTGTAGCCAAACCCTGCGAGGTTATAACCACCGCCAAACATGATACCGAGCACCGGTGTGGCCTGCACATTAACCCGACCACCAAATCCGCCATAATCAACTCCAATACCAAAGCCAAAATCGCCTTTGGCGGGTGTCTCGGGTGGAGCATCAGTTGCCGACTGACCAAACGCTTGAACAGACGATAACACAATTGCCGTGAAAAGTATTTTGACGTTTTTCATACTACAACTTTTTTGTTCGAGATGAAGCTACAAATAAAAGCGACTATTCCCAAAAATCAGATGAAATCAATATCGGCACTTAACGGAAAGCGCATCAGGAAATCCAGGGCTTCTTCCACCGTCATTCCCTCAAAAAGCACTTTGTACAGGCGATCAGTAACTAACGCGCGTACTTTATAGTGGTCTGCACATTTCTTGGCAATGCGCACGGTGTTTACCCCTTCCGCCACTTCCGTCATGCTGCTGAGAATTTCGGTCAACGTTTCCCCCTTGGCCAGGCGGTAGCCTACGGTAAAATTCCGGCTCATCGGACTATTGCATGTAGTCACCAGGTCGCCAATGCCGGCCACTCCGAGGAATGCTTTCGTGTCGCCACCTAACGCCCGGCCGAGGTACACCATTTCCACGGCCCCACGGCTGATTAATAATCCTTTCGCATTTTCACCGTAACCAAGTCCGCTTAAAGCACCACTGGCAATGGCTATGATGTTTTTCAATACTCCGGCAATTTCTACTCCGGTCAGGTCGGTGTTCTCATACACCTGAAAGCGATTGTTGCGCAGCAGTAGCTTGCCCACCTGAATAACTTCTTTAAACGGACTGGCCACTACAGTAGCCCCCGGCTGCCGCTGCGCTAACTCGCGGGCCAGGTTAGGCCCCGCCAAACAGCCAACGCGCACCACCGAAGTTTCCTCGCGAATAACTTCGCTCATGGTTTTGACCTGCGAGCGATCCAGTGTGGCTACCGATTCAATGGTTTCCCCGGGCGGTAAGGTAATGTTAAAGCCCTTGGTGCCATGAATCAGGATGTGATAGGGGCGCAGGTGTTCGGCCAGTTGGCGCATCAAGTCGCGAAAATGCGATGACGGCACCATTGGAAAGATCACATCGCAGGAACGGGCTACTTCCGATAAGTCGTTGACGGCTTTTACACCCGGCTCGATGTGATGACCGCGATTCGCGCGCAGTTCATTGATCTGCCGGACTACTTCGGGGTTGCGCGCATAGAGCAGCACCGGCCGATTTTGCGCCAGGATGTTGGCGATCACGGTTCCGAAATTGCCCGCCCCCAGAACACCGATCGGCTTGTCAGATAAATTGCTCGAGGCCATAACCCGCCAGCCGGTTGTGATAGTAGTAGAGTAAGGTTAAATCCTGTGTAATGATGTTGCCCTTTCGGTTGCGGATCAGCGGCCGGTTGAGATGGAAAATGCCTACATTCTCTAATCCCCTCCGGATCACCACATCAATATCGCCCTTCAGGTGGGTTGCCCGATAGACTTTACCGTCCTTGCGCAGGCGGTAAATCTCTTTTCGCACGCGCTTACATGTTTCGCGGAACTCATCGTACAGCAATTCCAATTCTTCTTCCGGCAAGCGCAACAAGCCAAACAGGTCAAGTTTCGGGTGTTTTTTCTGCCACATTTCAAACGCCACGAAGGCAACCAAATGGCTGGCAAACACGCGGTTGATGCGGTGATACTCACTCACAATTTTTTGCCCCAGCATGCGTGTGTACTCATCTTCGCGCTGCTTGTCTTCCACCACCTGGCCGGAAGACACGAAGTAATCGCGGGTATGGATGCGATGCCCGCGGGCGTCCAGGCTGTGTCCGTCTTCGTCAACATAATTACCCATCACATCCAGCCCCGGGCCGATCGACACCGAGATACTGGAGCCCTTGGTGAAGAACTTGAAGAGGAACCGAACCAATTGCCAACTGCCGTATTTATCCTGTTCCGGGAAGTAGCGGTCGGCTCCTTTGGCGTGGAGGTACTCTTCAATCAGCTCGGGGGCTTCCAGAACAAAGTGGTAGTTGAGCGTAACGGGCACAATGAAGATTTTTCGCACGGGCTCATCCGGTGCGGTTTGCGCATACAAGTTTCGTTGCGCTTCAATGGCGGTGCTCAGCAACCCCAGCTTCAGTTGCTTTTCAAGCATGCCCGAGCGTGACCGCGTACCACCGGGGAAGAACAGACTATGCGCACCTTTTTGGATGGCTAAGGTCGAATACGTCTTCAGCGTTTCGAGGTAGATCAGGTTTTTCTTTCTGCGATCAACCTTGTAAGCCCCGAGGCTATTCATGAAATAGGCGAAGATCTTGATGTTGAACAGATTCAAACCGGCCCCATAAATAAAAGCCGGAAGCCCCAGCGAGTGAATCACCCATCCGATCAAAATGGAGTCAAGGTTGCTGAAATGAGTGGGTACCATTACCACCGTGCCTTTGGAGGCGAGGTTGCGCAGCGATTTTACTTTGCCCACAATCTGTATTTTGTCCCGCAGGGTATATTGATTGCGGAAAAACCCCCCGAATTTTTTGATGCGTGCCCCGTTGAGCAAACGCACAAACCAGAATTTCACGAGCTCACGCGTGAACTTGTACGAAGTGGCTTTGAAGTTACCGGCAATCTCGTTGGCATACCGGTGTACAATGCGCTGAAGAATTTCCTCCTCCACCTTGCTACGGTCGGTTTCCGGTTTGTTGGTAAGTTCAACGAGTTCATTTTTCAGGTTGGCCCAAAAACGCGGCTCGTCTTTTGGATCTACGCGCCACCGGTTTCGCTTGAGCCGGTTTTGCTCGCGGTAAATGGTGGCTTCGAGTTCATCGGCCAGGGCGCGGCTCTCCGGCCGCATGGCGTGGAGGCGCTCAATCGCGTGCCGCGTCACTTCTTCAATAAACTCTTTGCGGTTGCGGCTCAGCTGGTATACCGGCCAGTCGGGTATACCATCCAAAATCGGTTTGTATTTCTTGTTTTTGTTTCGCTTTTCTTCCAGAACTTCCATGGAGAATACAAAAGGGCATCAAAGTTAACCCCTTGGGAGTCAAACGCAAATGGAGTTTATGAGGCGTTCAATGCCCGCTGCAAACTCGCGGCCATACTTTCAAAGCGGGCCAGCGCGGCCTGCACAAATTCTTCCGTAACAATCTGGCGCAGTTCGTCCTCATGTGCAATATCCCATTCGCTGATCTTAAACGTTTGTTCAAATGGGCCCGCTTCGAGCTTAATCAGGTATTTATTGTTCCAGTAAAACAAGGTAATGGTGCACTGGGGGTGGTTGATTTGGCCGACAACGCGCATAGGGGTGTAATTTACGTTCACCGGATACATGCTTCCCTCCGTACTAATGACACGAAAGGGGCGTTATGTAATGTGAACTTGTCGGCAAATTTATTGTTGTATTTTTGATTCGAATGGGGAAGTTGAAACGTTTATTTTATTGCCTGGTATTCTTTGCCTCGCTGGCCATTGCTCACCCGGTACAGGCTACCCACCTTCGGGCGGGCGAAATTATTGTTAAGCGGCAGAATTGCACTGCGCTCACCTACCGGATTACGATCAAGGTGTATGTTAACACGGGCTCGCCCATCAATTTTGGAGGCGATGGTACGCTTGATTTTGGTGACGGCATGCGGATCACCGTACCTGAATTACGAAGTACCCCGCGACCTGATTTAGGAAGCGATATCGGGTACGTGGAGTATTCGGAGTTACATACCTTTCCGGGGCCCGGCCGGTACGTGGTGAGCTATCTGGAGCCCAACCGAAATGCCGGCATTCTCTCCATGACCAATTCGGTCGACACCCGCTTTTACATCGAGACGGCCATCAACATTGATCCCTTTCTGGGCTGCAACCTGTCTACCCCCGATTTGCTGGTGCCCCCCGTTGATAAAGCCTGCACCGGTGGAGCGTGGTATCATAACCCGGGCGCATTTGATTTGGAGGGCGACAGTCTCTCGTATGAATTCATCACCCCCAAGCAGGCGCGCGGAATTTTTGTCAATGGCTATCGTGATCCGAACTCAAGAGATTTTTACAATCCTCCCCCTTTTAATCAGGCAAACGAGAACCAGAACGGTCCTCCCACATTTAGCATTAATCCCGTCACGGGAACCATCATCTGGGATTCGCCCGGAAAGCAGGGCGAGTATAACATTGCTTTTCTCATAAAAGAGTGGCGAAAAATAGGAGGCATTTGGGTGCTCATTGGGTTTGTCACCCGCGACATGCAGATCGAGGTGGAAGACTGCCTTAACCAACGACCTGAAATCAATGTGCCCATCGATACCTGCGTGGTGGCGGGTTCCAAACTGGTGAATAACAATGATATTTTTGCCACCGACCCCGACAATGTGCCTACGCTGCGCGATAGTTTGAAAATCGAGGCGTTTTCCGATGTGTTTGCCCGGGGGGCGGTTTTTCAGCCAACACCCGCCAGGTTTCGGTGGCCAGCCGCGGATGGTAAAGTGCGCGCCACGTTTAACTGGCAAACGGAATGTGCCGATGTGAAAGAACAGCCGTACCAGGTCGTATTTAAAGCCACGGACAAGTCTCAGCGCGGGCCCTCGCTGGCCCAATTTAAAACGTGGCGGATCAAAGTGGTGGCGCCTGCCCCCGAGTGGCAATCGGCTCCAACTGTGGCACCCTCCACACGGTTTGCCACGCTAACCTGGAAGCCCTACACCTGCACGAATGCCCTTCGAATCCAGATTTGGCGAAAGATCGATCCGTCAACCATCCCCTTCAGCGCCTGCGTAACCGGTATGCCACCGGGTTTTGGTTTTGAGTTGATTGCCACCGTGCCGCGAACAACTACCACGTTTCTGGACCGGAACGGTGGGCAAGGTCTTGCACCGGGCGCTTCCTACTGCTACCGGCTGGTCGCGGAGTTTCCGCTGCCCGCAGGAGGGCTCAGTTATGTTTCCGATGAGGTTTGTACTCCGATAATCGAGTCGGTTGCTCCCGTTGTGACCAATGTTACCATCGACCGCACGAACAACACCAACGGCCAGATTACCGTGAAATGGGCAGAGCCATTGAATGCCCCCGTCACGTTTATCAAACCCTACCGTTACCGTGTGCTCCGTGCCAACGGTTTCTCCGGCAATGTCGGGTGTGTAGCTGCACACCCGGGCTTGTTAAGTGATACTACATTCACCGAACAAGCCGTGAATACGCGCGAT
>DAIPHR010000013.1:0-24871 GCA_036771215.1 Cyclobacteriaceae bacterium
TCTGAAATGATTGACCGCATACCTCCACGCGGAGACAAATCAGCGCAACGAACAATATCACCCGCATCACTTTCTTCTTACACGCGCCATATAAAATCCATCAAAACCGGTACTGGGCAGCAGCGTATGCTCAGCCAGTAATTCAAAATCATTTTGATGGTCGGTTAAAAAACGCGCCACCTGTTTTTCGTTTTCCGATGGCAGTAAGCTGCAGGTCGAGTAAACCAAAAAACCACCGGGTTTTACCATCTGGCTATACTGCTGCAGGATTTCCTGCTGCACTTCTTTCACCTTCGTCAGAAACTCAGGTGTTAGTTTCCATTTGGCATCCGGGTTCCGCCTCAGCACCCCGAGGCCTGAGCAGGGCACATCCAGCAACAGCCGGTCCGCTGTTTCGGCCAGGCGCTTAATGGTTTTTGATGATTCAATCACGCGCGTTTCAATATTGGTGGCTCCGGCCCTTCGGGCTCGTTTTTTCAACTCTTCCAACTTCCAGGCCTCCGTGTCCATGGCAATAATGCGGCCGCGGTTCTGCAGCAAGGCGGCCAGGTGCAACGTTTTTCCTCCACCACCGGCACAGGCATCGATTACCCGTTGACCGGGCTCCACCTGGAGAAACGGGGCTATGAGTTGCGAGCCGGCATCCTGTACTTCAAACAGACCGTCTTTAAATGCTTGCCGCGTGAAAATGTTCTGACGTTCGGTCAGCAGCAGGGCGTCCGGGAATGCCGTGGGGGCATCCGTCACAATTCGTTCATCTTGCTGCAAGTGATGTTGAAGTTTTTCGCGAGTCGTTTTTAACGTGTTCACCCGCAACACCACTTTGGCGGGTTGGTTGAGCGCCACCAACTCTTTTTCCCATTGGCTACCCAACTCGGCCTGGCCGGCTTCATGAAGCCAATCGGGGATGGACTCGCGCAGCGGCACCTGTTTGGATGCCTGACGTATGGCATTGTGAAAATGTCGCTCATCCAGGCGATAAAATTCAGGCCATGACGGCAGTTCTTCCTCTTTCCACAAAATCCAGGCACCCAAAAGTTTCCAGAAATCACCTTCATCTGCCTCCGTAGCATGGCAAAAAAGCCGATACCACCGAACGATATCATAAGTCGTTTCAGCAATAAACCGCCTGTCGCGCGCTCCCCATTTAGGATTTTGTTTCAGGATTTTCTCAATAACCTTATCGGCATACTTGTTGTCAGCAAATATCTGACGCAGAGCGTCTATAACGGCTTCGGTCAGATTCCGGTAAAGTTTCATGGTGGCAAGATACGTAGCCGGAACGCGAAAGCCCGCACATCACCGGTTTGTATTTGGCGGATGGTACCCGTAATTTCAAGGTGCTAATGGAGATATGAATCGCAGAAAATTTCTACACGCAGGTGCAGCCGCAGCCACCGCAATTTCAGCCTGGCCCGCGATGACTGCCGAGGCACGCCCTGCCGAGATGCCATTCCGCCTGTTATATGCCCCGCACGATGGCATGTTTCAGCATCATGCCGGAAAGACCTTTGTCGATCAGATCAAGTTTATGCACGATCAGGGATTCAGGGCCATTGAAGATAATGGTCTCTTGGGCAGGCCGGTGGCCGAACAAGAGAAAATCGGCAGTACCCTGGCTCAACTGAGCATGACCATGGGCGTGTTTGTAGTAGATGGTGGTGATAACTGGAAGACTTCGCTTACCACGGGCAAGCCGGAGTTCGTAGAGAACTTTGTCAACACCTGCCGCAAATGCGTAGATGCGGCCAAGCGCGTAAATGCAAAATGGATGACCGTGGTGCCCGGATTTTTTGAAAGGCGATTGCCGATGGGTATACAGACGGCCCATGTGGTTGATGCCCTGCGCAGAGGAGCCGAAGTTTTCGAGCCCCATGGTTTGATCATGGTGCTGGAGCCGTTGAGCGATACACCCGATTTGTTTATGCGCTATTCGGATCAGACGTATGAGTTATGCAAAGCAGTGAACAGCTCGGCCTGTAAGATTCTATATGATGTGTACCACATGCAGCGTAATGAAGGCAATTTGATTCCCAATATTGAACGATGCTGGAATGAAATTGCTTACTTTCAGGTGGGCGATAATCCCGGCCGCAAAGAGCCCGGTACAGGTGAGATCAACTACCGCAACCTGTTTAGGTTTATTTACGACAAAGGATACCGGGGCGTGGTGGGCATGGAGCATGGAAACGCTCGTGATGGAAAGGAAGGCGAGTTGGCTTTGATTAAGGCATATCGGGAAGCAGATCAATTTTAGAATTATGCGAGTTTTAGTTTTCATTTTAGTGTTGCTGGCGCAAGAGTTGGCCCATGCGCAGATTGATGGAATTCTCAATCGGGCTAAAGACAGGCTGAAGCGCAACGCGCGGGAGACCACGGTAAACAAAGCGGATGCTGAGCGGGATCGCATCGATTCCACTGATTTCAATTTTGCCGTGTCCGTCATTGACAATTCCGGTATGATGAACATCCGTGATATGGAGGAGCGGCTGGTGAAGACCGGAAGTTCAGCGGTGAACCTGCTATTAAAGAGTGAAGGTGAGACAACCCCTGCGCAGGAGTGCCGGAATTTGCTAAGTGTGGCACAACGGCTGCACGAAACGCGAAGGTATAAGTTAGCTGAATCTGCTTTCATCACCGCACGTGCGGCATACGAGGCGGCCAACCTCACCTACAATATCAACTATAGCAAAGTATTTTCAGACCTTGGGTTGTTGTATGCCGCCACGGGCCGATTCAATTTGGCTGCCCAGTTCACTGAACAGGCGTTGGATCTCCGAAGCCGCACCCTTTCCGAAACCCATTTCGCTTATGCCGCAGGACTTAACAATCGCGCCTCCCTGTATCAGGATCTGGCCTACTACAATGAATCCGAGAAGGACTTCGCTCAGGCCGGCCAGTTGGTGAAGAGTATCAAAGGTGAGATGAGTGAAGAGTTTGCGTTGGTACTCAATAACGAATCGGTTTTGTTGGCGGAACTGGGCCGGTTCGATGAAGCGGTGCTGAAATTACAGCAAGCGATCCGGATCATTGAAGCAACCAAAGGCTCGAAGCTGCGCAATCAGGTGATTTACCAATCCAACCTGGCCTCCATGTACCAACGAACCGGAAGGCAATCTGAAGCGGAGGCCATCTACCTGCGTCTCGAGAAAAATCTCGGTGCCTCGAGTCCGTATTACCCCGGCATTTTAAACAGCCTCGGCTTACTCTATGCGGACCTCCGGCAAGCGGTAAAGGCAGAGGACTATCTGAAGCGTGCTGGCCAGATGTATAAAAGCAAGTTCAATGGTGAGAATAATCCCTTTTTTGCCAAAGCCACGGCTGACCTCGGTTGGTTTTACCGCACCGCTGGCCGGTATGCCGAGGCCGAGCCGCTGCTGACTAAGGCATTGGCCATTCGCGAACAAACTCTTGGGTTTGATCATCCGGATTACATACGCAACAAAGAAGAGCTGGCCATTTTATATTGGAAGACGAAAACGTGGGACAAAGCCTACGCGCTTTACAAGCCGGTGATGGACAAGACGATTGACTTCATCAACAGCTACTTTCCCCCGATGAGCGAGGCGGAAAAAACCAAGTATTGGGACCTGACCTCGCCCCGATTTCAACGGTTTTTCAATTTTGCCTGTGATGCCCGGCAGGCGCTTCCCGCGGTGGTTAATGATTTTTTTGATTATCAGACAGCCACCAAAGCACTGCTGTTCAACGCCACCAACAAAGTGAAGCAAACCATCTTACGCAGCGGTAACATGGGGTTGATTCAGGACTACCTGAGCTGGCTCGATACCAAGGAGTCGCTGGCCCGTTACTACGCGTTGTCGAAAGATGAACTTCGGGAAGCCGGCATTAAAATTGACTCGGTTCAGCGCGTAGCCAACCAAATGGAAAAATCGCTGAGTGAACGTTCAACGGATTTCTCGGCCGGCTACTCCACCCGCAAGATCAGTTTCCCGGAAATACAAAGTGTGCTGAACGATCATGAAGCCGTGCTGGAAATCATCCGGGTAAGAAATTTTGACCAGGATCTCACGGCTGACTCGCGTTATGTGGTGCTGGTGATTACTAAATCAGATAAGCAGCCACGCCTGGTGATTTTGGAAAATGGTAAGCAGATGGAGACACGTTTCGCAAAATTCTATCGCAATACCATACAGCAAAAAAGTACAGATGCGGTTTCTTACGAAAATTATTTTAAAGCGATTGAGCCCCTCGTCTCCGGAAAAAAGACACTTTACGTCTCTCCCGATGGAGTATACAATCAAATCAACCTGGCAACGTTGCAGAAGCCGTCCGGTGCTTTTCTGATCAACCAATTTGACTGGGTGGTGGTGGGTAACTCGAAGGACCTGCTCAATTTCAGAACACCCCGAAGTGCGCCTGTTAAAAAAGAGGCTACTTTGATCGGTTTCCCCGACTATGGTGGTCCTGCCGTGCCACCATTACCGGGCACCAAAACCGAACTCGACAACATCAACCGAGTTTTGAAAGCCGGTGGGTATGACACGCGGCAATGGATGCAGAAGGAGGCCAGTGAGAGTGTGATCAAATCGGTGAAGGCACCGGCCTTACTACATATTGCTACCCATGGCTATTTTCTGCAGGACGTTGAAAGGGGAGGGAACACGCTAGGTGTGAACCTGGAAAATGCGAAGGACAATCCGTTGCTGCGGTCCGGACTGATGCTGGCTGGAGCCTCGGCTACCGTTAGTGGCAACCAAAGCCAGACTATCGGCAGCAACGACAATGGAATTCTTACAGCTTATGAAGCCATGAACCTGAACCTGGAGGGTACTAATCTGGTTGTGCTGAGCGCCTGTGAGACAGGTTTAGGCGATGTGAAGAACGGTGAAGGGGTGTATGGCTTGCAGCGTGCGTTTTTGGTTGCCGGTGCGAACGCGCTGATTATGAGTTTATGGAAGGTAGACGATGCCGCCACGCAGTTGTTGATGACTAATTTCTACACCAACTGGACCAAAACAGGCAATAAAGCCAAGGCCTTCAAACAAGCCCAGTTGCAATTAATGACCAAATACAAAGAGCCGTATTACTGGGGTGCGTTTGTGATGATGGGGATGTAGGAATATTATTAGAAGCCATCTCAAAAACACTTCACCATGTCAGGTTGAGGCTGTCGAAACCGGGTTTCATTACTGAATAGCCTTCGACAAGCTCAGGCTGACAATTGAAAATTGATTTTTGAGATGGCTTCTAGTGATAGAAGTCAATCACCTTCAAAATATCTGCATTCGAGATTTTGCTGAACGCCTTTGGCTGTAATTGTTCCCTTAAAGACAATTGTTGCTGGGTCTGTGACGTCATAGAAATGTCCTTGTTCACCGAAAAATCTTCCCGATATATTGAAGTCTCCAATAATTGAATCTTTTGCTGAAATCGAAAAGTTGTCTTTTGTTCCAGAGAATTGCGTGTTTTCGACCCAATAGTATTCCTCGTTTTCGGGCCAATCAAAGCAAACGTAAACATACTTGACTTTGAATTCATTTAAAGTATCCTTGGTGCCGATTGCAAAACTTTCTAGAAAATGACCTGATATTTCGATCTTGGTCGTTGGGATGTAATTCCCAACAAGGTCAAATTTTAATGATGTTTTTGTATCAGCGCTTTCTGGATTGGCAGGGTTCTTGGAATGATTACAACCAAGAAAAATGAATGCCGCAACAAAATAGACGATCATGGGTTTCATAAATATTCTTAAAGATGAGTTTTAATTGTCTTTTTCAGGCTTTAGGAGCAACCTGTTTTTTGATTTTGCTTCAACATCTTTCCGCTTTCGCCACATCGTACGAAACTCACCAGTAGCAAACATCCTGGCCTGATCATCATAATGATCGCTCATCACATTACCTGATTGGCCGGATGGCGACACGGTAACTCCATGATCGGGATCGGCAAAATCGGTAATCTTTCGCAGGGCGGGTCCGCCATCCACTGAAAAATAGCCGGTGCTATCCAGCGAAAAGTGAAGGTTATTGAGCACCTCGCTTCCCCCACTCACTTCAAAAGGACCCACGTTGAAGAAGCTACGTAAGGGCTTAACGGCATCAAACGCGTGCTTATGTGTCAGGGTATGCACGCGTCCCCACGTCCAGCGATCAGCATTCTGCCCCAGATTCCCACTCAGCAGTTCCAGCGTCCGATCAGCCGCGAAGGCAACAATTTCCTCCCGGGTTTCGCGAGTCTCTGTCTTGGTGTTGTTCCACCAGGGTGATTCAGGGTTGGCAATAAATCCTTCGTAACTGTTTTTGAGCAGTGAAGTAATGGCCAGCGATTCAAATGCCGGTGCTCCTATTTCATCGACCATCGCCATGCGCATGCTTTGCGAAAGCAGGTTGTAATACATAGTCGGAGCTACGAGTGTTTGGTCGTGAAGGCCGTTCCAGTTTTTTAGTTCTTCGATCAATCGGGCATGTTCGGGCTTGTTCGTTTTCGCGAGCACATCGGCCAGCAGGTGGGCAATGTCCGCATGCATGGTTGAGGTTACATCGAGACTTACCTTTTTCACATCGTCAATTGTCCACTTTTTCTGCTCGCTCAACAACTCGTAAATGCGGCCGGCCCGGCTGCGGGGGTAGTAATATCCGGGATACAATACTCCATCCACCGAATCGGGCTGATTGTTGGCCGAGTACACAAAACCCCACGGTGGATTTACCGCATGCGGGTTTTTGGAGAAGTCGTAGTAGCCGACTGGTTCATCATGGCCGCTGGCTCCGTCCAGAAAGAACTTGGAGTTAACATGTTTGGGACGAATGGGAAGGCGTGCCACAGCCCACCAGGCGATGTTGCCTTCATCATCGGCATACATCACATTGAGTCCAGGGGCGGAGAATTGCGATGCCGCCTTTTCCACATCGGCAATGCCTTGTGCATGATTGAGCTGATAGGCTGCCTGCAAAGCACGGTTATCCCCTTCGTTCAGCATCCACCACAGGGAGATGGGTTCATCATCGCTGGTGAAGTCGACTATCCCGCTGATCACCTGCCCGTGAGGAGTTGAAGGGACAATCAGTTCTACCTCGGCCTCATCTTTCACTTTGATTCGTTCTTTTCGGAAGTCGATGTCCACCCACTGCCCCTTATATTTGACCTGGCCGCTGTCGTTAGCAGCCTCGCGATAAAAATCGGTGTCGTCATTTTCAAACATGGTGAGGCCCCAGCCACAACGATCGGTTTGGCCCAATAGCCCAAACGGAATGCCGGCAATGTGATGACCGTAGAAGGAAAGCCCCGGAGCCTCCAGGTGGGCCTCGTACCACACTGCGGGTTGGGCAAATCCAATGTGTGTATCATTTGCCAAAATCGGTTTCCCCGAAGCGGTCCGGTCTCCGGCTATCGCCCACCCATTGCTGCCCTGCCACATCGGCACGGGCAAACTGGACAACGCATCGTGCAGATAAGAAATGAGCGAGTCGCGTAGCGGGTTTTTTCGGGCACCGCTGAAGCTTTCAATTCGCACGGCCTGGGCTGGAGTTTGTACCGCCAGATCTTTCAGATATTCGGCTCCCCATTCGTTCTTAATTTTTTCCAGCACCGGGTCAATGCGCAGGCCCTCGGCAAACCCAAACGACATAAAGCCGACCGCGTGGTATATGTCTTCGGGCGTAAATTCTTCTTTGGGAATTCCAATGATGGTAAATTCCAACGGAGTCTTGCCGGTTTTGATAAATTGATTGATCCCCCGCTGGTAGGCGAGGGCCGCCCGTTGCCACGCGGCTGTGTCGGTTTTCAGAAATTTTTGCGCATGCTCTTTTGCAAACTGGTTGATGCCCAACGCACGAAACAGCTTGTCTACCTTCACGAGGTCTTTTCCAAGAACTTCAGAAAGTCGCCCACTGGCGGCCCTGCGAATCATTTCCATTTGGAAGAGGCGGTCCTGGGCATGGACATAGCCCAACGCATAGTAGGCATCCTCTTCGTGCCTGGCATAAATGTGGGGAACACCAAAGTCATCATAAAAAACGTCTACTTCGGCTGTCAGCCCCGGTAGCGAAATTTGACCGGAATAGGTGGGCCGGGTGGTTTGCAGGAAAACATAAACCCCCGCTGACAGGAGCACGGCCAGAATCACCAAAGTCAGGAGCACGCGTTTGATTAGTCGCATAGGATAGATTTGAGGAAAGGTAAGAATCTAGGGTAAAAATAATACCTTCGGATGCATGAGAGTATTGTTGATGGTGCTTTTGATGTTGCCGCTGGCCTGCTTTGCCCAGGTGCGCAGCGCCTACGGGGTCTTAACCACCGGATTTTGGGAGTATCAGCGCTCCTGTACCACCCAACCGGAGAATCGTCTGGTTAATCTGGAACGAGCAATTCCGGGCTTGGCGGTTGATATCCGGTACGCGGGCACCAATAACTTCATGAAGGAAAGGATGTACTCGTTGCCGCGGGCCTATGCGCGGCAACCAGTGGCACATGCGCTGAAACAGGTTCAGCGCGAGCTAAAAAAACAGGGTCTTGGCCTGTTGATTTATGACGCGTATCGCCCCTATGCGGTTACCGTTAAGTTTTATGAAAGCTATCGCGATACCACGTATGTGGCATCGCCTTACCGGGGCTCGCGCCATAACCGCGGCTGTGCATTGGATCTCACACTGGTCGATCGCAAAACGGGAAAGCCGTTGCCCATGCCGACTGAATTTGATTCGTTTGAAAAGCAGGCCTGGGCAACTGCGGTGGTGGATGATCCCGTGAAGCGGAAAAACCGGGACCTGCTGATTGCGATTATGACAAAGCATGGCTTCCAGGTGTATGAACCGGAGTGGTGGCATTTTGATTTTGTTGGCTGGGAGAAGTTTGACGTACTGGATGTGAGTTTTGAGGAACTGGAGGAACGTTGAAGTTGAAAACTGTATCTTTGACTTATGGATTATAAGGAATACATCGAGATTAATCCGCAGGTCAGGTTTGGGAAGCCGTGTATAAAAGGTACACGTATCTCCGTAGGCGATGTACTGGGTTGGCTAGCCTCCGGTATGACGATTGAGGAAATCCTGTCGGATTTTCCACAACTTACCCGTGATCAAATCTTAGCTTGCCTCGCCTATTCTGCTGATCGCGAGCGGAAGACAACAATTGCCATCTAGAGGTCCTGATGCCATATGGTCATGTTACTTTTTGACGAAAACATCTCCTTCCGAATTGTTAAGCGCGTAGCAGATTTTTTTCCAGGATCATTGCACGTTTCTGACGTGTTGACGAAGCCCAGTTCAGATCAGGCAATTTTTGACCATGCTCGCACACCTCACTTTTGTATAGTGACTTTTGATTCAGATTTTCAGATGCTACAGGCTTTGAATGGATTCCCTCCGAAAATTATTTGGTTACGAATCGGAAATACATCTACGCTAAGCATTGTAGACCGACTAATATCTCATGCTGATCAGATTCGCTCGTTTGGTGAGGATAGCGAATTCGGTACTATTGAAATTTACTGATTATGACACTCCAGCAAGCCCAACAAGAAGTCGACCAATGGATCAAAACCTATGGCGTTCGATACTTCAGCGAGTTAACCAACATGACCGTGCTCACCGAAGAGGTGGGCGAACTGGCCCGCCTTATGGCCAGGCGTTATGGCGATCAATCGGAAAAGGAGAGCGACCGGGGCAAGGACCTGGGCGATGAAATGGCCGATGTACTATGGGTGCTGCTTTGCCTGGCCAATCAAACAGGGGTGAATCTGACCGAGGCTTTTGCGAAGAACATGGAGAAGAAGACGCTACGGGATAAGGATCGGCACCGCCATAACCCGAAGCTTTAAGATTCTAATGCTTACAAAACAATCTTTCCGTTCTTGATCCGCGGCAGCACTTTGTACTCATCAACGGTAAGGCAGAATTCAAAATCCTGATGAATGTTCAGCCGATTGAGGCGCTTCACATGCGATGACTCGCTCAGGAAGCCAGCCAGGTCGTTTTTCGCCAGATTGTAAAGATGGCGGGCGGCTAAAGGTGCATCGCAGTCCGGCCCCAGGTAGTCTTTCAGCTTCTCCACCACGGCTCCCGCAAACAGGCTGTCTTCCAGGTTCACCCGACCCTTCCAGCCGGCACAGACGATCAGGGCGCTATATTCACTCAACAGCAGGTACTTCACGACAGACGACAGGTTAAGGAACGAACCGATGATGATCTCGCGGGCATCTTTTGATTTTTCGATGGCCTGCGTGCCGTTGGTTGTGGTGAAGGCGATTTTCATTCCGCGAATTTCTTCGCCCATGTATTCAAACGGAGAGTTACCCTTGTCAAATCCCTCTACCTTTTTGCCATCCCGTTCGCCTGACGTGATAAACCCCCGTGTCTTCATGCTTTCGCATTGCCGAAGATCCGCAAAGGGCGTAATGCTTTCAGCTCCGTGCGCCATGGCGGTAACCATGCACGAGGTTGCCCGCAGAATGTCTACGACCACAACCGCGCGATTACTCAGGTCGTAAAGATGAATCAGCTCGGGACTCAGGCAGACGTCAATCGTTTTCATCACTTGTCTCCAGATTTTAAAATACAAGGCTCGGGGTAATGCTTGCAATTTTTTTCGAGGTGCGAAGCGGAAACCGTGTTGCCGAGCAACAAGGCTCTGCACCAGTCGTCACAGGCCTTTTCTTTCAAGCCGATTTTGTAGTAGCAAAGGCCTCGATTATGGAGCGAGTTATGGTGCTCCGGGTTGATTCTTAATGCGCGATCAAAATCTTTGATGGCATTGGTATACTCGCCAAGCTTCAACAGCACCGTACCTCGCTTAAAGAAATATAAAAAATAGTCTGCGTTTAGCGAGATTGATTTTGAGTAGCATTTGGCCGCAGTTGCCAGGCTGTCGAGGTGCTCGTAAGCGTCTCCGAGAAGATAGTGGTATTCATCATACTCCGGATCATCCTCGGCAAGGAGGGTTAGGTCTCGGATCGCCAATTGATAATCCCCTGTGTTAATCAGAGCGATTGCTCGATTGTACCGATAGTTCGAGTTGTCAGGAGTCTCTGCCAATAAGCGATTGAGGATCACAAGAGCTTCTTTATACTTTTCTTGCCCGATAAGCAGAGTTGCCTTTTCATGTAATTGTTCAAAACTTTGACCGTGGGCAGTTGCCACGATTATCATGAGCCGCATGGTGAGAATTAATGGTCTTACCGTGATCATGATCAATTTAAATGGATCAGGTTATCCAATCAGCGGTGTTTTGCTCACCTGCGCTTTAAGTCCCTTTCCCCGAACGGAGATAAAAATTTCTGAGCCCGGTTTGCTGAAGGCTGTTTCAACATAGCCCAGTCCAATGCCTTGGCCCAAAAGGGGAGATTGCGTACCCGAGGTCACCCGGCCAATTTTCCGGCCTTCGTTATTCAGGATATCGTAGTCATGGCGCGGAATGCCTTTGTCGACCATTTTGAAGCCTACCAGCTTGCGCGTAACCCCAGATTCCTTTTGCTTTTGAAGAGCCTCCGAGTTCGTAAATGGTTTCGTGAATTTGGTTATCCAACCCAGGCCGGCCTCCAGCGGAGAGGTGCTGTCGTCAATATCATTACCGTACAGGCAGAAGCCCATCTCCAGCCGGAGCGTATCGCGCGCCCCCAGCCCAATCGGCTTGATATTTTCATTTTTGCCAGCCTCGAATATCGCATGCCACACTTTTTCAGCATCGGCAGCAGGGCAGTAAATTTCAAAACCGCCTGCACCCGTGTAGCCTGTATTACTCAAAATCACGTTGGCCACCCCTGCGAAATCACCCACCGAAAAGTGATAGTACGCAATTTGACTCAAGTCAACGGACGTGAGCTTCTGCAATACGCCTTTTGCTTTTGGTCCTTGCACGGCAAACAGACACATATTGTCCGAAATATTCTTCATTACTGCGCCTTGCGTGTTGCGGGCAGCAATCCAGTTCCAATCTTTTTCGATGTTGCTGGCATTTACCACCAGCAGGTAGTCGTTGTCTTTCAGTTTGTATACGATCAAATCATCGACAATACCACCCGTTTCGTTCGGCAGGCAGGAGTATTGCGCTTGCCCATCAACAAGTTTACTGGCATCGTTGCTGGTCACACGCTGAATGAGGTCAAGGGCGTGGGGCCCCTCAATTTTGAATTCACCCATGTGTGACACATCGAACACGCCCACGCCCTGGCGAACGGTCATGTGTTCTTCAATGTCGGATGAATAGCGAACCGGCATGATAAAACCCGCAAAGGGTATCATCTTGGCACCGAGTTGTTCATGTACGTAATGCAGCGGAATTCTCCTGGCGTCCATAAGCAAAAGTTGGCCTCAAACTTACGCAGATTAGTTTGCCTCCACCACAAATATTTCGGGATGCTCGCGCACAAAAGCATTGAAGGAAGCAGCGGGCATCCAGCTGCGCAACTTATCCAAGGCTTCCTGCGACTGCTCGTCAAAGCCGATGCGCGCAGCTTGCAGTGCATACGCTTTGAGCAGGTAAACGGATTCCGGTTTGTATAAGAGAGCATTGACCAGCAGGCTGTAGCCGTCCAGTCGTGTGGCCTCATTTTTTTCCAGTTGAAGTGCGGCTGCTACCACACCCTCTTCAAAGAATGGGTTTGCCCTGCCCGCTGCCACAATCCGTGCTGTATCCTGCTGCACAACTCCGTGATACAGTTGACCGCGTAGCTGGTGTTCTCCCTCCCAATTCACATTTGGCAAAAGACTTTTGATGAAATCAATATCACCCGCGCGCAGGGCTATTGCCAGCAATTGCTGGCTGACCGAATTTGCCCATCCGGGATCGGTGATATGCTCCAGGCACGCGGCTGCCCGCTCACTCTCATCAATCGCAAGCCACTGCCCCGCCCGCGTCCACCAGGCACGTGGTTGTAAATGTTTCGGAAGATTTTCAACCAGCGTGGTAAACGGCTGTTCTTCGAACAGGGGTAAACGGTACAACGCAAAAAGAAATTTTTCCTCAGACGAGGATGTACCCATCTCGGACATCGGAAGCGTCAGGGCCCGGTGATACAGCCGCGCGATATTGTGTCGTGCCGTATCGGATGATTTCAATATTCGATCCCACGCTTCGACAGCAGCCGGGATATCAAATTCCGTGAGGGCAATGGCCTGGTAGTAAATGGCATCCTTGGACTCCCGGTCTTCTGCCTTTACAAAGAAGTCGTGAGCCAGGGCAGCACTTCCCTGCTCGAGTGCCCACAAACCCAGTTTCTCCTGATCGCCTGCCCGACCACTAAAAAAGCCAGCCTGACGAAGCAGGTCAATCGCTTTGCCCGTGTGGCCGTAGCGGTAGTAAGCATCTGCGCTGGCTACTTGTAACTCAAGTCGAAAGAAAGAGTTCGATTCCCGACTGGCCAGCTTGATAATCTTGCCGAGCAGAACGGTATCCAGGTTTTGGGTTTGATTGATCAGGGAGTTGCTGATCAGTGCAGCCTGATAGACCGATAAGGCGGTGTCGGTTCCCGGATCAAACGGTAGGTCGAGGGCTATCCCCTGGTGATTGGCCAGTGCAACCGCATTTGCCCGCAACCCCGTTGACGTTGACTGTAGCAGCGCGTAAAGGGAGTCGGCTGGAAAAGACAAGCCGGACTTAATACCTGCGCTAACGAGATTGATCGAAGCTTGTTCGCTCACCGGGTTGTGCTGCCGCGCTGACTCAAAGTAATATAAGGCCGAGTCAAACACCTGGATCTGGAGGAAAGCGATGCCCATCGCATTTTTCAAGTGACCGTTTCCGGGAAACTTGGTGAGTCCTTCACGTAAAACAAGAACGGCCTCCAACCGGTCTTCCTGTCGCTCAAGGGCATAGGCAAGGTTGACATAGGCCTCTGGAGTGGCAGAAAAATCGGTGGCCTCTTGCCATTCGCGTTTGGCTTTGGATGGCTCCAGTTGCTGCTGATAAATCGAGGCAAGGGCGTGTCCGGCGGGGTAATAGTTCGGACTGTACAGCAGCGATCGTTGGTAGTAACCTTCGGCAGCGGGCAAATCTTCACTGACGTAGTGTACGTCTGCCACCGAGTTGAAATACCCGGCAAAAAATTCGTTGAACGAAGTTCGCCAGCCGCTGTACGCAAAGAAGGTGAAGGTGGCAATGGCACCGGCCAGTCGAAAGGTAAAATAGGGCATGGTGGCTGGCTTATACAATACGCGGTGAACCGGCATGTTTCGCCCCAGCATATCGACAAAGTTCGCAAGCACGTACAGCACGAAAATAACTCCGAATCCCAGATGGCTGTAGAGAATCATATCCTGCATGACGATCAGCACAGTATCGTTGGCGGATTGCAAAAAGCTGGTGAGCGTGGCAAATGAAATGGTAACCAATGACAAATACCACAGCATGCCCTGCGGCTCGGCCGGCATGATGTGCTCATATTGTGACTCCCGGCTGTAGTACCCCCAAAGCCCGAGCACCGCAGAGATCGAGAAGAGAAAATAGTAGTTCAGCGGAATGAAACTCCATTCCATGATTTGTTTATGATCCAGATAGACCAACGTCAGGTTCAACAAGTAGATGGAGCTGAGCACCAAAACGTGAGTCAGGTTTTTACCGCTGCGCATACTCTGCGAAATACCCGAGACGAAGGCAGCCGGAATCTCCATCGCCACCAGGCCTATGGTAGCCACGGTAATGGCCATACCCGCCCATGTGAATTGGGCGGCCAGCAACAAAAAGGGATGCTCCACCTTGGCCCCGATCTCAATAAAAATTCCGATGGCCATGATAACCGCGCCAAAAGCGAGGAGGCGGGTGGTGAGCGTGGCACCCATGAAACGAAATTGAAACAATAGCCCGGCTCCAACTACCGCGGTCATCACGCTCAAGGGCACAATTTTGTTTGATATCCCCCAGAGTTCAAGAGATTCCAGCCGAAGACTGACGATAAACAAAATCACGATGCTCATGGCGAGCAGAAACCAGAACCGACTGAACGTGGAGATGACTGCCAGTAAAAAGACAATCGCCAATGTCACCGCCACCAAAAAGGCGATCTGGAAATGGGTTGGCACGTGGAGTGCGGAGGGCAGAAAGCGCTCCAACAAAACATAGGTACTACTCTCGACCGGCAATCGGGCTAGGCCCCGCTCGATGTAGTGTGTTGCCACTGGCTCGCGCTCCAGCTGCTGGTAGTTTTCCCACTGGATGGCGGGTGCAGGAGTTTCGTACCAACTCCACCACATCCAGATGACCGAGATTGTGGCCACAACCAATAGAAATTGAAAAAGCAGCCGGGAAGTTGCTGGCCAGGATGCCCAGAAATAGAGTCGATGCATGGCCCGTTTAGTCGATTACTTTCGGAACGGTAAAAAACGTATCATCATGGGCAGGTGCCTGCTCCAGCGCTATTGATCTTTCCAGATGGGGTTTCACTTCATCTTCGCGCCAGGTGTTTACCTCTTGCGCCATGGAGGTGAGGGGCTCCACGCCTGTAGTATCTACTTCTTTTAACTTCTCCACGAACGACACCATTTTGGATAGATCGGTCAATAACTGCTGTTCTTCGGCCGGGTTGATCTCCAGCCGTGCGAGGTGCGCCAGTTTATGCAGAGTATCGCGATCGATGTTCATGCGTGAGTTGCTGATCAATGACGTCAAAAACAGTCTTCTTTAGTTTGTCCACATCGGCCAGCGTTAATCCTTCGGTGGCAATGGGGCGATGAAAGATCACTTTTACCAAACCCCGATGTAAACGTAACGTTGATGCGTCAGGCAAAATTATCCAATTGTTGGGAATGGTGACCGGCACAATCGGTATTTGTTTTTCGATGGCCGCGCGGAAAGCGCCATCTTTAAAACGCCCCATGCGTGGCGCGTGATGGGTAACCATGCCGCCTTCCGGAAAAATCACCAGGCTTTTGCCCTGCTCAAGAGCTTCCACACTTTGTTTGAATGTGTTGAATTTGCTGATCAGACTGCTGCGATCGACCGTAATATGGAGTTTGCGGTACATAAAGCCGAACAATGGAATTTTTTCCATGGCGCTCTTGCCGACAAAAATGGCATTGACCGGATTAAGGCCCATGGCCGGAATATCCAGATAGGAAAAGTGATTCGGGCAGAAAACGTAGGTGCCGTTTCGGTCGAGTGGCGTTTCACAAATTACTTCATACGGCAGCAGGGAAAGCCGGAAAAGCGCGTGGGCCCACCACCGGTTGACGATGCCGACAAGCCGGTGGAGTGATCGAAACAAAATGGGGATGCACAGGACAGGAAAAAAAAGCAAAAACAAAACAGTGAAAACCACCAGGCCCAGAGCAGTGTGGATGAAGCGCAGGAAGTTCATTGATTAATTTGAATACAACTTGAGATCATTCACCTTCTCAAACTCTCGGGTGTTAAGTGTTGCGAGCGGCAACTGGTGCTGAATAGCAACAGACGCAATCAGTAAGTCCGGGATTCCAATCAGCTTGTTTTGCGATTTAAGCTTCTGAAAGATATCTGCCGCTATATTGGCCGATTCATCATCAAAGGGCAACACTTCTATTCGTCCGAAAATGGTTTCCCAGAAAAATTGCTGCGCTTTTGTGGCACCTCTGAGTACTTCAAACTTTGTGATCGAGGTTGTTAAAAATGTTTTTCGTTGGTCGGCTAACTGAAATAAAAGAGTTCTCTCCTTGTTCTTTTTCCTGAAATAGTCAATGAAAACAGAAGTATCGAGGCAAATCAGGCGACTCTCCATTTTGAGAATTCCTTACGTTGCATTAGGAAAGCCGCATATTGCTCTTTGGTCATGGTAGGGCCATTAAGAAGCAAACTCCGCAAGCTTTGCCGGGTTGCTCTCTTCTTGGAAGGCGCTTTTTTGACTTTTAGAATTCGCATGTGTTCAAAAGTAGAAAAATTTCATGGCTTTTGTTTGTTGATCTTGTCCGGCTTGGGGATCAAAATCAATTCGGTTTGGCGTCCATCGATGTACCGAAAGCCCGACTCATCAAAGTAGCCATCTTCTTCCAACTGAATCCGGATTTCTTTTTTCCACTCCACGATGTAGACCGAGCAATTCAGTTCAATTGAGTAGGCGGTCTTCAACTTCATGGGGTGATCGCCTGTGCCCGGCACACCCCCTTGCATATCCCACATGCCGATGGTGGTGCCGGCTGCATGACCATGGAAGCCAATGGGATGCGTGTAAATGGATGGGGTTATGCCATTGTCGATGGCGGTTTTACGCGTGTCAGCCAAAATCTTGTTACCCGTAACGCCTTCTTTAAAATTATTGGTCAGGATATCCTGTAGTTGATTGCCGCGTCTGAACGCACTGCGCAAATACTCGGGGGCGTCTGTCTCTCCGGCACGCAGTACGTAGGCATGCTGCTGCGTATCGGTATTGAGGCGCAGGTAGGTAATGCCGAAGTCCACGTGCAGCAAATCGCCCGGCATAATCACCAGCGGCTGCGGGCGCTTGGCCGTAATGGCATCCGCTTCGTTTCGCTGAATGGACACCGAAGGCTGAAACCAGGTATCCAGTTTCAACTCTTTTATTTTTTCGCGATACCACCACACCACATCATCGGTTGTGGTTACCCCGGGTTGAATCACGCGATCAGAAAATCCCTCGGCAATGATGTCATGGGCAATGCGGCAGATCTGCTGGTAAATGGCCATTTCCCGTTCGGTGCGGGTTTCCAACCAGGCCACGGCCAGTTTCTCGGCCGACACAACACGTTCATGCAGTTTCTTATTCAGGGCTTTCATCATCTGGTCAAAGTCATTCGAGGTAAGCCCATCGGCATGGCCCCAATGCACCGCTTTGTTGATACCGATTTTCTTCGGATTTCGTTCTTCGATGATGCGCGCCAACTGCCCCCATTGGTCGGGGTTCTCATCGGGGTTCCAGGCGCGCTTGAACATTTTGCCCACGTCATACCGCGATACGGCCAGATACTCCAGCTCGCGGTCCGGCCCGCGATCGAATGCGATAAGCATCGTGGTTCTGCGGGCAGCAAACCAGGTGGCCGGCAGCAACGTGCGAATGACCGGATCCTCATTGTATTCGCGTGAAATAATCACCCACATGTCGATGCCCTCCTTGCGCATAAGGCCTGGCAGCACATTACGCAAACGATCTTCCAGAAGTTCGTCCACGACTTTGGCCTGATCGCGTTGGGTGAGGATGGCCGGGTATTGCGCCTGTGCCACAAGGGCGAGTGCCCATAACAAAAGGAGAAAAATCCGCTTCATACGTTCGGTTGGTAGGTAATAATGCATCGTTCTTTTTTAAGCAATTCGGCTGCGTGGGCGATGTCGATGTGCGACTTGGCATCATCCATTTGTTCGCGCATGGCCTGTTTGATCTGGCGTACCCTCATGGCTTCAATAAATCGTTTCACATCTTCGGCTGTTTCCAGGATTAACGGGGGTACTTCCGCAGGTCGGTCGTCATCGCCTTTGGCCACCATGGTAAAGAAGGACGAATTGGTGTGCTTCACTATGTGGGTTTTCACGTTTAGCGCCTCCACGCGAATGCCCACCACCAGCGAGGTGCGCCCCACATAGTTCACCGAAGCGTGCAGCGAGACGAGCTCGCCCACTTCAACCGGCTGCAGGAATTCGACTTTGTCAACGGTAACCGTAACGCAGTATGCGCCCGCATGTTTGCTGGCGCAGGCATAGGCTACTTTATCCATGAGCGAGAGCAAAATGCCACCGTGAATTTTCCCGCCAAAGTTGGCGTAGGCCGGAATCATCAACTCGGTGATCGTGGTTTGGGAGTGGCGAACGGGTTTGGGCGGTGCGGCCATGATTAGTAGTGTTTGGGTTCCTGCCGAATATGACGGATTCGAAGAACGCGGATCTCGTTTTTTGTAACCTGTAAGATAGACGAATGTTGTGAGACACAAAACTTCGAAATGCTCCAGCATTGTCCATCTTGTATCTGTCGGGAGGAAAACGTTCAGGATTTTTTCTGGCCTGCTCGAGGTTTTCAAGAAGTTCCGACTCGACCCTTTCCGCATTTTTGATTGAGTGGGCGCTTACCCATTCAAGAACCGAACAAAGTGCCTCAAGGGCATCCTCGGCCCAAACTATTTTCCTCGCTTTCGCCAAGACCCAATCCGTTGAACAGCCTTTTCGTGAGCCACAAAACTTCCTTTTGAGATTTCAGCATCAGCCCGATTCAGTGCGAGATTATAATCCGAGAGACTTTCACCGAGGTAGCTTTCATCTTTTTGGTTGGCAAATGCAATCAACGTTTCTATAGCATGAAGCAATGCTTCGTCCTGAATTTGCTCGACTTTTTTTATCAGTCGCTTTCTGCCGGTCGCCACGGTGCTTTTCATTAATCAAAGATAAGATGATTTTTTGTTAATCGGGCAGACCAGACAGGCGGCCCGAAAGCTGATTAAAGCGCCAGATCATGGCCGAAGCCGTGAGCGTAAGCCCCATCAACAAACCCGCCCAAATGCCGAGGGCTCCCCAATCCAAACCAAAGGCCATCAGGTAGCCGAGTGGCAACGCAATTACCCAATAGGCAACAAAGATGAGTAGCGAAGGAACTTTAACATCTTGCAGGCCGCGAAGTGCGCCCGCACAAACTACCTGCATGCCGTCCGAGAGTTGGAAGAAACCCGCAATAATCATGAGGGGTGCAGCGGCCGCCAACACGGCCGCGTCATTAATATAGAGTGACGGCAGGAAATGCTTACCCGTAATAAACAAAACAGCCCAGGCGGTAATCAGCAATGCACCCAACCCAATCAGCGTGAAGCCTGCCGTGCGCAAGGCAACTTTATCACGCCTTCCGTAAAAAATACCCACCCGAATAGTGGCTGCGGCACCGAGGCCAGACGTTGTCATATAGCTGATGGTGGCCAGGTTGAGCGCTATTTGGTGCGCTGCCAACGGCACCGTGCCGATCCAGCCCATCATAATCCCCGAAAAGCCGAAGGCGGCTGCTTCAAAAATGAACTGCGCACCGGCTGGCAAACCGATGTGTAGCATGCGGTTGAACAGGGCACGCGAGTAGTGGCCAAAATGAAATCCTGCGCGGTAAGCCACAAAGGCTTTCCCATAATATACATACAATGCCATCCACACCGCCATGGCCACCCGCGAGATGAATGTAGCCCACCCTGCACCATACAATCCCATTTCCGGGAAGATCCATACACCATAGATGAGCACATAGTTTAACACTACGTTTAACAGGTTGCACGCAATCATTACCACCATGGCCATCCGCGTTTTTTGCAGACCTTCGGCAAATTGCCGGAAGGTTTGAAAGATCATGGTGGGTACGATCGAGTACGAAACAATCAGCAAGTAGGGAATAGCCAGTTCCACAACTTCGGCTGGCTGATTTATGTAGTGTAAAAGCGATTGCCCGCCCACGATGATCAGCGTGAGGATCGCGCCCGTGGCAACATTGATGACCAAGGCATGGCGAAGTGCGCCTACAATTTTTTCCGGCTGCCGCGCGCCATCGGCCTCTGCCACCAACGGGGTTAGCGCGTAGGTGACACCAATACCAAAAAACAAGAGCACACCAAAGAAACTGTTCGCCAATGCAGAGGCAGCGAGCGGTGTAGCACCTGTCCAACCGATCATCACACTATCGGCAACCCCGGTCATCACCTGACCGAGCATGCTGATCATAACCGGGTAGGCCAGCAAAAAACTGGTGCGGGCTTCCGTGCGATAGCGTGTCCAGGTGGTCAAGGCTAGAGTCCTTTGAGTCGGGCAACGCGCAAGATACCCATGATGCTCAAACTGTCGGTAATCTTGCCGGTGAGCACCATATCCAGCGCTTCAGTAAACGGCAAGTGCCACACCCGGAGGTCAGCCTCGGTGTCTTCCAATTGATTGTCGCCCGGTGTCAACTCTTCGGCCAGAAAGATAAATCCCTCTTCGTCTGAAACGGAGTTGGAGAGGTGGGTACGCACCAGGGAAGTCCATTTGGCTGCAGTGAGTCCGGTTTCTTCCCTTAACTCACGCTGAGCTGAAACGAGCGGATCGGTGTCCAGGGCACCACCGCCTTCGGGAATTTCCCAACTCCATTCGTTCAACGTGTAGCGGTGCTGACCCACCAGCCAGGTATTGCCGTGCTGGTCGAGGGGTACAATGCCAATGGCCTTGTTCTTGTAGTGCACTTTACCGTAGATGCCCGGCTTGCCGGCCGGATTGATCACCTGATACTCCGTGACCGTGATCCATCGGTTGTCATATTGCTGTTCCGAGGAAAGGGTTTGCCACTGTGGGAGATTCTGGATACTGGATACAGGATTCTGGATTTTGGATGTCAGATCGAGGGTAGTGTCTGACCTGTCTTCTGTTTTTGAATAATCCACGGGGGCTTCGTGAACCGCGGACGAGTCGTTGTGCCCCTTTTCAACGGCTTTGATGAACGCGTTCAGTTTGCGGCCAAGCAACTCCAGGTCGTGGTTTAACTTGATGTATTCCGCTTCGTCTTTTAGAGACTTGGTTTCATAGAGCACGGAGAGATGATCAAGCGTTTCGTCATTGGAGGCCATCGCGTAGGTGAGGAATCGGATAAACTCCATCTTATAACGCCTTCGTCCATATCCCTCCACAATGTTAGACCGTACCGATTTAATGGATCTGCGAATCTGTTGACCTGTTTCATATTTCTCTATTCCGGGCAACGCCAAAGTCATATCATGCACTTTCACCGAGAGCATTTGTGCCAATTGCCACACCTCAAGATTTTTAAAGCTCATTAATCAGGCCAGTATCCAGTATCAAATATCCAGTATCTGAGTCGCATCTACCAATTTATGAAACTTTCTTACTTTGCGATTGTGCTAAAGTCTTCGTTCAAAACAGATGCAATAGAGGCCGGCTGTGATGAAGCCGGGCGCGGATGTCTGGCTGGCCCGGTAGTAGCGGCTGCCGTTATTCTTCCACGAAACTACAAGCACGAAGCGCTCAACGACTCGAAGCAACTCACAGCCCAGGAACGGCACGAATTGAGGAAGGATATTCAACGGGATGCATTGGCGTGGGCGGTAGCGGAAGTCAGCGCAGGTGAGATTGATGAAATCAACATATTAAAAGCCTCCTTTGTGGCCATGCATCGGGCGCTGGATCAATTAACATTACCGCCCGACCTGCTGTTGATCGATGGCAACCGGTTTATGCCGTACCGCGAAATTCCCTTCGAATGCATCATCAAAGGTGACGCACTCTATCTGTCCATCGCAGCGGCTTCGATTCTGGCCAAGACGCACCGCGATGAACTCATGCAGCGGCTTGCCCTGGAGTTTCCGGGCTACGGGTGGGAGACCAATATGGGCTACCCCACCGAAGAACACCGCGATGGCATTCGCGCGTTAGGGATTACACCATATCATCGCAAGACTTTTCAATTGCTGCCCTCGCAACTGGAGTTATTTGAGTAATTTTCGCGATGGCTTTTTCATTGTTTCGAAAGCGAGAAGACACGTTTGATTATGTAATCGAACGTACCTGCAGAAACTGCGGGCAGGTGTTTCAAGGCCGGTTCTGCAACCGCTGTGGTGAGAGAGTGATTGATCGTGAAGATCGGTCGTTTTCGAAAATGGCGGAAAGTATTCTGAATGCATTCACGTTTCTGGAAGGCAAGTTCTGGCGCAGCTTCAAGATGATGTTGGTAAGTCCCGGACAACTTTCGGCAAACATCCGGGATGGGGTGCAGGTACCTTACATGAAACTCGTGGGTTTGTTCTTTGTGGCCAATTTTTTTTACTTCTTGTTTCCGGCATTTGATTCGTACAATTCAACCTTATACACTCAGATGAACTCGCTGACTTTGGGCAATCATAGTATGAGAGTAACCCAAGTTGTTGAAGAACATTTGCGACAGAAGAATATTTCATTTGAAGAATTTGCGCGTGAATACACCGACAAGTCAACAAACCTGTCCAAATTATTCATTGTGGTACTTGTTTTTGCCCTCGCCTTTGTGTTATTCGTGTTGAACTTCTCCCGAGGTAACTACTTTTTCGAGCACGTCTTATTTGCTTTTGAATTCTACAGTTTCCAACTCCTGTTCATCGCGGTGGCGCTGGCCAATGCTTTTCGCTTAATTGTTTCGGGAATGGCCACGATTGGATGGAACCTGGCGTTTCTCCTTTCGGATAGTGTCTTTTCAACTGTCACCTTTGCCGTATTGTCATATTTTGTGTATCGCGGCCTTCGATCATTTTATGGGCAAAAATGGTATTGGACAGCCGTGAAGGCCATTTTAGTTCTTGCGGGCCTTCAACTTACGGTTGAACTTTACCGAAGACTACTTTTTTATCTTACCATGTGGCTGATGTAAGCCGTTCGAATTCCGTCATGTGCCTTATTTTTTTCTCAGTACAAAAACATGCCCGGTACCCGCTCATTATTGCGGCCAACCGTGATGAGTTTTATGCGCGCCAAACTGCGGCTGCTGGTTTTTGGCCGGAGGACGAGCGGATACTGGCCGGCCGGGATCTCGAAGCCTGTGAACCGCAACGGGGCTGCGGCACATGGTTGGGGGTTAGTCGAAATGGGCGCCTGGCCCTGGTTACCAATTATCGGGATCCGAAGAACATCAGTCCGAACGCACCCTCGCGCGGGCATCTGGTTTCCGCTTACCTGCGGGGTGCCGATGAACCCGAACACTATCTGCATAAGCTGCTGCCCGAGGCACCGCGCTACAACGGATTCAACCTCGTGGTGGGCGATGCACACCAGTTGTGGTATTGCAGTAACTATCGCGAGGGCATTACGAAGCTGGAACCCGGAATCCATGGCCTAAGCAACCACCTGATGGATACTCCCTGGCCGAAAGTGCAGAAAGGCAAAGCGGAATTTGAGGAAATGCTGACGACCCCTTTCTCGGAAGATGATATGTTTGACTTTCTCGCCAACGAAGAGATAGCGGAGGACAATCAGCTACCCGATACCGGCATTGGTCTGGAACGCGAGCGCGCGTTGTCCGCCATGTTCATTAAAACACCGAACTACGGATCACGGTGCAGCACGTTGATCACGGTGGATCGCCAACAGCGGGTGCGCTTCACCGAGCGCGTGTACGACACCCGCACATTTGACTACACGCAACAGACGTTTGCTTTTGAGATTACGGCATGACGAAGAAGAAGAATTATTCAGAGCCTCTTGTGCTCCGGTTCGTACGAGCCGTATTTCCTACGTTGGAGAAACTGGCACCACCGCTGGCCCGCCAGTTTTTTGTCCAGATTTTTTTCTCGCCTGTGCGCTACGAGCGGCCGGAAAAAGAAAAGCAGGCGATGGCCGCTGCGAATGCTTTTTGGTTGCCGGTGGCCGGGGAACGTGTGCGCGTGTTTGCCTGGGGCGAAGCCGTGAAAGGGTATGTGCTGTTTGTGCACGGCTGGGCCGGGCGTGGCACCCAGTTTCGAAAATTTATTGAACCGTTTAACCGCGCGGGCTGGCAGGTGGTGGCGTTTGACGGGCCCGCCCATGGTGAAAGCTCTGGTAAACGGACAACGGCATTACAGTTTGCTGAGGTTTTGCAAAAAATTGTAGACACGCGGGGCAAGCCGCAGGCCATTATCGCGCACTCGTTTGGCGGAGTAGCTACGCTGCGCGCAATCATGCTGGGGTTGGTGGTGGATCGGGTCATCAATATTGCCAGCCCCACCCTTGGCGACTTGATTATCAACAGTTACCTGAAAGCGATTGGTGGCTCACCCCGAACGGGGGATTGGTTTAAAAAATACATTGAGCGCACCACGGGTAAACCCTTTTTTGAGTTCACCTCGCTGTATACCGTGCAGCACCTGCCGCGGCCCCTGCACTTGTTGCTGGTGCATGACGAAGGTGATATGGAAACGCCCATTGCCCATGCTCATGCGTTACTAAACGTTTACCCGGCTGCCACGCTGCATCAAACCACCGGTTTGGGCCACAACCGGATTTTGAAAGACGAGGGCGTGATTAAGGGTTGTTTGGGGTTTGTGGA
>DAIPHR010000014.1:0-3855 GCA_036771215.1 Cyclobacteriaceae bacterium
GGGAGCTGCGCAATTTGTTGACCCTCGCCCGGTTGCCGCAAATCCCACTGCACGACCATACCATCGCCCGAGCCCGAAAAAAAGATAGGGTGCTCCGGGGAAGGAGCCAGTGTGTACACCGCATCGCGATGGCCGCTTAGCGTATGAATCTTTTTAACCTCAACCTGAGACATGACCGTATTGATAACGCAAAAATTGACACTTTTGTCAGCATAATAAGAAATGGCATGCCCCTTTTTGATTATTCGCAGCAAAATCAGCAGCAGGCATGGGCACTTTGGACCATCACCGAGTCGGAGGAAGAATTGGCCTACAGCGCCATGGAGACAGCACCTGAGGACCTAGTAGCCGTAGAAAAAAGACTGGAATGGTTGGCCGGACGCGCTTTGCTGCGCGAACTCACCGGTCGACTGGAAATTGAATATGCGGGGATTTGGAAGGACGAGTTTGGGAAACCGTTCCTGAAAGGGTCAAAGGCCTGGATTTCCCTGTCTCACTCTTTCCCGTACGTTGCAGCCCAAGTGGGGCCTTTTCCAGTAGGTGTTGATCTGGCGCAACCCAAAGCCAAAGTAATCAAGGTTGCCCCCCGAATACTGGCCCCGAACGAGTTGGCAGATGCCGGCCCGGATATTGTGAAACATACCGTGTATTGGTGCGCAAAAGAAGCGCTATTCAAGATTCACGGGCAAAAAGGCATGTTCTTTGCGCGGCACCTTTTGGTACATGGCTTCCAGCTCCGCGAACAGGGCACGCTGCAGGGCGAGATTCGCCTGGCATCATCGCCTCAGCACGTGGGGCTGGCGTACCGTATTTATCCAGACTTTGTTTTAGTATACACCGATACGCTATGAAAAAAATTCTCATGCTGATGTTCATGCTCTCCTGCCGGCAAATGCTGATGGCGCAGGCACTGGTGCAGGATTTCAAACTCACCAATGTGGCCAATACAGAATGGGTATCGCTGGCCAGTTTTCCGTCAGCGCGGGGATACGCCATCATTTTTACCAGCAACGCCTGCCCGTATGACGAATACTACCGCGATCGAATCAGAGCTCTGGTGAATACCTATCCGGGTAAGATTCAGTTCATTTTAATCAATAGCCATCCGGATGTAGAAGAAAATGTAAACGCCATGAAGGCGGCCTTCCTAACCTGGAACCTCTCCGTGCCCTACCTGGCCGACAAAGACCAGCTGGCGATGGATAGCTTCGCAGCCCGAAAAAGCCCGGAGTGTTTTTTGGTGAAAAGCGAAGCCGGAAAGTATCGCATCCTGTACAGTGGCGCGCTCGATGACAACCCGCAGGCCGCCCAGCAGGTGGTCGATTCGTATCTCAAAAGTGCCATTGAAGCCTTGCTTTCCAATCAAGCGATAGCCCAGCCTTCGAATCGCGCGGCAGGGTGCGCTATCCGGAGGAAATAGGCTAAACGCCCAAGTCGCCTCCATCGGAGATTTCCACCAGCAGCTGCTTCACTTCCTCCGCTTTGGCATGTTCGCCAATTTTTTCAAAGCTCATGACAAGATTACGCAACACTCTGCGAATGATCTCCTCGTGTGCGCAGGGTTCATAAAAGGAGTCCTGCGGAACCAGCCGCAACTCATGAATGTAGTTGGTGATATCCTGACGTGAAAAAATCAAACCGCGGTTGAACGCATTGATGTAGAACTGGTGCTGCCCGTCTTTGTACGTGAGAATGAAGAGGTTCGGCAGGTTCACCCCATACACGGGCATCCTGAGCTTTTGTGCCACCAGCATGTAAATAACGCACAGCGAAATGGGGTTACCCTTTCGCGACTCCAGTACGACATTGATCATCGAATTACCGGGCGAGTGAAAATTTTTGGTATTGGCACCAAACTTGAGTTTATTGAACAGTACGCTGTTCATCACTTTGATTTGGTCGAGCGCGTACAAGTCGTTGCGGAACTCGAGCCAGGTTTCATAGTACAGTTGCTCAAGATCCTGACGGAGTTTGCTCAACTCCAGATCAGGATACTGATAGGAGGCCACGATCCACATTCCGGTGAGCAAATCCTTTTCGGGGCCGGTATACCAGGCTTTCAACCGTTCCTTTAACAATTGAAACTGCATGGAGTGGATCATATCCTCGAGCCGCTCCTGTAAAGCCGGGTTCAGCGAACGCTCCCACTCTTCCTCCAAAAAGGGAATGACGTCTGTGCCGATGGAGCGAATTTTTTCCTCCACGTGAGCGACCACCTGTTTATCATCGTCATCCAGCAAGGACACCAGGGCGCGTATCTCCGACTCGCTCATCAGGTTTGAATTACGCCCACATTGAATTTTTCCAAAACGGACTGGTTGGCTGCCTCAATTCCCACTGAAATAATTGTTCTGGTTTCCAGCGGGTCAACCACACCATCTACCCACAGCCGGGCAGCCGCATAGTTGGGACTGAGTTGATCGTTGTACCGGGTCGTAATCTCATCCAGCAGTTTTTTCTCTTCCTCCGGAGTAATGGATTTCCCCTGCGCTTTCAATGCGCTTACACGAATTTGAAGTAACGTTTTGGCTGCCGAAGCACCACTCATCACAGCAATCTGAGCGGTTGGCCACGCGTAGATCAGGCGGGGATCGTACGCCTTGCCACACATCGCGTAGTTGCCCGCCCCATAACTGTTGCCTACGATGAACGTGAATTTTGGTACGGTCGAATTGGCCATGGCATTCACCATTTTCGCACCGTCTTTGATGATACCCCCGTGCTCGGCCTTGCTGCCCACCATAAAACCGCTGACATCCTGCAGGAAGATCAAGGGTACCTTGCGCTGATTGCAATTCATAATGAAGCGGGCTGCTTTGTCGGCCGAATCGGAATAAATCACTCCGCCCATCTGCATCTCACCCTTTTTGGTTTTCACGACTTTGCGCTGATTGGCCACGATGCCAACCGCCCAGCCATCTACGCGGGCGTAGCCGCAAATCAGCGTCTTTCCGTACAGAGGTTTGTATTCGTCAAACTGGGAATCATCGACCAATCGCTTAATCACCTCCAGCATGTCGTAGGGTTTCACCCGGTCTACCGGCAGCAAGCCATAGAGTTCCTCAGGCTTACTACGCGGAGACACAGGCGTGGCACGGCTGAACCCGGCCGGCTCGCACTGCCCAATTTTATCAAAGATCGATCGGATGTAATCCAGACACGCCTGATCGCTGGGAAATTTGTTGTCTGTAACGCCACTGATTTCGCAGTGCGTGGTGGCGCCACCCAGCGTTTCATTATCAATTTCTTCACCAATGGCAGCCTTTACCAGATAACTGCCGGCCAAAAAAATCGAGCCGGTCTTATCCACGATCATGGCCTCATCACTCATAATGGGCAGGTAGGCCCCTCCCGCCACACAACTGCCCATAATGGCCGCAATCTGAACAATGCCGATACTGCTCATACGGGCGTTGTTTCTGAACTGCCGGCCGAAATGCTCCTTGTCGGGGAAAATTTCATCCTGCATGGGCAAGAAAACGCCAGCGCTATCTACGAGGTAGATGATGGGCAGGCGATTTTCCATGGCAACTTCCTGGGCCCGCAGATTTTTCTTGGCTGTGATCGGGAACCAGGCTCCGGCTTTTACCGTGGCATCGTTCGCCACGATAACACAGAGGCGCCCTTTAACGCGGCCAATACCCGTGACCACACCACCGGAGGGACAGCCGCCCGCCTCTGCGTATAAACCATCTCCGGCAAAGAGGCCGATTTCAATAAAATCTGTTTTAGGATCACACAAATAGGCAATGCGTTCGCGGGCCGTGAGTTTGCCCTATGCCTGCTGCTACTCGATCAATTTATCGCACCCGCACAGTCAAGGATTGGAAGAAAAAATTCCAAGGAAGCAAACAC
>DAIPHR010000014.1:3865-24747 GCA_036771215.1 Cyclobacteriaceae bacterium
CCCTTTGCATGCTGCGCCTAGATTTTTTTTCTCTCCCACTCTCAGCATGGTTTTGTTCGATCGTGATCGTAATTGGCTTACCAAAAGTTTGAACTGATCCTCATTTTTATTGAATTCCAAATCCATAGTAACAGGTCAGTGCAAGATAGCCAAATTGTGGGCCAGGCTTAGTTCTTTTTTGCTCTCTCTTCCTCTTCGCGCCTGCGGTCGCGCTCAATCTTCTTTTTACTTTTGCCCAACGGAGCCATAAAATGTTTGGGGTTATTGTTAAAATGATTAGCCAGGCTATCCAGGCTCAGGATGAGACGGTTCAGATTCACATATAGGGAATCCTCGGTCATCAACTTGCTCATTGTATTGTCACCCTTGCTCAGCTTGCCCAGCGTCTCATTCAACCGGGTGAGGGTTTGCTGGGTTTTGGCAATGGTTTGGTTGAGTTGCAACCGCTTGAGTGAATCCGACAGGGTTTTAAAATTGGCGAGTGCGGGCCTCAAATCGGTAAGCACAACGTTCAGGTTCCCCGCCACGGATTTCACACTGCTGCTCAACTCGGTGATTTGACCATTCGCATTATCCAGCGTTGCATTCAGCTTGTCGGGTGTCGAATTGAGTTTTCGAAAGATTTCGTCCAGATGCTGGCTGTTGGCCACCAAATTGTCGATCACCGAGTTGAACTTTCGCAACGTCACCTGCAGATTATCCGCCACGGGCACTGCACTTTCGGTCAGTATATCAGTTAACCCTTTGGCTACTTCCGAGCGCACCGTATCGCGGGGCTTCAAAAAGTTAAACGAGCGCCCGATCGACAGGCGAATCGATTTGGTGCCCAGGAAATCAGAGTCGAGAATCGCCTTGGTCGAATCACCAAGTTTGATTTTAGAGTCAATTTCAAACTCGACCAGCACTTTATTTTGCCGGGCTTGTAAAATAGTAATCTTGCTGACACGCCCAACCGAGGTACCACTGAGCAATACCGGATTTGAGGGTGTTAATTGATCCACATTGTCGTAAATCGCGTAGTACTTCTCGGTACTGTCGAAAAAATCAATTCCCTTAAGAAAATTGAAACCGAAATAGAGCAATACGAGCGTACTGGTGGCAAACAGGCCAATGCGAAACTCTTTGTTCTTCATTCCTCGCAGGGTAAGGGTATCGGCCGCTAATTTACACTTTCAATTTGGGCTTTGTACTCTTTGAATGCCCGGTAAATGCCCGAGGCCAGGAAGTCCTGTCCATTGTCCGACAGCAAAAAAGCCTCTTCTTTTTCGTTGGTTATAAATCCCGTTTCAATCAAGACACTCGGCATGGCTGTTTTCCAAAGCACAAGAAAACCGGCCTGCTTGACCCCGTGGCTTTTGCGGCCCACGCGGTTTTTGAACTGGTTTTCCACTTTATCGGCAAAAAGAAGGCTGCTTTCCAAATACGCATTTTGCGTGAGCGAGAACAAGATGTAGGACTCGGCACTGCCCGGATCGAAACCCTCATATTTCTCCTTGTAATTGTCATCCAGCATGATCACCGAGTTTTCGCGTTTGGCCACTTCCAGATTGCCTTCCGTTTTGTGCAAGCCCATCACATAGGTTTCTGTTCCCGCGTGTGCAGCCTTATTGGGAATGGCATTGACGTGGATCGAAATAAAGAGATCGGCTTTCGCTTCATTTGCAATGTTGGCGCGGTCATAGAGTTCAATAAACTTATCCGTCTTGCGGGTATACACGACTTTGACACCCGGGATGTTCTTCTCGATGTAGTGGCCCAGTTTGAGCGCCACCTTGAGGGTGACGTCCTTTTCCTTGCCACGCTTTCCCATCGTGCCAGGATCTTTTCCGCCATGGCCGGCATCAATAACCACGACATCAACCTTGAAATCGGGCTTTGGCCGGGGCGCAACCGATGAGTTTAGCAAGGTTATTGCTACGAGCAGGATTTTCAGGCTGATATTTCGCGCGATTGAAGCTATGTCTGCGGTAATTACAATACCTTGCAAAGTTGCGAATTTTTCGCAAAAACCTAAATTTTGGGCGGTTAACGCTTTGTTACGAGCTTTCTTTTTCACGGTCGTTTTGATAGCGCCAGGAACGGTTCTCGCCCAGGTTGAACGCCCTGTGCGAACACCCACACGGCCCCTGCCGGTTACCTCCGACACCGTTCCCCGGTTCCCTCCCACCGACTCGGTGCAATTCCAAGGCCAGAAGTCCGATTCCACTCGCCAGAAGAGGGACAGCGACATTGAGACCAAAATCATTTACTCCGCGCGTGACTCCATTAACATCAACGTGGAAAAGAAAATCATCTGGCTGTATGGCAATGCCAAAATCAGGTATGGCCTCATTGAACTGGAGGCCGAAGAGATTGTGATCGACTACAACAAGTCCACTATCTCGGCCAACGGAAAACTTGATTCCCTGGGCAGGCGTGCGGGCTTTCCGATTTTCAAGAACGGTGCCGAGATCTACGAAACCAAAAGCATCAACTACAATTTCAAAACTAAAAAAGCAGCCATTACGGAAGTGGTCACCACGCAGGGTGATGCCTTTTTGCACGGCAAAACCGTGTTCAAGAATGAGCGCGGTGAGCTGTATAGCGCCAGCAATGCCTACACCACGTGTAACCTGGGGCATCCTCACTACCGCATTATGGCAACGAAGGTGAAAGCCATACCGGGCGACAAAATGGTGGCCGGGCCGTTTTACATGGAGTTCAATGATGTTCCCACTCCGTTGGGTTTTGCCTTCGGCATGTTTCCCAATCCCCGCAAGAGTGCCTCCGGTATTATTGTGCCGCAATATGGCGAGGAGCAGAATCGTGGCTTTTTCCTGAGGCGAGGCGGGTACTTTTTTGATGTCAGTGAGTACTTCAAAATGGCGATTACCGGAGACATCTACTCCAAGAGCGCCAATGCCATTTACCTCAATACGAACTATAATAAACTTTACCACTATTCGGGATCGTTCAATTTCAGTTACACCACCAACCCAACCAGTAACGAAATTGAAAACACAACCCGGTCGCGCGACTTTTTAATTTCGTGGAGCCATTCGCCCCAAAGCCGCGGTACCGGTCGATTCAGTGCTTCGGTCAACGCGTCCACCTCTTCTTACACGAATAACAATTTTCTGGGTGTGAACACCAATCCCCAATCGATGCGGGTAGATAACATTACGCGTAAACTCAGCTCGAATATTTCGTACAGCAAGACATTTGCGGGAACACCCTTTAGCTTGGGTGTCAACCTCCGACACAGTCAGGACCTGAGCACAGGGGAGGTGAGTTTTCCGTTGCCCGATCTGAACTTCAACGTTAACAACCTCTACCCGTTCAAGCGCTCGGGCATTCAAGCGCTGGAGAACTTTTCCACCCGCCTCACCATGACGGCCATTAACGAAGTAACTAACAACCTGGGGCCTCGCCTCGTGGCGGTTGAAAACGGAACACCGATCTATCGCGACAGCATCGCCAAATTCAATTTGGACAATCTCCCAACGTTCCTGAAAAATGCGAATAAAGGAATCGAGTTTGATATACCCTTGCAGACGTCTGTGAAACTGCTTCGTTTTCTCACCCTTAGCCCCAGCGTGAGCATGAACGAGCGCTGGTACTTCAACAAGTTGGTATGGGATACCGTTTCGGTGCGTGATACTAATTCAGGCCTGTTCACGGGGTCAACGCCAACGGTTATCGATACACTCAATGGGTTCAATCGAATCAACAACTACTCGGGTAGTTTGGCGCTCAATACGCGTATCTACGGCACGTATTTTTTTAAATCGGGTCGTGTCAAAGCCCTTCGTCACGTTATCAATCCCTCGGTCGGTTTCAGTTTCCAACCCGATTTTGGCGAAGCACGGTACGACTACTATCAAACACTGGCGGTGCGCAATGGTACGCGTATAACAGAACAAAGGCGATCGCGGCACGAGGGATTTGTCTATGGCGGATCCACCCAGGGCCGGCAAAGCGCGCTGAGTTTAAGTATCAACAATACACTTGAAATGAAGGTGAAAAATAAAAAGGATAGTTTGTACCAAAAGATTCCGCTGTTCAACACCTTGTCCATGGGGACCAGTTACAACTTTGCTGCCGATTCCTTCAAGCTGGCACCTTTTGGAATTGCCGCTAACACCAACATTTTGAACGAGAAAATCAACCTCAATGTGACCGCCACCATTGACCCTTATCAATACATCAAAGTCAATGTGGGCACATCGGAAAAGCCCGTTTTTCAGGAGATAAAAGTCAGCCGCTATGCCTGGAATGGCGGCAAGGGGATCGGGCAATTGTCGCAGGCTACGTTGGTTTTCGGTACCAACCTGAACCCGAAGGGCCAGAAAAAAGATAATGAATTCCGCGAGAAAGTTGGTGCGAGCAACGCCTCCGATGCCGACAAACAATTTCTACTCAAGAACCCGGATGCGTACGTTGATTTCAGTATACCCTGGAACCTTCGGCTGAATTACAGTTTCAATTATTCCAAAACCGGCAGCCAGCCCTCCAACATTACACAGAGCCTGCAGTTTTCGGGCGATTTTTCCCTCTCGGAAAAATGGAAGATACAGTTCAATTCGGGGTACGATTTCAAGAACAGCGAGTTCACCCAAACGTCAGTGTCGGTTAATCGCGATTTACATTGCTGGCAAATGTCGTTGAGCTGGGTGCCCTTCGGGCCGTTCCAATCCTACGGATTCAACATCGGCATCAAATCATCGATGCTTCAGGATCTCAAACTCAATCGCACAAGGTCTTTCTTCGATAATTGATTATTTCAGCCAACCCTCGATTTCTTCAACCGTTGCATTGGTAATATCAAGTTTCATTTTCTTGCGCAGGCCGGCCAAATCATTGAACAGCTTGGTCGGTTTCATCTCTTTTACCTGGGCAATCGACTGCACGCCCAGTTTTTGAATCAACGGAATCAACTCCTTGCGAACACCAGCCGCCTCCAATTCCCGTTCCAGATCAGCGCCCCGGACCTTCTCCGGCCGCATTTGAGGGAAAAATAAGACATCCTGTATAGAGGGTGAATTGGTCATCAACATGGCGATGCGATCAATGCCAAACCCGATGCCGGCAGTGGGCGGCATGCCATATTGTAACGCCCGCAAAAAATCATGGTCGATGTACATGGCCTCGTGGTCACCGCGTTCCATCAATTTCATCTGTTCCTCAAAGCGCTGTTGCTGTTCCAGCGGGTCGTTGAGCTCGGAGTATGCGTTGGCAATCTCTTTTCCATTGGCCATCAGCTCAAACCGCTCGACCAGCCCCGGCAAACTGCGATGCTTTTTGGTGAGCGGGCTCATCTCCACCGGATAATCCGTGATGAACGTGGGCTGTATAAAATGTTGTTCGCACGTTTCGCCAAAGATTGTGTCAATCAATTTGCCTTTGCCCATGGTGTCATCCACTTCCAAATGCAATTGCCGGCAAACCTGGCGCAGCCCGGCTTCATCCATCTGACTGATGTTGATGCCCGTGTGCTCGCGAATGGCGTCATAGATGCTCACCCGCTTGAACGGTGCTTTGAAATCAATTATCCGGTCACCCATCGTTACCTGCGTGGTGCCATTAACTTCCCGAGCCGTTTTCTCCAACAGCTTCTCGGTGGTCTCCATCATCCAGAAGTAATCCTTATACGCCACATAAAATTCCAGGATGGTGAATTCCGGATTGTGTGTGCGGTCCATGCCTTCGTTACGGAAGTCACGACTAAACTCATACACCCAATCAAATCCACCCACGATCAAGCGCTTGAGGTAAAGTTCATTTGCAATGCGGAGATACAGGGGAATATCCAACGCATTGTGGTGCGTTACAAACGGGCGTGCGGCAGCGCCTCCGGGTATACTCTGCAGAACAGGTGTTTCAACCTCCAGGGCACCCTGAGCATTGAGGAAATCGCGCATGGCGTTGATCATGCGCGTACGCTTCACAAAGGTCTCTTTCACCTCTGGATTGATGATCAGATCGGCATACCGCTGGCGGTAGCGAAACTCTGGATCGGTGACGGCATCAAACACATGCCCCTCGTCATCGCGCTTTACTACGGGTAGCGGTTTAAGTGATTTGTTCAGCAGCGTTAGTGACTGCACATGCACGGTGGTCTCTCCGGTTTTGGTGGTAAATACGAAACCCGACACCGCAATGATATCGCCCAAATCGAGCAGATGCTTCACTACGCGATCAAAAAAAGTTTTGTCTTCGCCCGGGCAAAAATCGTCTCTGCGCACATAGAGCTGAATGAGGCCCTTCGAATCCTGAAGCTTTACGAATATGACTTTGCCTTTGTCGTTCAGGCTCATGATGCGGCCGGCCAGCGAAACAGAAGCAAACTGATCCTTTTTCTCTTCTGTGAAATGGTTGAGAATATCAACCGAAAAATGGGACACTGGCACGGAGGGTGCCGGATAGGGGTCGATGCCGAGTTGGCGAAGTTCTTCGAGTTTGTTTCTGCGGATGATTTCCTGCTCGCTCAGTTGCATGAATAGCTGTTTGGAACGCAAAAATAACCGATTCCGAGGGAGTGCGAAATCAGGTGAAATTAAGAGCTATATTTGCAAAATATAAATATAAAATATACTTATGGCGACCTTCACCAGCACACTTCCAGATGACCTGCTGAAAAAGCTTGCTGAAAAATCGAATGCCCTTGAGGTGCCTAGAAACCAGATTATTGAGAGGGCTGTCCGGCTCTATCTTGAACATCTGGAACGGGCAGAATACATTAAATCATACCGAAGGGCTGGCTCAGACCAGGAGGTCATGGGCATGGCGGAAGAGGGTATGGCCGACTACCTCCGTCAAATTGAATCATGAAACAAGGAGAAATCTGGTTTGCCGATTTAAACCCGGTCGCAGGAAGTGAGCAGGCAGGCTTACGACCAGTGGTGATCATAAGCGGTAACCTACTCAACGAGCATTTAGCGGTTGTAGTCGTTGCACCCCTAACAACCAAAGTGAAGAACTATAAAGGCAATCCAGTGCTTAAGCCAAATGCTCAAAATGGCTTGAAGGCGGAGTCTGAAATACTCGTATTCCATATCCGTTCCATCTCAAAATCAAGGTTGATCAATCGAATCGGAAACACAGACTCCGCAACGATAGGTCAGACCATCAAGACCCTGAATGATATTTTAAAATACTAATTCTGTTTTCGCCTCGCCAGCTCCTTGCGAATAAGAGTCAACTCACGGCTGCTTTGCCCGGCAACCGATGTGTTTTCGGCCGCCCTCCGCAACAGGTAGGGCATCACGCTCTCCACCGGTCCATAGGGTACATATTTGACCACGTTGTACCCGGCATGGGCCAGGTTGAATGAAATATTATCACTCATACCCAGAAGTTGCGAAAACCACACGCGCTTGTCATCGTGGCGCATACCATGCTTCTCCATCAGCACCGTGAGGTATTGATTGCTATACTCATTATGCGATCCGCAGAGAATCGTGATGCGTTGCTTGTTGTCAATACAAAAGGCTAATCCCTGATTGAACATGTCATCGGTGGCCTGCTTGGTTGGATTAATGGGGTCCGGATATCCTTTCTCGGCCGCACGGGCCCGCTCAATTTCCATATACGCACCCCGCACCATCTTAATGCCCACGAAGTAGTTGTGCATGGCCGCGGTGTGGAAATCTTCACGCAGGCGCTTCAACGAATCCGTACGGTACATTTGATAGGTGATGAAGACAATCGCCTTTTCGGTATTGTATTTGGCCATCATCTCGTGTGTGATGTCGTCAATCACATTTTGTACCCAGCTGTGTTCGGCATCAATAAGAATGGGAATTTTCAATCGATGGGCTTTGGCACAAATCGTGTCAATGCGCTGGCGGAAGCGCTCAAAACTTTTGGTTTCGGCTTCGCTTAACGATGCCTGGCTCTGCACCTTTTCCAGTAAATCCATGTCGCCCAGCCCGGTGGCCTTGAATACGCAAAAGGGAACGGCCGCATTTTGTTGAGCCTCATCGAAGGTGGCCAAAATCTGCTCGGCTGTGCGATCAAAGTCTTCTTCGGCATTTTCGCCTTCAACGGAATAATCCAGAATGGTGCCCACTTTGTACTTCCACAACTGGTCGATGGTTCCGTGACTCTGCTCAATGGTTTCGCCACCACAAAAATGCTCGAACACGGTATTGCGAATCAACCCTTTAACCGGCAACCGCAAGGTTAACCCAATTTTCACCAGACGGGTGGCCGTGGCTGAAATCCACGGGTGGTTCACCACGGTGAAAATAAAGTTGGCCTTTCGCATCTGGCGGTCAGACTTATACTCAAAGGCAATCTGGGTATCATCAAAATGAACAGCGGGCTGTACTTCCATGACAAAACTGAAATGGGCCCAAATATACGCCCTGAAAACGTTTTCGGGTAAGCGTGAATTTCGGCTGGCCGCGATTTATTCAGTTACTTTGCCCTGTGACGGCAACCCAGGAAACCATCTTGATACAGGCTGACCCTGAGCAACAGATTACCCATTTCCTGGCAGCCCGGAGTTTCAGCCGTTTAGGTGTACTCACGGACGCCAACACGTTCAAAGCCTGTTATCCCAGGATTTCGCACGGCCTGCCTGCACACGCGCGTTTTTCCGTGGCTGCTGGCGAGGAAAGTAAACACCTGGACACGTGCAGCCAAATCTGGAAATGGATGACCACGGAGGAATTTGACCGGCACAGCCTGCTGGTGGTTTTGGGGGGTGGGGTTTTGGGCGATATGGGCGGGTTTTGTGCCGCTACATTCAAGCGCGGCATTCCGTTCGTGCTGATGCCTACCACGTTGTTGGCACAGGTAGATGCCAGTGTGGGCGGTAAATTGGGCATCGACTTTGGCGGTTATAAGAATCACATCGGGGTAATTCAACAACCGCTGGCCACGCTTATTGCTCCTGCCTTTCTTGACACCTTGCCGGAGGCCGAACTGCGTTCCGGCTTTGCCGAGATCATCAAGCACAGTTTGCTGATGGGTCAGGAGGAATGGGACCGGGTGCGCGCTAAATCACTGATTCAACATAACTGGCAAGAACGGATTACCTCATCAGTCGCCTTCAAAAAGTCGATCACCACACAAGATCCGCAGGAGAGCGGGCCTAGGAAAATACTGAACCTGGGCCATACCCTTGGCCATGCGCTGGAATCAGCCTCCTTCCACTCCCCAAAGCGTTTACTGCATGGTGAAGCGGTGGCCGCAGGGCTGGTGGTTGAAAGTCATATTGCCATGACTAAAGGATTGCTTAACCGCCCCGCTTTTGAACAAATTGAACACTACCTATCTGGGATTTTTGGCCGCCCGGGCCAGCACATACCGATCGACCACATTGTGGCTAACACCAGGCAGGACAAGAAAAACAAGGGAAAAAAAATTCTGATGGCCCTCCTGAAAAACATTGGAGAGCCCTTATGGGATGTTGAAGTCAGCGAGGAAGAAATCCGGTTATCGTGGCGGTTTTACACATCGGGTCAGATGTAGTGCGCTTCCGAATCATCGAATGTTGGTTTCTCCCTCTGCAGCCCCTTCTTCAGGTCGTTGACCTTCCGGCCGATGAACTCCTTGGTCTTCTGCTTGCGGGTGCCCGTGAGCAACCAAGCTGCCAAAAGAGCGCCTCCGGCCAGTCCCAAACCAATCGCTATTTTTCGGGTTGTTGTCATGTATTGCAAAAGTAAACTCGTCTGCATTTTCTTTTGTTTCAATGGGCTTAAAATTTTTTTAAATTTAATTTGCCACCCACGTGAACACGTATTTACGAATTGAACCGCATAACGGGCTGAGTGGGACCGCTTCGGGCTTGCCTTCATCCAAAAGCATCAGCAACCGGGTGCTGATCCTTCATGCATTAACCAACTTCCGCTCTGTTGTCCATAACCTGTCAGCAGCTCGGGATACCCGGCTAATGCAACAATTGATTCAGTCGAACGAAAAAACGCTGAACGTTATCGATGCTGGCACCACCATGCGGTTTCTGGTGGCTTACCAGGCCATTCGTGGTGAAAACAAAATCATGACGGGCACGGCCCGTATGCTGGAACGGCCCATCAAACCCTTGGTTGATGCTTTGCGTACCCTGGGAGCGGATGTTCGATACCTTGGCCACGAAGGTTTTCCGCCTGTTGAAACCCGCGGGTTTGCCAGGCAACGTAGCAACCAAATAGAAATCCCCGGCAACATCTCCAGCCAGTACATATCGGCACTGATGATGGTCGGGCCGCTCCTTCCCGATGGCCTCACCCTGCACCTGACCGGGCCAGTGGCGAGCGCTCCTTACATTAAAATGACGGCAGCCCTAATGACACAGTTCGGGGTTACGCCTCAGCTTGATCTTCCCGAAATAAAGGTTCCGCAAGGCGAATACAGCCCGACCGAAGTTACCATTGACGCCGATTGGGCGGCCGCCAGTTACTGGTGTGCTTTTATGGCCCTGGCTGAACGGGGGGAGGTCATCCTGCCCCATGTGGCCTCCGACTCTTTGCAGGGCGATCGTGTCATTGTCGATGTTATTGTGCAACTTGGCGTTGAAACTCAGTTTTTTAAGGAAGGGGCCCGGATAATCAAAAAGCCAGTTTCCATCAGCACGCTCGTTTGGGATTTCAAAGATTGCCCCGATCTGGCGCAGACTGTTTTGCCGGTATGTGCCGCCCTTGGGGTAGCGGGTGACTTTGTAGGACTGGAAAGTCTTCGCATCAAGGAAACCGACCGGATTGCTGCGCTGAAGCAGGAGCTGCAAAAAATAAACGGCCATCTGGATGAGCCCCAGGCAGGCCGCTGGCGGTTAACTCCAGGCACGCTGCCGAAAGAGCCCCTTTCGATCAACACCTACCACGATCACCGGATGGCCATGGGTTTTGCACCGCTGGCCACACGAATTCCTCTTGTGATTCAAAATCCTTCGGTGGTGGAGAAATCATATCCTGATTTTTGGGCGGATATGAAGCGGGTGGGCTTTACTCTTACAGGGATTTGAAGTACGCAGGCGCGTTGAGCATCCGGCTTCCATACCAACTGAACATTTCACCATCCACCAATTTGACCTGGGCGCCAGGGCAGAGTTGCCTGAGCCGGGCAAGGTGCGGCTCACGAAACGGATAGGGTTCGGATGACAACAAAATCAAACCGGGACTTAGTCTAATCAGTTCATCATCGGTCAGTGCCGGGTAACGAGGCGCCTCAATCGCGTTGTGCCAACCGATTTTTTCGATCACCGAATGGATGAACGTGCCGGCACCAGCCGCCATCCAGGGTTCCTGCCAGATCAGGTACACCACGCGCTGCGTGGCAAGACGAAGAGTTGACCAGCCCAGTTCAATTTTAGAGGTCAACGCGTTTGCCTCGACAGTGGTTTGCGTGATATGGCCAACCGCACGAATCATGTCGAGGGCATCATCAAACGTCACAATGTCGCTCATCCACACAGGGTACTTGCTCGCCAGGCGTGCAATTCCCTCTTCATAATTCTCTTCTTTGTTGCCAATGATCAGATCCGGATTCAAGTGATCAATTACATCGAACCAAAACTTCTTGGTACCTCCCACAATTGTCTTTGTCTTTTTCGCCTCATTGGGGTGAACACAAAACTTGGTGACGCCCACCACGCGATCGCCCAGGCCGAGATCAAACAACAATTCAGTCTGAGAAGGAACTAGCGAGACAATACGCCTCACCAGCACTGTCAACCTTATCGACCGCTTCATTTGGTCTTGGAGGATCATCTAAATAATGCGGCAAGTTCTGATATTTTGTTATCGCAATCATTCTGAATGACTACTTGCATTTTGAAAATCTCATGAGGTAGAGAAGCCCCGACCAAATCAATCTGTTGACTACTCAACTCATGATATCTTTGCAGGCTACAGTAGTCCGGGTCGTTTGATTTCTTTAAAACGGGAAAAAGCAGCGATTTAATGCTTCGATGAAGTTCCTTGCCAAACACTTCTCTTGTCTCGAAAATAAGCTTCTGTATTGTTGCCTCGATTTCTGTAAGTTTATCGTATGTATGATCGAATCTTTCCTTCCTTTGAGTAAAATCCTCCCAGACTCTTCCTCGAGCTGCAAAATCACCAGATGCTTCTAGGAAGATTGCTTTCTGACTCAACCAGTTTAGATTGTTCAGCATTTGGACGTGCTCTTTGGTTACTGAATAAAAGCTGCTTACACTGTAAACTAGCTCATATTTAAGAGTCCTTTTCCTTTTATACTTATAAACAAACTCCTGAACTAAAGGTGATAACAATCCTATAGAAGCACCTAACACGACTCCAATAAGTGTAAAAAGGGCATCCATACCAAAAAAACAATTACTTGATATACCGAAAATCCGTCCCTGGTTTCACCTGTAGAAGGGTTTCGTAAATCAGGCTGATCACATTTTCGACATCCTCTTTATGCACGGTTTCTACCGTGGTGTGCATGTATTTCAACGGCAGCGAGATGAGCGCGGAGGCAACGCCTTCGGCCGAGTAAGCAAACGAATCGGTATCCGTACCCGTTGAACGCGACACGGCCTGGCGCTGGAAAGGTATTTTTTTCTTTTGCGCCACGTCAATAATCATCTTCAGCACATTGTTCTGCACAGCCGGCCCGTAGCACACCACTGGCCCCAACCCGCATTTCAAATTGCCGCTTTCCTTTTTGTTGTACATGGGCGATTGCGTATCGTGTGTGACATCTGTACAGATGGCGAGATCCGGCTTGATTCTGCGCGAGATCATTTCAGCCCCGCGCAACCCGATTTCTTCCTGTACGGAATTGACGACATACAACGCATACGGTAATTTTTTCTTGTTCTCGCGCAGCCTCCGCGTTACTTCGGCAATCATATAGCCGCCCATGCGGTTGTCTAGTGCACGGCCTACGAGGTAGTTCTTGTTCAGTTCAATCAACTCATCTTCAAACACCGCCACACAACCCACGTGAACGCCCATCGCTTCTACTTCTTTTTTATTCTCGGCCCCAATGTCGATAAAGATATTCTTCAGGCTGGGTGCCTCTTCCTTGCCGGCATCACGCACGTGAATGGCTGGCCAGCCAAACACACCCTTGACAATCCCTTTTGCCGTATGAATATTCACCCGCATAGATGGCGCGATCTGGTGATCCGAGCCTCCGTTGCGCCTTACATAAATGTAGCCATCCTCCGTGATGTAATTCACAAACCATGAAATCTCATCGGCATGGGCTTCGATCACCACTTTATATTTTGCCTTCGGATTGACAATGCCTACGGCCGTACCGTACACATCCACCATGTAATCATCCGTGTAGGGCTTCAGGTAGTCGAGCCAAATTTGTTGGCCGGTGTGCTCAAACCCGGTGGGTGACGCATTGTTGAGATAGTCAAACAGAAATTTTTTACTCTTCTTGTCCATAGCAAACGCTTAAAGTTGTGTGAAATTAATAACTATTTTTTTCGACTTCGATTGTTCAACCGGGTAAGGCTTAAAGCGGAATATTTCCGTGCTTTTTGCGTGGCAGTTTGGCGGCCTTATTTTCCAGCATTTGAAATCCCCGGATGAGCTTTTCACGGGTCTGCCGGGGGAAAATGACCTCATCAATATAACCCCGCTGCGCAGCACCATACGGGTTAGCAAACTTTTGTATGTATTCCTCCACCTTCTCCTTCAACTTTGCCGCGGGATCAGACGCTTCCGAAATTTCCTTGCGAAAAATTATTTCAGCCGCCCCTTGTGCACCCATTACGGCAATTTCAGCGGTAGGCCACGCATAGTTCAGGTCTGCACCAATGTGCTTGGAATTCATCACGTCATACGCTCCCCCGTAGGCCTTGCGGGTGATAACCGTAATGCGGGGCACGGTTGCTTCCGAAAAGGCATACAGCAACTTGGCTCCGTTGGTAATGATGGCATTCCACTCCTGATCGGTGCCCGGCAAGAACCCCGGCACATCTTCAAATACAAGCAATGGAATATTGAAACAATCGCAGAAGCGCACGAACCGGGCACCCTTGACACTGGCGTCAATGTCCAGCACGCCTGCCAGTGCGGCCGGCTGATTGCCGACAATGCCGATACTGCGCCCGGCCAGACGCGCAAATCCCACCACCATGTTCTCGGCAAAATTCTTATGGACTTCGAAAAACTCACCTCCATCGACCACCGAGGCGATCACCTCACGCATGTCATATGGCTGATTGGGATTTTCGGGTATGATGGTGTCAAGAGCCGGGCGAAGTTCGTTGCCGGGTTCGTAGGCGACTCGTGGCGCTTCATCTTCACAATTTTGCGGAATGTAACTGAACAACATTTTGATTTGCCGGATACACTCTGCCTCATTGGCACAGGCGAAATGGGTTACGCCACTTTTTGAGCTGTGCGTGCTCGCGCCACCCAATTCTTCAGATGTAACATCTTCATGCGTCACCGTCTTGACTACGTTTGGGCCGGTGACGAACATGAACGAGGTGTTTTCGACCATAAAGATGAAGTCGGTCATGGCGGGCGAATACACCGCACCACCGGCACAGGGGCCCATGATGGCTGATATCTGAGGCACAACACCGCTTGCCATCACATTGCGATAGAAAATATCCGCATAGCCGCCCAACGACACGACACCCTCCTGAATGCGTGCACCCCCGGAGTCATTGAGACCAATAACCGGTGCACCATTCTTCATCGCCAGATCCATGATCTTGACAATCTTCTCGGCATGCGTTTCGGAGAGGGACCCGCCAAACACGGTGAAATCCTGCGAGAAAACATACACCAGGCGACCTTGAATGGTGCCATAGCCGGTTACCACGCCATCACCCAAATAGTGTTCCTGGTCCAGCCCGAAATCATGGCTGCGGTGCGCGACAAACTTGCCCATCTCTTCGAATGAGCCTTCATCGAGCAATAGGTCAATGCGTTCGCGAGCTGTGAGTTTTCCTTTTTTGTGCTGCTGTTCAATGCGCCTGGCGCCACCGCCCAATAACGCTTCCTCATTTTTCTTCTTGAGTTCATCAAATTTCTCCAGCAGGCGGGAAGTCGTAGACATAACAAAGGTAGTAAGGTGCCAAAGATAACCACGGAGACGAACCCGAACCATGATTTTGAGCAAAGAATAAAGGGTTTACCTGAAACAACTTTATCTTTCGGCATGCAGCGACTGGCCGTAATCGACCTGGGCACCAATACCTTTCATTTACTGATAGCCGAGCAGCACACGGGTGGATATGACATTCTACACCGCGACCGCCTGGCCGTAAAAGTGGGTGCAGGCGGTATCAACCAGGGCCTCATTACGGAAGAGGGTGCACAACGCGCCATCGCAGCTTTTCGGCAGTTTGCCGCTGAACTCAAGTTGTGGAAGGTGAACCGGGTTAAGGCTATTGCCACGAGCGCCTTTCGCAATGCCCGCAATGGCACTGCCGTAGCCGAGCAAATTCGGCAAGAGACCGGGATTGGTATTGACATTATTTCGGGCGAGAAGGAAGCCGATTACATCGCCCGCGGTGTCTTGCACGCGATAACGGTTGATGCACACCCGGCCCTGATTGTTGACATTGGTGGTGGAAGTGTAGAGATGATCATGGCCAACCAAAAAAAAATCTTTTGGAAGAGAAGCTTTGAGGTGGGCGGGCAGCGCCTGGTCGAACTCTTTCAGCACCATGATCCCATCCTGAAATCCGAGAAAGACGCGTTGTTCCGCTACCTGGATGAAAAACTGGCCGACCTTGTTCCGGCCCTGGATGAATTCAGGCCGATGGTTATGGTTGGCTCCTCCGGCACCTTCGATACGTTGAGCGAGATGCATTGTCACCGTGAACACCGCCCGTATGATGGTACCCAGCCGGAGACTCCGTTATCGCTCGAGGGCTTTTATCATTTTCACCGCGTGTTCCAAACGAAAAACAGAAGCGAACGGCTGCAGATGCCGGGCATGATCGAACTACGGGTAGATATGATTGTGGTGGCCTGTTGCCTGATCGAGTGGCTGTTGGCGAAGCACCCGCTTTTTGCCGACATTCGGGTTTCCACCTACGCCCTCAAAGAAGGCGCACTGCTGGAAATGCTTCAAGCCCACCCCAATGAAAGCCACTCTGCTCCTCCTGCTCGTTAGTCTGCCCGGCTTCGCGCAGATTTCCTTTTTCAACATGCCCAATCCGGATATGTTGCCCGATGTTGGGCAAAACACTAGAACCAGGCCGTCAGGTTCGCAATGACCAACGCGCTGTGGTGCGCGAGTTGATCATCAGCATCAAAATAAACGGCATCACTCGAGTAAAACTGCCGACCTTCAAAACGGAACATGGCGTTTTCGGTAATCTTCACGTTTAGACATAACCCACTGCTATACGTGCGAAAGCCTGAGACACCTGTGATGGGTGCGATAAAAACCAACTGCGGGTCGTGGAAATACTCAACCCGCCCGGAAATGGAAACCGTTGAGTTAATCGTGTATCGGCCGATGATATTAGCCTGCCACCATTGGCGGGCATTTTCCGCACTCATTTGCTGCCAACCTGCGTAGACACTGGCCGTTGCATCCCACCGGGAATTCGTGGGCTTGTAAATCCAGAAGAAATCCCACAGGTAACGCGTGCGGAAATCAGGGTTGAGATTGTTTCGCTCATCCCCGATGAAGGTGTTCCCGTTGAACAACATCTCATCGTTGGGCCTGAACTCGAGCTGAGTGCCCAATGACTTCTTTTCGTTGTTATCCTGAATCACCTGCCACCCGTTCAACAGAAAAAAATTGATGTTCCATTTTTTGTTCAGGGGGATACTCAGTTTGGCACCGCTGAGGTAATAGGGCACATACTCCGGGGCAAAGGAACGCGTGTACATCAGGTGGTCTTTTGATATGGCACTCTCGTTTGTATAGGGCGACCCAAGCACGCCTACATCAAGCCAGATGTTTCGTTGGGGCGACAGGTTTACACCTACGTAGCCTTCCACAATATTCTTTAACGTGCCCGGTTCATTGGCGTAGTTCGCATTCATGTACGTGCCAAAACCCGGCACCAGTCGGGCCCGCACGCGGGAGGATCGGTAACGGAGATCGAGGTAGGCGAGGTTGATGGCCATTTCCTTATGCCGGGCTGAGCTTACAAAATAGGGGTTATCACCCGAGGAAGGTTGGCTGAAGTTGAACCCAAAGTAGGTATCCACGTACCCGCCTATTCCCAGATGCCCAATCACAGTGGTCTCCAGCGTATCCATCGTGGCCGTGTTTACCACCTGAGCCCCTGCCGCAACTGACAACAGTAAAAAAACAACAAGGAAATGGCAGCGCATGCATCAAAGAAACAAAAGAAAAAGCGGCAAGAAAAAAATCCCGGTTGTGTGACCGGGATTCTGATCTGCTAATGGGGTTGCTACAGGCCGCTGACCTGCTTGTCCTTCGGGTACTTGACATCAAATTTGTACACCAGCTTCCGGGTTTCGTTCGGTTGCAGCGTGAGTTCCCAGCCAAGTTTGCCCGTATTGGCGTTGTAGGCTGCAACCCCTTTGTCAACAAGCGTCACTTCAATCTCCTTGTTTTGCGATACGGGGATGTGGTCCTCCACACTGATCCGGACCGATTCTGACTTGGAGTTGCGCAAGGAAATTTCCCAGGCGTAGCTTTCCCGCTGACTTCCACCGATCACCTTGCGGGAGGTGAAGTCTTTTAGCTTTTCGCGTTTCACTACAATTCGCTTATCGCGCCCCAGCGAAATGGCCAGCGTATCTTTAATGCTGTTGGGATCGATAAAGCTTTTGGCGACAAATGTGCCTTCAAAGAAAATGTTGGCTTCACCCGGCAAAAGGCTGAACTCCTCCCAGCCCGTTGCCCGGGCCATCAAAAACGCGTCTACATCCAGTTTGGGTGCCACCGCATACCGATAATCCGCCTTCATCTCATAGTTGCGAATGTCGACCAGGGTAGGTTTGGCAGCCGAAGCCACGGTGTAGGGAATCGCAATGTCAAACTCCGTGTTGAGCGTAGTTTGAACCGTTGTGACGTAATCGGATGCCGTTTCAGCAAGATCGAGTTCTTCTTTTGCATCTTCGGCCTTGGCCGCTGCGGATGGCGCACCTACCGCCCGGTTAACTTTGTAGGCCTTTTCGACTACGGGCTGATAAAAATCCAAAAACCACGTGTACAGTTCAGGCTTTACACCACCCTGCGAGGGGTTGGCCGTGGAAAGTTTCAGCTTTACATTCTTCCATTCTTCACCCGTGCTCTGAAACACATTGGCTTTGTAAGCCAGTTGAATCGGTTTTTTCGTGTTGATTGCCCGCAGGTCGTAAACGGGTATCCACCCTGCATTGGCGACTACATAGCTTACCTCAAGTTCGGCTGCCGTAGCGGCATCGGCTGTCACGTTGATCACAATCTCACTGGTATTTCGGCTGTATAGTTCGTTTTGCGAACTGATCTGTTGGTTGAGTTGCTGAATGCGCTCGTTCATTTTTTTCACGCGCTCATCGATTTTCATCCGGCCTTGCACGATATCGCCCAGGCGGCCGCGGTAGAAGTCGGCCATTGCCTTCAGCTCCGTCACCGTCAGGTTTTGATTTGTTCCGCCAATTTTTTGGTTGGCGAGCAGCATTTGCTCCTCTTTCCCCAGGATTTCACGCTGACTTTGCTGCAGGGCAACCTCGCGTTGATACCAGGCGACTGAGTCCTTCAGCACTTTCAACGGTTTGGGTACATTAAACTCATTCAGATAATTCTGCCGATGGCTGATACCCAGTATAACATAGTTTCCCTTGGCAGTAACCGAAATACTCTGCGGATCTAATTGTGCACTCAATCCGGACACCACCAGGCTGGTTCGCCCGGCCTCCAGCCTTGTTTTGACTTCGCGACTTACCTGCGCCTGATTCAGAAAAACGGTTACCGAGTTAATCTTTGATTCAACACTTTTTTCGTTCTGCGCCAACGCCAACCCGAAGGCGCCCAGCAACAAAAACGTCATGAGGCTTTTTTTCATATCGATTCGTATAAGTTTGATGCTAGGATGACTAGGCGGAGCAATTTCCACATTTTTTGATCAATTATTTTTCATGGGTTCGCCCCAAACATTGCAATATTTGTACCATGACGGAGTTCGTATATCCCACAGAGCGGCTATGGCAGATGGCCTATCGCATATTTATGAAAATGGGTTGCCGCGAGGCCGATGCCCGCACCGCGACAGACGTATTACTCAGTGCTGATTTGCGAGGCATTGATTCGCACGGTTTGGCCCGCCTCAGCGGGTATGTGCGGTTATGGGAGGCGAAACGCATCAATGCCTCTCCCTATATTACCATTGCGCATGAATCGCCAAGCACAGCCGTGGTAGACGGAGACGCTGGCCTTGGCCTGGTGGTGGCACCACATGCCATGAAGATCGCCATTCAAAAAGCACAACAATGCGGTACGGGCTGGGTAGCCGTGAAAAATTCAAATCACTTTGGCATTGCGGGGTATCATGCCATGATGGCACTGGAACACGACATGATCGGCATGGCCATGACGAATGCAAGTCCGCTGGTGGCCCCTACTTTTTCTGTCGAACGACTGTTGGGCACCAACCCAATCTGCGTGGCAATTCCGGCTGGTGGGCAGCCCCCGTTTGTAGCCGACTTCGCTACCACCACAGCCGCCAATGGAAAACTCGAAATCCTTCAGCGAAAAAATCAAGATGCACCACCAGGCTGGATTCAAACACAAACGGGCCAACCCTCAACAAACGCCAATGAACTGAAATCCGGTGGTGCCTTGTTGCCGCTGGGCAGCGATCGTGAACACGGCAGTCATAAAGGCTTCTGTCTGGGTGCGTGGGTGGATATTTTTTCAGCCGTGTTAAGTGGCGCTAACTACGGGCCGTGGGTTCCTCCCTTCGTCAGTTTTCTCTCACCACCGGCCGACCCGGTGGGTGAAGGCATCGGACATTTCTTCGGGGCTATGCGGGTAGATGCCTTCCGCCCCGCAGAAGAGTTCAAACAGCATATGGATAATTGGATTGGGCGTTTTCGATCGGCCAAGACCATTGAGGGGCAAGACCAGCTGGTTATTCCAGGAGACCCTGAACGCGAGAGCGAGCACGAACGAAGTAAAAACGGAATTCCACTTAACGAGAAGGTGGTTACAGACCTGACCGAACTTTGCGCAAAATTCGGTGTACCGTTCTAGAAGCCGGCTGTGATACCCGCCCGCAATACCCAGGGACTGGTGTACGGGTAGTAATCGGAAGGTGAAGTAGGATTTCGGTAAGAGAAATTGTAGAGGGCAACGGCAAAAAGACCGGCATTACGCCCGAGCGGTTGGAAAAATCCTCCACCGGCCATAAAGCTCGTAAAGGCCTCGCGGGTGCGTTCTCCATTGAATAAGATATACTCGTTATTCAGGTACTCGTATTCGGCATGAAGGAATAACGGGCCATATACTTGAAACCGAATAAACGGACTGAATCCAAAATCATCCGTAGATACTCGGGGGTCAACAACCTTGTAGGTGGTGTGGCGGTAAATTAAACTGGCTCCGGCTGCCGCACGTTGACTGATGCGATAGCCAATTAAAGGAGAAATCGAAAAGAAATCCACGTCTTGATTGAACGATAAGCCAATACCGCCCCCGGTAAAAATCCGGTCTCGGATGGAGGGCTTTTCAGCCATTTCCTCTTCGCCCCACTGAGCAGAAGCCCATAACGGCACAAAAAAAACAAGTAAGGCTAGCCGCTTCATAACTTACTTTTCTTCAATTATAAAGATATCCTCGGTCTCTTTTTTCATCAGATACTTTTCACGGGCAAACTTCTCCAGCAATTCCTGGTTGGTCATCAACTCCTGGCGGTCCTTCCCTACCTCTTTAATTTTTTCCTGGTAATACTCTTTTTCGCTTTCCAGCTGGTTCAATTTCCGGCTCATGCTAATTCGCGATTCCAGATCGTTGTTAGCGAAATAGGCCAGCCATACGATGAAGAG
>DAIPHR010000015.1:0-24430 GCA_036771215.1 Cyclobacteriaceae bacterium
AAGAGCCAGAACCTGCCCTTGCTCACGATCATTTTAATCAGCTGGGGTATTGCCCTCTTTGAGTGTATACTGCAGGTGCCGGCTAATCGCTTTGGATTCAAAGGCTACGGAGGGCCGTTTTCGCTGGTAGAGCTGAAGGTGATTCAGGAAGTCATCACGCTGGTGGTTTTCGTACTCTTCTCGCTCATCTTTTTCAAGACGGAAACATTCCGATGCAATCACCTGATTGGGTTTGTGTTCCTGGTGCTGGCCGTCTATTTCATTTTCAAGAAGTAGCCTAGCGCTCCTCTTCCCCCGGTTTGGTTTTCCACCGCTCGTGCATCCACGTCCATTGCGTGGGGTGCTGGCGGATATACGACTCAATGGTGCGGGTAAACCGCTGGGTATTCTCCACCAGGTCAGCTTCTTCGTCACCATCGGTTTTCACCGGCACTTCAGGGAAAATATCAATCTGCTGCCGCCCATCCTCACGCAGGTGAATAAACATGGGTACCACCGCAGCACCCGTTTTCATAGCAAGTATGGATGCCCCTACCGGTGTAGCGGCCGGCATACCCAGGAATTCTACAAATCGGCTTTTTACCCGCGTGTCCACATCAATGAGCATGGCGACCGAGCCACCGAGTTTGAGGGCCTTGAAGAGCCGCACCATTTCCTTACCGCGCTCCACGGCCACCGCACCAAAAGCATTGCGGTGAGCAAACATCAAATCGTTTAGTCGCTCATCCTTCAGCGGTGCACCAATCACATAAGGCTTTAGCCCGCGCAGCGACATGTAGGTAACCATCATGTCAAACGCCCCGATATGACCGGTAATAAAGATTACACCTTTTCCTTTTGCGTAGGCTCGTTCAAAGTTCTCGTAATGGTGCACCTCCACGACCTTGAGAATATCCTCCAACGACCGCATGGTGGTGGATCGAAGTACGTCCCCCGCATTTTTGCCCAGCATCACAAAAAAATTCTTACAGAGCTCATTGATCTCTCTCAGTGATTTTTCACGCCCATACACCAGGCCCAGGTGCACCAGGGCCAGGTCGCGATTGCGGGGGCTAAACGCGTAGGCCAGCTTGCCTAAAAAACCGCAGAAGGCTAACCACCAGCCGCGGGGCAATTTGTTGGAAGCGAAAATGAGGAACTTGACGAACCAATACAGAGTCGTGTACTTGATCTCCTTTCCGAGCGGACGTTGCGACATGCGGCCGCAAAGATAAGTTTTTCGTTATCTGATTTGGCCTGAATGCTGTAGCTTTCGTTGATGAAAACGCTTTTTCTCGTTCGCCACGCCAAATCAAGTTGGGACGAGCCTAACCTGGCTGACCATGACCGCCCCCTGAACAAACGGGGCAAAAAAGATGCTCCCCGAATGGCCAAACGCCTAAAAGAACGCGAGGTGCTGGTTGACCTGATGGTTAGCAGCACCGCTACCCGGGCTGTCGACACCTGCCAGGCTTTTGCCGAAAAACTAAAGTATCCCCAAAAAAATATTGTAGAAGACAAAAACCTCTACCATGCGAGCCCAGACGAAATGCTGCGGACTGTGCGCCAGTTACCAAACGAGAACGAACATGTCTTTTTGTTTGGACACAATCCCGGGTTGACTGAATTTGCCAATAACCTGAGCGGAGAAAACATTATGAACGTGCCCACTTGCGGCATTGTGGAAATTCATTTTGACGTTTATAGCAGGCAGGAGTTGAGTTTGTAATCCGGCCGATTCGTTTGGTTTGATTTCCCCAAGAGCAAAAGCGACTAGTGGCGGGGGAGAAAGAGGTCAACCGCCCGTTTTTTCAAAATCCCGACCTCCCTAAACCGGTAACCGGCCATAAACTTCAGGATGGAGGTCGAGTTACTGAAACGGGTGTCCTCAATGCGCAAGTTGCGCGAATGGATGCTGACCCAGACCCCACCGAAACACCGCTCGCTGTTGTACCCAATACCCAGCCGAATGACTGAAATGGTGTTGATGGAGATATTGTTCGAATCGGCTCCGTTCGCAGTCTTCACATACAGCCAATTATGAGCCGGGCCCAGCCCTAGCGTAGCGTTGACAAAAATTTTTTTTACGATGTAATTGTATGAATAGCCGGGGGCGAGGCCAAACGTGGTGTAACGCATCGAGAGAAACTCTGACCCCGAACTGGCGTCACCCCAGGTAGAGTCACCCTGAAGTTTGAACGTATTGACCGTACCAATCACCATCCAACTTCCCCCGCTGTGCATTTGCCTTTCTGAAAAGTTGTAGGACGAGCGCAGCGAAAACTTGGTGCGGTTAAACGCATAAAAGCCACTTAAGCCAAAGTTATTCGACTGAATGTCGGCCCGCTTGGAAAAATCTGTCCCTCCGTTTAGCTCATCCAGGTAGAATCCTTTATAGCGTTGCCAATACACATCAAAGCCCCAAAACTTGCCAATGGCGTTAATCTGAAGATCGCGCACATCGCTCTCCCCGAATTGATTGATGCTGGTTTCGCTCTCGGGAATAGAGAACGCAATCTCGGCTGCAATCTCAAACAGGTAAAAGCCGGCTCCCAGGGCAGTTCGTGAGTTTGGCCTGAACTTGGTTTGATCGTCTGTAACGACATTCTCCGATTTAAAGCTGAGGGATCGAGACTTGACCACCGGCCAGACCCAGAAATGATCCGGATAGCGTTTGATGTAATGGCCGCGAACATCCGAAAATGATTCGTGGTGGCTCGTATCCGTCTGAGCTTCGGCTGCTGCCGCAAACCAACTCAACAAGATGAACCCCCAACGCATCTACAAAATATACTCGCTAAGGTCTTTGTTTCGTACCAGGCCATCCAACCGTTGCTTCACGTCATCCCGCGTTAGCTCAATATGAGAGTAGGGCGGAACCCGGTCGGGTACATCGAACAGAAATTGGTTCAACAACCGGCTCATAACGGTATGCAATCTGCGTGCACCAATATTCTCGACTTCGGCATTGATTTGAAAAGCCGTCTCTGCAATCTCCTCCAGGGCACTATCGTCAAATGACAGCGTAACGCCTTCGGCCATAAACAACGCCTGATATTGGCGGGTGAGTGCATTTTTGGGCTCTTTCAAAATGCGAATAAAATCTTCGCGTGTCAGGTTGTTCAGCTCAACCCGTATAGGGAACCTACCTTGCAACTCGGGAATTAAGTCCGATGGCTTGGAAATATGGAAGGCTCCGGCTGCGATAAACAATACGTGATCGGTATTGATCACTCCGTATTTGGTGTTCACCGTGCTCCCTTCCACAATCGGCAGCAGGTCGCGTTGTACACCTTCGCGGCTCACGTCAGGTCCACCTCCTCCCTTGCGGGCATTGCCGGACGCCACCTTATCAATTTCATCGATGAAGATGATCCCGGATTCCTCGGCCTTGCGCAACGCCTCCTCTTTCACCTCATCCATATCAATCAGCCGGCCGGCCTCCTCCTCCATCAACAGTTTGCGTGCTTCCGCAATTGTGACCTTGCGTTTGCGTGCTTTTTTTGGCATCATGCCGCTGAGCATTTCCTGCAGGTTCATCATCGATACTTCGTCCATCATGCCCGCTCCAATCATGCCCACCGGGGGGCCTCCGCCCTGCTTCATCGTGATTTCAATCTTGCGATCCTCCAATTCGCCATTTCGGATCTTCTGCCGAAAGGCCTGACGGGTTCGTTCATTCAGTTCGGTATCGGTTGAAGGCGCCTCGTTGCTTTCCTCGGAAAGGTTTACCGTTGACATGCCCTTCAACGGAGGAATGAGGGCATCGAGAATGATATCCTCCACGAGTTGCGCGGCCTTTTCTTTTACCTCTTCCTTCTTTCGGGTCTTCACCATATTTACCGATTGCTCAACCAGGTCGCGCACCATACTTTCCACATCACGACCGACATACCCCACCTCGGTGAATTTACTCGCCTCAACTTTAACAAAGGGTGCATCGGCCAGCTTGGCCAACCTGCGGGCAATCTCGGTTTTGCCAACACCTGTAGCCCCAATCATCAGAATGTTGTTTGGCACAATCTCAGACCGAATGGGCCCTTCCACGTGCATTCGCCTCCACCGGTTGCGAAGCGCAATGGCCACATTGCGCTTGGCATCATGCTGCCCGATGATGTATTTGTCCAGTTCGTCCACGATCTGGCGTGGCGTCAAATAGGTATTTTCCATTCGCGGTGGTTACGTTGAGCGGGAATCGGTGAGTACAAACTCCATTGGGTTTTTTACTTTCTCTTTCATCAGCGCAATCTTCAAAACATGGTCCACCGTATCTACGTAGTGAAAGACAAGGCCGCGCAAGTAGCTTTTTTCAATTTCGTCAACATCCCGTTTGTTGCGCTTGCTGAGGATGATCTCTTTAATGCCCCCGCGCTTGGCTGCCAATATCTTCTCCTTAATACCGCCAACCGGCAGCACTTTTCCGCGCAGTGTAATTTCTCCCGTCATGGCCAATTTGGCCTTCACTTTACGCTGCGTAAAAATGGAAGCCAGGGAGGTGAGCATGGTGATACCGGCTGAGGGCCCATCTTTGGGCACGGCACCAGCCGGCACATGAATGTGAAGGTCATATTGCTGAAAAACCCGGTGATCGATTCCCAGCAAAGCTGCGTTCGACTTGAGGTAGGAAAGGGCTGCCATGGCCGATTCTTTCATCACATCGCCCAATTGCCCGGAAATGGTGAGCCCTCCTTTGCCGCGGCTCACGCTCGACTCAATGAACAGAATATCCCCGCCCACCTGAGTCCACGCAAGACCAGTAACAACCCCGGCCAGGTCGTTACCCTGATAAAGTTCCTCGTCAAAAATTTCAGCTCCCAACACGCGCGAAACCAACTCCGGAGTAACACGTGCACTGACCTTTTCCTCCATCGCAATACTTTTGGCCAGGTGCCGAACCACCGACCCGATTTTGCGCTCGAGCGTGCGCACGCCCGATTCGCGGGTATACGACTCAATGATTTTAAGAATGGCCTCCTTGGAAAACTCAGCATCTGAAGGAATAAGACCATGTTCTTTTAATTGCTTGGGCACCAAATGCCGGATAGCAATCTGGAGCTTTTCTTCCACCGTGTAACCTGTGATTTCAATGATTTCCATCCGATCGCGCAGGGCGGGGTGAATGGTGTCCAATGCATTGGCCGTGGCAATAAATAACACTTTGGAAAGGTCGTACTCCACTTCCAGGTAGTTATCGGAAAAGGCGTTATTCTGTTCGGGATCCAGTACCTCCAGCAAGGCGCTCGAGGGATCACCTCTGAAATCCGAACGAACCTTATCAATCTCATCCAGCACAAATACCGGATTGTTCGTTTTTGCCTTCTTAATGTTCTGAAGGATCTTTCCCGGCATAGCTCCAATGTAAGTCTTTCGATGGCCACGAACCTCGGCTTCATCGTGAACACCACCCAACGACATACGCACGTAATGCCGTTGCAACGACTTGGCGATGCTCTTGCCCAGCGATGTTTTTCCAACCCCCGGTGGGCCGTATAGACAAAGGATGGGGCCTTTCATATCTCGCTTGAGCTTCAGCACCGCGAGATATTCCAGAATCCGACTCTTGACCTTCTCCAGCCCGAAGTGGTCTTTATCCAGAATTCTTTTGGCACGCTTCAAATCAAAGTCATCCTGCGTATACTCATCCCAGGGTAAATCAAGCATGAACTCAACATAGTTCATTAAGATGGGGAAATCAGGCGCCTGCGGATTAGTCCGCTGCAGTTTATCGAGCTCTTTTTGAAAATGCTCGTGCGCCCCTTTCGGCCAGCGTTTTGCCTCGCTGCGTTTGCGCAGGTTTTCAATTTCCTTGTCCGGTCCATCATGACCCAACTCATCTTGGAGCACGCGAATCTGCTGACGAAGAAAATAATCACGCTGCTGCTGATCAATATCAGTATGAACCTTTCGCTGAATTTCATTTTTTATCTCCAGCATCAGCACATCGCGCAACATAAACTGAAGCAACAGTGTGCCCCGATCGATCGTATCACCCGTCTCGAGAATTTTCTGTTTGTCGGGCACTTCCACATTAAGGTTAGATGCCAGGAAGTGAATCAGGAACGCAGGACTTTGGATATTATCCAGGGCAACCTGTGCCTCTTGCGGAATTTCCGGATTAAGCTTCAAGATCTTACTGGCCGTGTCTTTTAACGATTGAATGAGCGCCTGTACTTCCTTGTTGGACATGTCCAGCACGGGTGACGCCATAAGCTCGTGACGGGCTAGCAGAAACGGTTCTTCGCTTAGGTACTCCAAAACGGAGAAACGTGCCTTCCCCTGAATAATAATCGTGGTATTTCCATCGGGTAATACGAGCATTTTAATAATGCGGGCCACCGTGCCAAAACGGTACAGATCTTCCACACCGGGCTCCTCGGCCTGCTTATTCTTCTGCGCCACCACACCAATGATGCGATTGCCGCTATAGGCGGTCTTAATCAGTTTGATTGACTTTTGACGGGTGACCGTGATGGGGATTACTACGCCCGGGAACAGAACGGTATTCTTGATGGGGAGAATGGGCAACTCACCCGGAATGTCTTCCGGTTTAAGCTCCGGCTCCTGCTCGGGGTTGATGAGTTGGATCAGTTCTTCAGAATCTTCCTGCACCAGCGGTGAAATTGACAATGATTGAAACATAAGAAGAGTGCCAAATTGACACAAAAAACGCGGTATCCCAACTCTTTTTGTGCGGCATCTAAAAGACTCAATATAAGTGCCAAGGTTTGCCCATGTGATAAAATTCAGCGAATTTTCAGGTAATGTGTATTCCCAACCTGTGCCAAAGGCCACGAATCTGGCTGGTGTTGTTGTTCATTCTGGCGGTAGCTGGGAATTTGGCAGCTCAGAACAAAAGGAAATTCAAACGTGGCGAGCAGGTGCAACTTCAGGACTCTCTGACCCACTTCAGCCAGTCTGACATATTCACCTTTCCCAACCTTAACCGAATCTCCTACTACGAAGACGTGCGGCAATTTGATCGGATTGCGGCAGCGCTGAAGTCGAATGAGCAAGCTGAACTTTACCGATTGCTGCGCACCTATGTTAAAAATTTTGGTGTTCAGAACTTCGGCCGTAATGTGTCCATGATCTGGATACTTGCGCGCCTGTCTGAAACATACGGCCCACCGGGCGAAGCCGTTCTGTTGTATAAACTGGCGGTAAAGCACCACCAGCAAGGCGTGGATATTACCAGCCTCAACTCCAGCTTCAATCTCGAACGCCTGACCAAGCGATACGATTCACTGGAGCGCGAAAAGAAAAAGTATTTTGTACCACTCGATCACTATTACCAACTGGTGGACTACCGGAAAGAAATCGATACGCTGCGGCCACCGCATGCCGTACTCACGCTCATGGGCCCAGATATCAACTCAAATAAAGAAGATTATGGACCCGTAATGGGAAATAGCGACTACCTGATGCTGTTTACGAGTAAACGAAACCGACATGCCGTGGCGTTTACCGAAACCTTTGACGAAGATATTTTTCTGAGTGTTCGGGTAGATGGCGCGTGGACAACAGCCCACGAACTGCGGGCAATTAATACCCAACATAATGAAGGATCGGCCTGTCTCAGCCTGGACGGCAAAAAATTGATTTTTTCACGATGCCTGCAAAACAACTGCGACCTTTTCAGTGCCCGGCTGTTAAAAGATAGTCTTTGGGGTGAAATAAAAAATCTGGGGCCAAAAGTAAATAGTCTGGGTTGGGATTCACACCCATCGCTAAACCACCGGGGCGACACGCTTTACTTTGCCAGCAATCGAATCGGGTCGTTTGGCCAGTCGGATATTTACTTTTGCGTGAAGGACAACAAAGGCAATTGGAGTCCGGCACAAAATGCCGGACCGGTCATTAACACACGGGCCAGTGAAGTAAGTCCTTTTTTTCACCACCGGTACAACGTTTTGTACTTCTCGTCCAATGGGCAGCCGCTCAATTTTGGTGATTTTGATATCTACAAAGCCTATCGAAAAAATGGAATCTGGCAGGAACCCAAAAACATCGGGCCGCTTGTGAACGGAGCCGGCAGCGAGTACTACTTCACCATTGACGCCCAGGCGCACGACCTCTACTACGCCCGTTCGGAAGAACAAGATCCCAAGAACCTCGACCTCTATTCCTTTCCCGTACCCATGGAAGCCCAGCCCCTGGCCACCGCACGCCTGTCAGGGAAGCTGACGGATCCAACCGGAAACCCAAAGCAAGGAATCGTGAGTGTGATTGACCTTGATGCGGGCGTTGAAGTAGCGCCCCGTTTCCTGCGCGAAGACGGAACCTTCGACTTCAGTCTGATCAACAGGCGAAATTACCTGTTGATTATTCAGGGTGATGATTTCTTCCGCATCGAAGAGATTTTTTTTATGGAGGGCGACCGTGAGGTAAATAAAGTAGCCGATCCTATCGAAAGTAAGATTGCATTCAAGTCGTTGGAATTTGAAAACGGCAAGGCCGACATTTTGCCGGCCATGCATGCCGATTTAGACAAGCTGGCCAACTTCCTGATCGACCATCCGGATGTCAACCTGCGGATTTCCGGGCATACGGACTCACAAGGCAAGGAAGACGTAAACCGAATGCTTTCACAGGCGCGTGCCGATGCTATTAAAGAACATTTAGTGAATCAATTCATCATTGCCGGCAATCGTATTGAAGCGATTGGGTACGGCAGCAGTAAGCCAATTGTGGCCGAACTGACCGAAGAGGACCGGCAACTTAACCGAAGAGTGGAGTTTGAGATTATAAAAAATCAATGACTACTCCCCAACTCGTTTTTATTATTCTGGTCTCTTTGTCTCAATTCGCCAAAGCCCAGCAACGAATTCCCGATTGTTGGATAAATACATTTTTTGTAGTTGGCAATTCACTCCCCACTACCGCCAGTGGAGCCACCATTGAGTTGCATCAGGATAGTGTTGTTTTTTTTGGAGGCAAAAGCCGGACCCGTTTGCATCGGTACGAAAATCGCATAGTAAGCGATGACTTGTGGATAGCAACCATTAAGAAGCAGACACCCGATACCCTGATCATTTCCTTCGCGAGGGGAGATGTGGTTTTTGCGCCTCTCATAAAGTTTGATGGCGAATTTGACCAAAACCAACTTGCTGATTTTTTCAATTTAAATGACTGGATCCTATCTGTGGAAGAACGGCTGGACTATTGGCATACCACGCGAGAATTCGCTGCCATTTGCGCCCGCGATAACATTCTATTTTTTCCCGTTAGCCACTACGGATACAACGAACCTCTTTGTCTAAAAATCTCTTCGGTAAAAACTAAGGGGGCTGCTTCGGTGAGAGCGCGGAGTATTGGTGGCGAGCACCGGGTGTTGCAACTTTATCGGCAACATGCCGATACCCTCTATTTTCAAGAGTTCACGCTGGATGGCGTGGGGCTTGGGAAACTCTGGCCATCGCGCAGCATGGTCAACCGCGACAGTAAAGCATATGATAAGTTGGTTGAGTCAGGTTGGAGACCCGCGAAATCAAAGCCAGAAGCCAAAAATGACAGCACGATAAACTTGAGAATGCCAAAACAAAAACGGTGGATTCGAAAAAAAACAAGAATTTTTTTTACCGAGGAAACGTTTAAGATAGATCTAAACTACCACGAGCAGCTAACCGGACGGTGGAGTTTACATGATGACCTGTTTATCTTGTTACACGATGATCGCGGGTTGATTGGGTTTGCCTCGATAATCAGTTACAATACCCCTGCCGATGCTTTACAAGTCCGTTTGTTTCAACCATTCGACACAGAATCAATTCTTTTCATACCATGGAAAAACAAGTAATAGTCTTAGCAGTTGCCATGCTGGCGTGTTTCAACTGTGCAGTTGCCCAACAACCCGAGTTGAAAAACACAGGCGAGAAAGATAAGTTGTTTATTAATACGGAGTTAAATAACCGTTTCAATGAGATGCGGCAGGTAGCCCGCAGCATCTGGGGTTATGCCGAGCTGGGTTTTCTTGAAGAAAAAAGCACCGCACTGTTACAGAATGTTTTACAAAAAGAAGGTTTCCGAATTGAGAAAGGGGTTGCCGGCATGCCCACCGCGTTTGTTGCTTCCTATGGCTCTGGAAAACCAGTGATCGGCATCTTAGCTGAGTTTGACGCGCTACCGGGCCTTTCGCAAGACAGCGTGCCCCACGTGCAGCCACTCAAGACCGGTGGCGGGGGGCACGGCTGTGGGCACAATCTTTTCGGGTCGGCCTCTGCCAGTGCGGCCATTGCGCTCAAAGAATGGCTGGTGAAAAATAAACGCGAAGGCACCGTTCGCCTCTTGGGCACGCCTGCAGAAGAAGGCGGCAGCGCAAAAGTATACATGGTTCGCGAGGGCTTATTCGATGATGTAGATGCGGTCTTGCACTGGCATCCTTCATCTGAAAACCAGGCGAGTCCGGAATCCTGCCTGGCCATCATGCAGGCCACGTTTCGATTCTACGGGCGGTCCGCCCATTCAGCCGCAGCACCTCATGTGGGGCGTTCTGCTTTGGATGGCGTGGAGTCGATGAACTACATGGTGAACCTGATGCGCGAGCATATCCCGCAGGAATCGCGGATTCATTACGTCATCAGCAAAGGTGGGCTGGCACCCAATGTGGTGCCCGATTATGCGGAAGTAGAGTATATGGTGCGTCACCCGGATGCGCGCACGGTGCAGCAGTTGTTTGACCGCATTATTCGTTGTGCCCAAGGTGCAGCCACCGGTACAGAAACCCGAATGGAGGTGGAGATCATTTCGGGCTCCTACAACCTGCTGCCCAACGAACCCCTCGCGCGCCTGATGCAGAAAAATCTTGAGCGGGTTGGCGGGGTGAAATACACACCGGAGGAAATGGCCTTTGCCCAAAAAATTCAGGCTACATTCACGTACGCTGCGCCAGACCTGGCCGAAGCAGCCAAGGTGCAGCCCTATCAAACCGGAGGTTTTTTTCCGGCCTCAACGGACGTAGGTGATGTCAGTTGGGTAGTGCCTACCGTGGGCCTTGGCGTGGCCACCTGGGTGCCCGGCACCGTGGCGCACTCCTGGCAGGCCGTGGCGTGCGATGGGATGAGCATTGGATTTAAAGGCATGCTGAATGCTTCAAAAGTTATGGCCATGACGGGCGTGGATCTATTCAACAACCCGGCCATGCTGGAAAAGGCCAAAGCAGAACTCAACCGCCTGCGAGGAAATGACTTCACGTACAAGGCTTTGCTGGGCGATCGAAAACCTTCGCTGGACTATCGAAAAGGCCGCTAGCCCGTGTGACATCCGGGATAAAAGTTTCCCAACCTGCCTGCAAAACATCTCGTACCTTTAGAGGCAAAGTTTGCACCCATGATCCTCAATTCCATCGTGGATACCATCGGTAATACACCGATTATCCGACTGAACAAGTTATCGAAAGGCATTAAAGGCACGCTGCTGGCGAAGGTTGAGTACTTCAATCCCGGCAACTCGACCAAAGACCGCATGGCTTTAAAGATGATTTTGGATGCCGAGAAAAACGGACTGTTGAAACCGGGCGGTACCATCATCGAGGGAACGTCTGGCAATACCGGTATGGGGCTGGCGCTGACCGCTATTTCGAGGGGCTACCGCTGCATCTTTACCATGGCCGATAAACAGTCGCAGGAAAAAATAAATATCCTTCGCGCAGTCGGTGCCGAGGTGGTCGTGTGTCCGACTAATGTGGAACCAGACGATCCCCGCTCGTATTATTCAGTAGCCCGCAAACTCAACAAGGAAATACCAAACTCTTTCTACCCCAATCAATACGATAACCTGAGCAACGCGGCAGCACACTACGAGACGACCGGGCCCGAGATCTGGAACCAAACGGGTGGAAAGATCACACACTACGTGGCCACAGTAGGCACAGGCGGAAGCATGTGTGGCACAGCACGGTATTTGAAAGAACAAAATCCGGGTTTAAAAGCAATTGGTATTGATACCTACGGCTCAGTGTTCAAAAAATACAAAGAGACCGGCATCTTCGACAAGAATGAAATTTATCCGTACCTGACGGAAGGATTTGGTGAGGATATCCTCCCCAAGAATGTCGACTTTGAGGCCATAGATCAATTTATAAAGGTAACGGACAAAGACGGAGCCATTATGGCCAGACGCTTGTCGCGTGAGGAAGGCTTATTCGTAGGCTGGAGCAGCGGCTCGGCCGTGCATGGAGCGCTGGAGTATGCCCGGCAACATCTCCAGGAGGATGACGTTATGGTAATTCTCCTGCCCGACCACGGCACGCGCTACCTGGCCAAAGTGTATAATGATTTGTGGATGAAAGACCACGGCTTCCTGGAGGAGAGAACCTATTCCACTGCGCGCGAGATCATCAAGGCGCGTAACGGTCACGACAAACTTTTCACAGTAACCCGTAACTCCACCATTGGCCAGGCTATCCAGATTATGAACCGAGAAGGAGTTGATCAAATGCCGGTGGTTGAAGACAATGAATTCATCGGTAGTGTAACCACAGCTGGACTCATTGACAAAATTATTGCTGATCCCCAGGTAAAAGACAAGGCCGTAGCTGACGTGATGGACAAACCTATGCAGGTAGTAGCCTTAGACAGCACGCTGGATGTGCTGAGTTCGATGCTCACCAAAACGAACCGGGCGGTGATTGTTCGCGATGAAGAGGAAGTTCCTCACATTATTACGCACCATGACATCCTGCGCGCGATGACAAATAGCTAAATCCTGCGGATGGGACTAGTCAGGTTGAATTGGGGTGCCCCGCGATTTAACCGGTATCGAATTACTAATACGAAGTTTAGTGTTTGATGATCTCTACCTCGATCCGATCGTTATAAATACCCAAGGTACCACCCTCGGGGTACAGCGGGATTTTTCCACCGTCACCCTTGGTTTTGATGCGGTCAGCCGGGATGCCCTGTGAAACAAGATAACGCTTCACCACTTCGGCACGTTCAGTTGAAAGATCGGAAGCAGTCGTATTCTTCCTCAATTCGTTGGCAGGCACTTGCTTGAAGAACTCGGTACTCTTTCCGATAAGAATGGCATCACGGCTGATTTTACCATTTACGTGGCCGTGAATCCGAATCTTAAAACCGGTTTCCTCCTTCATCAACGAAACCAAACCGTCCAATTCATTTCTGGAGGGAGGCTCAAGAACCGAGGAATTTTTGAAAAACTTCACCGAAGTGAAGTCGATGTAGTCACCACGCTTGGCTTTCGCCAGGGGAAGCTCAACAATTTGCTCACCCTCTGCGCCCTGGGTGCCCCCGGGGGTTCGGTAACTCATAATCGTTTTTACCGGCTTATAACCGGCCGCCTGCGTAACGAGTGTATACGTACCCTCGCGGTTGCGAGGTGCCTCTATGTATACCACCTGATTGGCCGGAAAAGCCTGATAACGGGATGCTTTGCTTGATTCCTGAACGTGCACCTCTCCCATAACCTCCGAGCCGGACTCCCGGCGCAATAGGCGAAACTTGAATGGGTTGCCCGGAGGTTTGGGTTTTGGTTTAGCCGCCTCCTCTGCCTTGCGAATCGAGTCCTGCCGGGCCTTGACCTTTACCGAATCAACAACCAGAACAATAGTCAAAGGATTTTCGACACCGGCTTTCTCGTCAACAGGTTTTTCTTCAACAATAGGTTTTTCTTCGATGGCTCCATCATCGGCCAACAGCCCCATAAAAACCCAGGCATCCTTAAAATCTGTGGTGGCGCGCAGGCGAATCTGAAGTCGGAAAGCCTCTCGCTTATCGGCAGTCGCCAAAACATAAACATAATGCAGACCTCGCGTTTTGTTCAACGCATAGACAGCATTGTAATTCATCTTTTTGGCTACCTCGGTAAAGCGCCTGGCATTATCTTCAATCCGAAATGCACCGATAGTGGCATAGTATTTCACGTTGTCTGCACTTTGGGCAAAAAGTTGGCCGGCCGAGACGACCAGAGCAACAGCGAAAAGGAGTTTTTTCACTTTGAAAAGGGGTTCTTTGACCGGTGAAGGTAGCAATTTTCTCAATAACCGGCATGTTCAGCGCCCAGGCACAAACAAAAACAGCCCCGAAGTCGGAGCTGTCTTACCTGGGAATTCGAACCGTCTATTCACCTATGATTTCAATTTCAACCCTGACATTAGCTGCGGCTTCATTGCTCAGAATGTCAAAAAGCGGCTTATCTCCACCCCACGCTTTGATCTCGATGCGTTTGGTATCTATACCCTGCGAAACCAGGTAGTTTTTCAAAGTTTCGGCTCGCTTCTGAGACAGGGTTTTGGCAGAACCTTTGCCTGCCTCGGTATTATCAACTGAAAAATAATCCATGCTTCCCTTTTTCATCGAAATGATGGTGCCTTTATCATTTCCGTTCGTATGCCCGTGTATTCTGATTCTGGCCGTAGGGTGGTCACGCATCCATTCCAACAATTCCAATGCGGCCAGTTTTGAATCCGGCAACATGACCGTTGCATCCTTGAAGAAGAAAATCTGGGCTACCGAAAGGTCACCCTCCCGCATGCGCACCAAATCGACCGGTATTACCAACTGCCCACTGGAATTGGCGACAGCCGAACCCGCTGGCACAACCTTTTCCCATTTCCGATAGCCGGTAACATCGCACACGATCGACCATGTTCCCGGGTCATCTGCGTAGGTGAACGAAAAAGGTTGGTTACCCCTGTAAGTACCAATTTTGGATTTATTGGCGGCATTGGTCACGTGCACTTCACCTGTCACTTGTCTTTCCGTTTCGGAATCCATAATAGCAAACACAAAACTACGGGTGACGGCCACCGGCTTGGGGGGCTCCACCACAACGGGCTCGGGTTTGACTTCCTGAGCCGGCTCTCCCGTGACGGGCTCGGTCGTCTTCTCAACCATCGTGGGTGTGTCACCCAGCAAACCCGTGTATACCCACGTATCCGTAAAGCGGGTTGCCTCCCGAATTCGCTTGGCTTCCGTCATTGCTTTCGAGCGATCTTCGGTCTTCAATACATATACATAATGCAACTGGCGAACGGGGTTCAATTCCGCCACCCCCGACAAGTTGTATTGCCGGGAAGAAGAAATCCTTTTCGCTGCATTATCACTAGAGGAAAATGCACCAATCACTACGTAATAGGGGTCGTCTCCCGATTGAGCTTTAATATCTGATGTTATCAGAGAAGCTCCGAGCAGTAGTCCTGCAGAAAGAATAGCCGAGTTCATGAGTATCTTTTGTTTAACTTAGATGACAAATACCGATCTAATAAATGAGTTATTTTGACTGAAAGTGAAATAAATATTACATATGCCTTAAAAACCATTAACCAACACTTCAAAGCTTCTGGTCAACGTATGCCCCGCCTCGTCCACGATTGTAACAGAATGCCGGCCGGCTGCCGGATACAGGGGCACCTGGTGGGTACCCTGTGTAGCCCCGATAAAACGGTCATCCAAATGCCAGAAAAGAGTTGACTGCGGTAGCGAATGAACAGCTCTAAATACAACCGGGTTGCGCTGGCCTGACAACTCCCTTGGCAACACAATTCGCGCATCGAGTGAGGGATAAACGAGATCAAAGGCAACCGGATCAGCACCCGTGCAGGTGGTGAGATAGGGTGGCACGGGTTTGTACGAAAGATGAACAGCCCGAAAATAATGCTCTTGTAAGGGCGGCAGTACAAACCAATTGAACGCATGCCATGCATCAGCGGAATAGCAATCGCGGTGAACGCGGTGCAGGCCGTCTGCACTCAGAAAGATACGCTGATGATAACGGCATCGGGCAGATGACGCACCGGCTGAGGGCACGAACTCTTCCTTGGTTGACTCACAAAACTCACCAGCCATTTCCCCGCTTTGCTGGCAAACCCGAACCCAACTGAATTCCTGCTGCGGCATCAAAAACCACGAGGTCGGAGGCAAAGCGCTAAACACATCAAACAAAATGGGTGCAGCAGCCTCGCTACCGGTGAGGCCGGGCCTGCCCTCACCATCGGCATTACCAACCCATACCCCAACAACATGCGAGGGAGTCACACCTACAGCCCAAGCATCACGAAAGCCAATACTGGTTCCGGTTTTCCAGGCTACCTTGCGTGAGGAGTGAAAATACTTCCAACCCGACTCCTCGCCCGGCCGATAGACTTCTTTCATGATTTCAAATGTTTGCCAAAGCGCTCCAGCCGAAATAGGCGATGATTCGTCCTGAGGCTCAAGGGTAGCCGAAGTATTCCGTTGCACCAGAGAAGGCAAATGATAGGTAGCCGAAGTATACCGCAACTGACCGGGCCAGTGAAAATAGTTATTTAGTGTGCGTGCCATCGAACCATACATACCGGTGATGTCCCAAAGGGAACCCTCTGCTCCCCCTAAAATCAGTGTAAGTCCATAATAATCAGGCTCTTGTGTTAGAGTTGTTATGCCAATCCGGGTGAGTAGTGAATGGAACTTTTCGTACCGAAACGCCCGAAGCTGGTGCACTGCGGGTATGTTGAGCGAACGAATGAGCGCCTGATCGGCTGGCACCGCCCCACCAAACTCATGCGAGAAATTCTCGGGTGCAAACCCGTTAATCAAGGTTGGCACATCGGGCTGCAAACTGCGGGGTAACATCTTACCCTCATCTAACATGGCGGCATACAGCACGGGCTTAAAGATGCTGCCTGTGCTGCGCGGGGCCTGTATAACATCCACAGCTTCGTGATGCTCAATGCCCGATGCCGTGTTGCCGATGTAGGTCAGAACATGTCCGGAATTAACGTCCAGTACCAGTACTGCGGCATTATGAATCTGATTGGCGCGCAGGCGATTGTAATGGTCACTAACCATTCGGGTCACTCGCGCTTGCAATTCCCGTTGTATTGTAGACGATACCCGATGACCCTCATGCCCCTGCTTTTTCATGAATTCGAGGGCATGGGGGGCAAGGCGAGGCAGTGCCATTGGGGCTTCCGGGATTGGTTCTAGAACTGCCAAAGCGCAAGTAAGTGAGTCAATTTCACCGGCCCTCATGAGCCGAGCGAGTAATCGGTCTCGCTTGTTAATCAAAACCTGACGGTTACGGCCCGGATGAATCAGGGAAGGATTGTTGGGTAGAACCGCCAGCATAGCCGCCTCGGCCCAACTGATTTGCGATGGACTGCGCCCCAGATACCGCCAACATGCAGCCTCCAGGCCAACCACATTACCGCCAAACGGAGCATGCGAAGCATAGAGCTCCAGAATTTCTTCTTTCGAATAGCGAAGCTCCAGCCGAGTGGCCAGCGCGATTTCCACAGCCTTCTGCCAAATGGTGCGCGGTCGATCCTTTCGCGAAAGCCGGATAACCTGCATGGTCAGTGTGCTTCCTCCACTCACGATACGACCGGCACGCCAATTTTTGCGCATCGCCCGGCCAAGCGCCAGCAGATCGACACCGGGATGCGCGTAAAACCGCCTGTCTTCGAAATGGATCAGTGCCCGTCTGAACTTTTCCGGCACGGTATCCACCTCCGGAAAACGCCATTGCCCGTCAGCCGCTATGGAAGCCGACAACAATTGCCCCTCGTTATCTTCCAACACGGTGGCAAAAGGATCAACAAAAAGGCGATCTGGCAGGGCAAAATAGTATCCCGCACCCGCGATCAGCAAGCTTGCAAAAAACAATTGTCGAACCGCCCGCCTTTTACGCATGAACCTTTACTGTGCCTCTTTTTTCGACACCACCACCACCTGGCCTTTCTTGCGGGCATAAACCGATCCATCGTACATCGCCTCACAACTGATTGAGGGCAGATAAAACTCGCCTGAGTAGCTGGCGGTGAGCAAGACGCGGAAGGTCTTGCGCTCGTTTGCCTTCAGATCAAAGTAGGTAAAAACACGGTCGTCTCGAAAATCCTGATAGGTTGGTACATCTCCTGACAAGCGGCTTTGGATTTCTTCAAACCGAAGGTTGTTGATCTCCCATCCGGCCGGCACCATCTGGTTAAGGGCCAGATTTTTGTAGTTCCCACGCAGTCCGGGATTGGTGACCGTGATTTCGGCAATAAATTCGCTGCCCGGCTCAAGGCGCGAAGGATCCAATTCACGTCCATCCGGGGTTGTATAGTTCACCGCTAAACGCAAATTCTTTTCGGCATCTTCCTCCTGACCACGAGCCGGCACGCCCTGTGTGAGCAGCCGAACAAAGAGCGGGCCCTTACCTCTGTTGGTCAATTTGAGCTGCCGGTTTTTCGCTGTCTCAACCGGCAAGGTAACTTGAGCCACCGCCAGTTCGGTGCTGGCGGAAACCTCCTTGCCATCGAACCCATATGTGAATTGTATCTCGCCTCGTTGCTCCTGCCCGGCAAAAGCCCCAATGGATTTTAACGACCACGCCACCGCTTGGGTGCTCATCCAATAGTTTTCATTGCTGAGTGAACCCGACAGGTCTTTCACGAGTTCAAATGCACGGGTACGATCATTGAGTTTCACGAGCGTCTCAAGAATAATGGCCTTATCCCGTACATCCGACCCGTAGGAGTAGGCCATCTCCTGATAGGGTTTCACCGTCACGGGCAATCGGGTAACAATGTCTCGGGCAGCAGCTTCCTGACCGGCTGTTGCATACGCGGCCGCCAACATCCACGAAGCTACGGAAGGCAATGCGGGAGCTTCACGAAGCCGGTTCATCGAGGCAAGGTCAGCATCTCCGGCAAGCGCCAACGTGTACAAGCGATAAGCCTGAATCAATTCACTGCTGTTGTATTCGCTGTGCTTGCGCCACTCTTGTGATTTCTTACGTTGGAATTTTTTCCACTTCTTCAATAAATCAGCCGAGACGAGATAGCCCTGCCGCTCCGCTTCCAGCAGGAAATGACCCGCATAGGTGCTGCTCCAGCTGTCCGCCTCTTCTGCACCCGGCCAATAGGCGAAACCTCCGGAGGGATGAGCGAACGATTTCAACCGATCAATTCCGGCTTTTACGTTGCGCTGAACTATACCTTTTTCCTCTGCCGAAAGAGATTTGATGTTGGCCAGAAATAACTGGGGAAAAACCGAAGAGGTAGTTTGTTCTAAACATCCGTACGGATACTGCAACAAGTAACGCATTCGGCCGGCCAGGTTGATTGGCGGCAAAGAAGATACTTCGAGCGTTGCCGTATTCGTTCCCGCGATACCCGGTAGGGTAATGTTCTGCGACCAGCTCTGTCCGGCTTCTACCAGGCCATCGAAAGCTTTTGACACGGATGGGTTTGGATTTCGAACTTCGATTTCAATTTGGGTAGACGATTTGGCGCTGCCGGAACTCGCTGTAACCTCTATCCGCGCAACACCGGTTTGCGACTTCACCAGCAAATCAAAGTCAGTGGTAACATCACTCTGACCATTCAAATTCAGCTGGCGAGTGCTACCGTTAGGTAGGTCAACCGGGCCGGTAACTTTCATGTCAATTTTCACATCGCGTATCGACTTATCCTGTGCAAACAACGTGACGGGTAGTTTAACTTTTTCTTCCGGGCCGAGCACGCGTGGCAACGTGGCTAAAACCATCAGGGGCTTTCGCACAGGCGTGGCCTTTTCTACTTTGCCATAGGCACCTTCATAGCCAGCGACCACCATGGTTTTCACAGAACCGATATATTGTGGCATCGTAAACGAGTGGACTTCGCTTCCGCCCGAAAGTGTGAATGGCCCGAAGAAAACAACCACGGGCTTAAAGCGATTGGCCTTCGGATCATCAGCCTGAGCCTTCATCTCCTCCGCACCACCCATGGCCAGTAACCGCTCGAGGCGCCCGCCCAGGGATCCCAGGACCTCATCGTAGACATCCCACGTCTTCACCCCGAGCGCCTCGCGCGCGTAGAAACTGCTCCAGGCATCAGGCGTTTTAAATCGGGTGATATCCAGCAGGCCTTCGTCAACAACCGCCAGCGTATACGTCATCTTGCGTTTCGACTTTTCCGAGACTTTGATTGAAACCGGCTCTCCGGGTTCCAGTTCGTCCGGCATAGTAATGACGGGTTCAAGGCGTGTCTGGGCATCCTCAACTTGAAGGGGAATTACTCCGTACAAACGCATCGGTAAATCATTGGCTGTTTGCGCATGTGGCTGCAAAAGCGATACGTGAACAAAAACATTAGGAGTCATATCGGGCGTCACCTCAAAGGTGTAATTGTTGTCCCCAGCTTGTGTCTCCAGCCAACTGGATTGTAGCACACCGCTGCCATTTTCAATACTGACCAACGCACGGCCTCGCCCGCTTCCCGGAATGACCACCCGCGCTTTCTCACCGACATTATACATTGGCTTATCCGAGCTGAACGAAAGCATGGTTGATCCACTAGCCTCCTTGCGGGCACGGCCAGCCCAGCCGGGCCAATCGATATAGACAATTTTTCCAGTCGTATGTCCACTTACCGGATCGTATGCCTGCACGAGAAAACGGCCCCATTCGGGATATTTAATTTTGAACTTCCAGAAACCTTTTCCTTTTATCGTTTGCGCTGTGCCCTCGGCTACCGGCTCTGTATACCCATCTTCCATGTAATTGGTTTGTGTGGAATTATCCCACCACCAGCTCCATTTCAGTTTAAAAATTTTCATTTGAATACCCTCACGCGATACCGGTCTTGCATCTGCGCCCAAGGTTGCGATATCCACCTGATGTGTGGTGTCGGTCAGCAACATGCCCCGCGCCTTGTCGCCCTGCGGCAGCCGAATACCGGTGAACGAGGAATAGGGGTAGTAAGGGATACTGAAACGATCAATACTGAAATTACCACTCTCCTCAAAAACCTTTCCCCGAATAACCGCATTCAACATACCGGCTGGTTGCCCCTCAGTCTCCAATGAAGCACTTACCGTAGCTTCGCCATTACTATCCGTTATATCATCAAAAATGGATTGCGCTTCCGAGGTGAAGGCATCCGCCAGCGGATTTTCAAACGAGTATCCGTCATAACCTGGAAATGTCGTCTCGGCATCTGTGAGTACAGCTTCGAACTGAGCCTTAAGATTTTTACCAGGCGCACCATGTAACCAATTTACCTTCAGGCGACCGTTGATATTGTTCGACTCCGAAGTAAGTTTATCTACCCCGAAGTCAAGATTAATTCTAAGTCGGTTTGGCTTGATGGTCTCGATCTTAACCGATTGGTTGAATTCTGCTCGCCCAACTTTAACTCTGGCCAGCCAATTGCCCGTTGGCGCATCGGGCTCAGTAGCGGTAGCAAACGAATAAAACCCATTCTCGGAGGACGACCGAACTAATCGGGTGGCTACCTGACCCTGTGGATTTTGTAACTCAAAAACCACGGGATGAGCAGGCGGCAGAAGTTTTTTTCGATCCTCCAGAATGAACGTGAGGAAAAGCGAGTCGCCCGGGCGCCACACACCGCGCTCACCGTACAAAAATCCTTTCAGACCCTGGCGAACACTCGCACCTCCCACATCAAAGTTGGAGAGGCTTAAGGACTCACCATCGTCTAACTTAACATAACCACGCTGGGTGCCCTGTTGCGCCACGATGAGAAACGGCTTTTCGCGCGAGGGCAAAACAGCCTGACCATTGCTGCCCGTGGTAGCCGAAGCAAGTTTCTGTTGTTGAAAATCAAACAAATCAACTTGAACGCCCGAGATAGACTGTGTGGTTTTGAGGTCGGTAACAAAAACATGCGTCTGGCCATCTTCACCTCGCTTGACAATCAAACCGAGGTCGCTGGCCAAAACATTTTTTCGTATCGCCCGATTGGATGTGTAATACGACACGTGGCAAGGATTGTCGCGCTCGTCCCATTGGTAACCGGGAGCATAATAGTAGTCCTCATAACCATCCCAATAACTTTCCTCGGCTGCCTGGTCCCAGGCTTCGTCATCGGCCACCGGTTCGTCCTCGTTCGTACTTGACTCACATGCATAGGCGGAGTAGGACTTTCGGAACGAAATCTTAACCTGGTAGATGGCGCCTGGCTCAGTGGTGATGTAGTTGGCCAGGTCCAGTGTAAACCGATTCCACTTTCCCAGGTCAGCCACCCCGGCATTCTCCAGCGAAATAGATTGACGCACCAAAGGTTTGGCCACTCTACGCATTTCGTAGTTACCGTCCATTTGATTGACCTGAAGGAATTGAATGACATTCCGCTCATACACCTTTACGATTTCAATATCAACCGACTTCAGATTCACCGCCTCAAAAGGCAAGACCAGCCCGTCTGTAGAGGGCAAGATGTTACCGCGGCTGGTGAAGCGAACTGCAGGCTTCAACTGCTCAAACAAAAGTTCAAACTCACTGCCTTGCGACAGTCGATAGTCAAGAATATTTCGAATACCCTGTTCCAGCACCAGCACCTTGGTGCCGGTCTGCCGTACAGGTGGGTAAACACGTACTTCATTTTCGCTCACCTCATAATCGAGATCTGACAAACCCGAAATCGAAATCAATCCGGCCAGATTCTGTTTTTCATTCAAAGGGTCTGAAAACTGAACCACCACATGCTGACTTACTCCCTGATCGACACGGACATTGACAACCTTAAAATCCCCCAGGGCCGGAACATCGATTTCCGTTTCTTCCGTTTGCGCAGTATTAATAGCTGCGCCATCCATCTTGATCTTCACTTTGCCGGCCGTCTCTTTTCGTGCTACTTCTTCAATTATAAACTGATGTTGTCGACCCTCGCGACTGTGCGTCCACGTAACGCGCAGCGCCTCACCCTCCTGCGAAGCCGAAAATCCCTGTTCCAGCGCAGCTGATTCCGCAAAGTCCGCGGTAATCAGTAACCCGTCAATGCGTTGCCGTTTAAGTTCCGTCTTTACGTAGGGCCTCACGTTATTGACCAGTACTTCGAAATGTTGCGGCACAATGTGAACTAAATAAGTCAACTCACGCAACTCGCGGGGCAGATTATCAAACAGCGTAGCCAGTCTAAACGTAACCTCATACGCGGCTCCGGATACAAAGCGCCCATCCGTTCGAAATTCAACGGTGCGTTGATCCAGCATAAATGTTTTGCCCCCAATGGTCGGCTGAAAAGAAAAAAGCTTGCCGGGCGCCTGCTGCCCTACCAACGCGGAGTCGATCACGTCTTGCATGAACGTGATCCGGATCGTGGAACCTGAGGGGATGGTACCGGTCGTGTAAGAAGAAACGTACTCAGCGAAAGCCGGGCTAATCGTAACGGCTGAGCCGGTTCTGGCCTTCAGGTAGGTGAAGTAAAAAACAGCCAGCGTAGCAAGAACAACCACGCCCACTATGAGGGCCAGGCGTTTCCAGGTAAGGGTATTCATAAATGTTACAGATGAGGCTTTAAGTTAGTATTTTTCCGGGCGTTCCCCTTTCCAATCGGTGGCCAATTGTCGACTTTTTTTATGAAGAAAATTTCCCGCAGAAAAGCCCTTACCCAATCCGCGTTAGCTGCTGTGTCGTTGGCGCTCGGCAGCCGGGTTGTACTGGGACAAGATCGGCAGCTGAAACTCATCATCAAGAACGGCCGAGTATTCATCGATGGCATATTAAAACAATTGAATATCGGGATTGACCGGGATAACACGATTCGGTTGCTCTCCGGAGAGTCTGCCGCGGACAATACGGTGGATGCCCAAGGGCTGGTGGTGGCACCCGGATTCATCGATATCCTGGGCGACAATGGAAGTCAACAGTTGCAGACGTATCGCACGTTTGAAAAGTACAAACTGACAGATGGTGTCACCACAGTACTCCAATTGCATGGAGGAGCCGCGAGTCCGGCCCAGTACCATGCCGGCATGGATTCTCGGCCGCACCACGTCAATTATGGTGTTGGCGTTTTTGTCATGATGATCCGCAACCAGGTGACCTCCCTAACCGGACGGTTAAAAAAAGTGGAACAAGGACTGGAGGAAGGCGGGCTAGCCGTTTGCCATAGTATCGAATACCAGCCGACACCGTATGAGGAATTGCTGGCGTATGCCCGGCTCGCAAAAAAGTATAGGCGCCCCATGTTTCTCCATTTGCGCTACTCGTCAAAAGAAAAAGAACTCGATGGAGTTCAGGAGGCCGTTCAACTCGCACGCGAATCCGGGGCCCACATCCACATAGACCACCTGCACTCCACAGGAGGTACCTACCAAATGGAAAAGGCACTTGAGATGATTGAAAAAGCAAGAACATCTGGCCTTTCAATCACCTGTTGCGTGTATCCCTACAGCTATTGGGCAACCTACCTGGTAAGCAAACGGTTTGACCCCGGCTGGCAGGAGCGGTTCAACCTTACATATGAAGACCTTACGATTGTTGGGACCGGTGAAAAAATAACAGCGCAGACTTTTCCCCGGTACCGCCAGCAACCCGGCCTGCTGGTGGCTACCCCGGAGGGCACCATGCCGCTGGACAAAACGGTTAAGTTGGCTTTGCAACGCGATTTCTGCCTGATCGGGTCGGACGGAGGAATTCTGAAGGAAGCCCGGGCAAACAACCACCCGCGTGGGGCCGGATGCTTTGCTACCGCTGTTCGGTATGGCATCGATTCCGGTCTTGGCTTGGAAACCATCCTGACCAA
>DAIPHR010000016.1:0-5470 GCA_036771215.1 Cyclobacteriaceae bacterium
AAAACAGAATCGAAAATTTACTTCGCAAAAATCGGGTTATTAGAGACCCCCTTAATTTTGTACAGCTGTAAATAAAGAGCAAAAGCAAAGAATGAAAAGATTAATCTTCACATTTTTTATATTTTTCATAGGAGGAAAAGCAGTTGCTCAAAACGAAATCACGGTGGCAAAAAATTCATTTTTAAGAGAAGGTGTTGCATTTGCGGGCTTTAGTGGTGGTGCCAGTCTGCGTGAAAGTGAAAACGAAAATTTACTTTTGGTTACTATTCAGCAGCAATCCAAAAAGGGCTATAACCTTATTTTTGCTGGAGGCTACTTGTTGAAACCCGACTTAGCCGTGGGGGCTGGAATGCGTTTTGATCAATCCCGTATATCAAAAACGTTAGTTGACCCTGATGGTATAATTTCCGAAGTGCGGGTGGCTGGTTCTATTATCACCTCGTCAGTCTATGTGAAAAATTTTATACCTTTAACAACCAACGGGCGAATCAACCTTTACAATATAGCCGGAATCGCTTGGGTAGCCGATCGAAGTACATCCGAAAATTTTAGTCAGGGTGTGCTAACCCGAACGTATACGCGCAAGAACGCATTACAACTGGGTATAAGTCCGGGTATTCAGGTGTTTGTGGTAGATGGATTTGCTACCGAAGTGGGTGTAAACGTTGCAGGGTTATCAGCTACCCGAAAGGAAATTGCTGTCAATGGCGTAGACGATTCCAGTGTTGACACGCTTGACCTCGACTTACGTGTGAACATCTTATCTCTTAACATAAGTTTCTATTACTACTTCCCAATCGGTAAATAATTTTGAAACCAGCATTACTATTCTCCTTTGCCATTATTCTACTTTCTAATTCTTGCGTTCAGGAAGATCACTTTGGCCTATCACCGGAAAAGAAAATTTTGTCCTTTATGCTCGAAGATCAGGTGGGCAACTCACAAATAAACCAAGACTCCCGTACTATTTCGGTTACAGTAAGTGCAGTAGCCAATGTTAATTCATTGAAGGCCATTGAGATTACTACCTCCACGTTCGCTAAAGTAAGTCCTGCGGTTGGCGAAGCTCAGGATTTTACATTACCAGTTGCTTATGCAGTCGTTGCTGAAGATGGCTCTAGTGTGGAATATACCGTAACCGTCAAGCAAGAAGGATCCGAACCGCAACTGGATAATGCCTCTTTTGACACTTGGTTTACAACTCCGAAAGGTTATCAGGAACCTGGACTAGATGCCAATTCAATCTGGGCAACGGGAAATGCAGGAACTGTTACATTAGGAAATCCTAACGTAACACCACTTGCAATTAACGGAAGTGATTTTGCAGCGAAATTAATTACGTTAGACCTCGGTAATTTGGCTGGTTCGATTGGACAGCGCATGGCGGCTGGTTCGTTATTCACGGGCAAATTTCAATTGGACATTGCCAATCCTTTGAACTCGACAAAATTTGGAATTCCTTTTTCTGCCAGGCCAAAGAAGTTTTCCGTGAAGTATGCATATAGTCCAGGCACTCCTTATCTCAATAAAAACGGACAAACACTTGCTAAAAACGATTCGTGCGATGTGTATCTGCTTCTTGAGAATCGTGAGGGTACGGAAGTGAAACGAATTGCAACCGGATGGTTCCGTTCAGGTGAAGAAAAGATTGATCAGTTTTATACAATCACCGTTGATTTAATGTACGGCACACTCGGTGCGAATGTGCCGGCCTACCAAAAACCTGTTAACGGTTTGTATGGCGCTTCAAATGAAAAAGTAACACATCTTACCGTTGTATTTTCATCCAGCTATAACGGGGCTTTGTTTGAAGGTGGAACCAATAGCACATTGGTAGTAAACGATTTAAAATTGATATATTAATAATTACGTATGAGCAAAGGAATAAAACCCGTAGATCCAAACGCATTTTTCTCAAATCGCTTTAAGGGCAAAGTACTATTCATCACCGGTGCAGCGCATGGAAGCATTGGTGGAGCGACTGCCATTCGTGCAGCAAAGGAAGGTGCCCGGGTATTTTGTGTGGACATTAAAGAAGAAGAACTTAATAAAACAGTTCAAGAGATAAACACTCACGGAGGCGAAGCCACAGCCTTTAAAGCCGATGTGCGCGATTCGCAAGCAGCAGAAGCTGCCGTAGCAGCATGTGTAAAGCAGTTTGGGGCAATAAACCTTGTATTGAATGCCGCTGGTGTAATGGATGGAAACGATCCTTCAAAAGCACAGGACTTTGATAACACACAACACTTACTGCCTGCACCTATTCACACAGCCACGGACACGTATTGGCACAATGTTATGAATGCGAACATTAACGGTATGTTCTACTGCATGCGTGCGCAGCTGAAACGAATGATTGCACAAGATACCGGAGGTTCAATTGTGAATATTGGATCCATTGCTGGAATTATTGGGCTACCCGGAAACTCTGCCTATTCGGCAAGTAAACATGCTGTGACAGGCTTAACCCGAAATGCAGCCATCGATTATGCATCATTCGGCATTCGCGTGAACTCAGTAAACATGGCACAAACCGATACCCCTATGGTGTTTCGTGCGATGGAATTTGTAAAGTGGGCGATGAGTAAGGGTTTGGGCAATGGCATGGCCAGTTTTAAGTCAGCCAGTTTGCTGGCCGCCAATGAGCCCGATAACCGGGGGGCAACTCCCTGGGAGCAAGCAGCCATCATTTTATTTTTGCTATCTGACGATGCCAGTAATATTACGGGTGCCTGTTATGCTACCGATGGGGGATGGACTGCATTCTGATTTGAACTTGTCAAAATAGTAAATCGGTTTTTTAGTGTGCCCGCCACAAATGCACCAAAACAAGACAATAACCTGGTAATGAAAAAGCTACTCTACCTATCTTTATTGTTTTGCGTAGCAGCAAAATCATTTGCACAAATTAAAGCGGATTCATTCAAACTGGAACAACTCAGACGAGAATCCGGTGTAGACCCCACACGTATCCAATCCCGCGCAGGCTATTCATTGTTGATATTTGATCAAGAAGATGCAGCTGGACAAATCAATAATCGAATGTCGTTGAACGTTGGTGTAAACCGATGGAATTTCAGCATGAAGTATGAAGCCATTACACGTACTACGGGCGAACCCGGTAGTGGCTTTATTTCCGGCATGGGTGATATCAAGTTCTCGCTATTGAATGCTTTCTTTGTGAAGGGAAAGCACGCGCTGGCCGGAGGGGCTGAGTTTTCGGTACCTACCGGTAAGCTGGGGTTTGGCTCGCAATACTTTTCCGTGTCACCTTCGCTTACATACTCTTTTACAATCAACTCCAGTCTATTTCTCGCGGTGCAACCCCAATACACCTTTGACCTGATGAAAGATCCTGTCAACCCTTCACTCAGTGTAGTCACGGTACGTTCCTTTCTAGCCAAGTTTACCAGTAATGGCTACTTCTTTGTATTTGAGCCAAGACCTATATATGATTTAAATAGTGACAGATTTGAATTGATTCTCTCCCCCATTATAGGCAAAGCATTGGGTGCTGGCTTCAACCTGATTTTATTGGCTGAGGTTTCAACGAACGAAACCACAATTAAGACCCGGGGTAACCTGTATCAGTTTGGATTCAATAAAAACTTTTAACATTGGAATTAGAACATACTATCACAAAAAAACCGGTACCTCCCGCTCAATTTACCAGCGCTCGGCTTGCGCTTTCCGATGATGACAATCCCGATGAGATCAACGGTACATGCTATTGCAACCGCAGTAGCCTGTGGTATTACCGGCTGCTCGAAAGATGAACCTGTTTCACCCTCCGAAACAATAGACAACGTACATTTCGTAAGCAGAACGTCCGGCACCTTCCTCAATAGACCGTCTTCCATTATCAAGCTTGAGTTGCGCGCAAGCGACCTCGAGTCAGGCCACTCGGTGGAAGTGCGGGTGATGAATCCCTCCGTAGAATCAAAAGGAGCCTGGGTGCTAACTTCCGGAGGATACGGAATCAGCTTCTATGGCATTGGCAGTGAAACCAACACAACCTTAAACTATGCCCCAAGCCCGGGACTTGAAACGTTTGAGGTGAGGTGGTTGGGTGATAGAGGTTGGGGAACTGGCATTGCCGGTGCAGGGTATCCGAAAGCGGTGCGGGCTTATGCATCTATTGTGCAGTACCTCAAAGAAAAAGAGATCACCAACCTCACATTGATCATTGCGCACGCAGGAAGTGGCGGATCGTTTCAAATTGTTTACAGTTTAACCCGCTTCGGGCTCGAAAAATACATCAACTATGCCATCTTGGTTGCTGGGCCACCAACTGCGGATTTGCGGCAAGCCGTTTTTGGCGACAAGACCCTGAATTCGTACTGGCCAGACGGTATCGGAGGCTTTCGAATTACGGACTACATTCAGGGCTAAGAAAATCGGGGTGACTATTGCAAAAACCACGCCTCCGCGCCACCTGCATTCGTATTAGATGCTCTCGACCAGTCTTCGCTGCTATCGACCGTAACGCGCCCCGATTTGAGTTATACAACCAGCTTGCTTTTTGTAAACACCGATGACGTACCAAATGCAGACGGCCAAGGTCTTTTATACTTCGATGCCGTACAAAGCCAAAAAGAATGGCACTTTCTCGCATCTGAAACTTCTCACGATGTTGCCGGTATACCTGCCGGTGCAGCCAAAATAAGAGCGTTGCTGCAATCTTTACTGTGATCTGGAATGCCAGGCGAAAGCCCATATTGGGCTCAACAACACGAAAGGTAATCGGGTTGAGTGCAGAGTGGAACGGCTAAAGCCTTTTTCATTCATATGGAGCTAAAAAATCCGGCACAAACAATAATGACAGCAGAGGCTCTCTTAAGTACGTTTCGTGCTGGCAAACAAACTGAAGCCATCTGCCGGTTTTTGTTATGCCTACAGCTTGCAGCGGTAATGCCGATACCGGATCAGAACTCCCCCCTGATGGTTGTGATTGATTTTTAGTCTGCCCTGGTGTCGAGTTTGGGATAATGATTATTTCGGGCTTTGCATTTCCACCAGAACGATTACCTTCACCTGATGAAAACATGCTGGATTACCTGCGTCCTGTTTTGTCCAATGGCCTTTTCGCAAACCATGAGTGATGAAGAAATCATTCGCCAGGCGCGGCAAGCTTCCAATGAAGGCATTGCCCGCAAAGATGTGGATGCCGTTGCCGCTTTCTGGTGGGAGGACTATGTCGTGATCACCGGGAGGGGCCATGTAGCCGCGGGCAGGGAAGCAAACGCTGCGGAATGGCGAAAAATGTTAGCGGAAGTTCCGTTAACCCGGTTTGAGCGAACTCCCTCCGAGATCATCATCAGCCGGAACAACCCCGAGCTGGCCTGGGAAAGCGGGCAATGGAAAGGGTTCAACACGTACAGCGCAGGCGGCCGCTACAGCGCCCAATGGAAAAAGAAAAACGGGCAGTGGAAACTGCAAGCGGAGCTGTTCGTGGCGCTGGAGAAGTGAT
>DAIPHR010000016.1:5570-24298 GCA_036771215.1 Cyclobacteriaceae bacterium
TGTATTCTGAGCGGGCCTCGCGGGTGAGTGCGCGGGTGACTCACTGCATGGTGAAATAATCGCGCTCAAAAAAAGGAAACGGTAGCGAAGAATCCCCTTTTTGTTGAGCCGTGTTGAGAAAGGGGGATGCTTCGCTCCGCTCAGCATACGGCTGCGAATTTATGAAGGAGGGTACCAACTGCTTAACCCGGAATCGCACCGCGAAGGCGATTCGGTACAGCCCCTCCGCAACAACCTCTCGCTTTTCTTCGTTACCTTTAGCACCATGCACCCGGTGTTGCATCACCTTCGCGAACGCCTGGCCGCCTTCAGGCGCAGGTACTACTGGAACAACTTCCTGCGCGGAAGTGTGCTCACCCTTTCGCTGCTGCTCACTTACCTGGTGGTGGCGGCTCTGCTCGAATACAACCTGTGGATGGGCTCGGCCGCACGCCTCACGCTGTTGCTGTTGTTTTTTGCTACAGCCGCGTACTGCATTTATCGGTTTCTGCGCGCTCCGCTGGCGTTTTGGCTGGCCAAACGCGGCCTGGCCGATGAAGACAGTGCCCGCCTCATTGGCCGCCACTTCCCCAACGTGCGCGACCGCCTGGTGAACGTACTGCAACTGTCGGCCGTGGCGCCCAGCGCATTGGCCGAAGCCGGCATTGCCCAAAAGTCGCAGGCGCTGCAGCATGTGCCCTTCGAAAATGCCGTGGATCTGCGCGAGAACGTGCGCTACCTGAAGTTTCTGCTGGTGCCAGTGGCGGCTATTCTGCTGTTGTCGCTGTTTAACTCCGCCATCTTCACCCAAAGCACCCAACGCATCGTGCAGTTCAACCGCGAGTTCAGCCCGGCCATGCCCTTCCGGTTTGTGTTGCCGCAGCGACCCCTCGCTTTTGTTAACGAGGACTTCACCTTCGTGGTGAAGACGGAGGGCGAGGCCCTGCCGGCCGAAGTGTACATCAACAACGGCACGCTGAAGATGAAAATGGAAAACACCGGCAGCGGCACCTTTCAATATGTGTTTGAAAAAGTCCAGGACGATTTGCGCTTTCAACTTGAAGCCTCCGGCTTTTTCTCGGAACCCTACACCATTCCCGTAATCAGTCGGCCCGAACTGCTGCAACTGGGCATTACACTCGAGTTTCCCGCCTACCTCAGGCGCAGCCCCGAACAGCTGAATAACCCGGGCGCCCTGGAAGTGCCCGAGGGCACGCGCATCGGGTGGAAAGTAAAAACGGCTCACGCCCGCGAGGCCTTTATCGAGTTCCGGTCGGCACCGGGCCCGCAGGGCATGCAAACGTCTGATAATCAGTTTTTTACCTTCAATAAAGGATTTCGCCAACCCGATGAATACTCGCTGGTGCTGGAGAATGAACACAGCAAAAACCGCGACCGCATCACCTACCCCATTCAGGTGATTAAAGATCAACACCCGGAAATTGTGGTGGAGAACCTGCGCGATTCCGTATTGTACAAAGCCGTGATTTTGGGCGGCTCGCTGGCCGATGACTACGGGCTGACGGCATTGAAACTTCACTACCAGATTGCCCGCGGCCCCCAGGTGGTGCGGCAAGCCTCCGCCCCGATTGACTTGAAGGGCACGCAAAACACACAAAGCTTTTTCATCACCTGGCCGGTGGATTCGCTCCAACTGCAACCGGGCGATCAACTTAACTATTATCTGGAGGTATGGGACAACGATGGCGTGAATGGTCGCAAGTCTACGCGCTCGGCTTCGTATGTTTTTGCCATGCCGGGGCAGGAGGAGTTAAAGGCCGAAATCGCACGATCGGAAAATGCCGCAGAGAACAAACTGAACCGCAGCCTGCAGCAGGCGAAGTCGCTGCAGAAATCCATCGAAGAAGCGCAGCAGAAATTGCGCGGCAAGCAAACGCTGAGCTGGGAGGATAAACAAATGCTGGAAGACCTCGTGCAGCAGAAGCAAAAGCTGGACGACCTGATTGAGAAGCTGGTGGAAGAGAAGAAATCACTGAATGAAAAAAAGGATGCCTTTACCGAACAGAGCGAGCGCGTAAAAGAGAAGGCCGAACAGCTGCAAAAGCTGATTGACGAGCTGAAGCAGGACGAGGAGATGCGCAAGCTGTTTGAAGAACTGGAGAAGATGTTGAAAGAAAATGCTTCGCCCAACGACATCCAGAAAATGCTGGAGAAGATGAACCGGCAGGAAATGAATCTGGAAAAGGAATTGGAGCGCGCGATGGAGTTGCTGAAGCAGGAGATGTTTGACTTCAAGCTGGACCAGGCCATTCAGCAGATCAAACAGCAAACCGAAGAACAAAAACAGTTGCTGGAAAAAACCAGCGAAGCCGCGGGCGAAAAGAAACCGGAGGGCGCAAAGGAGGGGAACAAACCAAAAGAGGGTGATGGCAAAAAAGGCGATGAACCGAAAGACAAAGGCGAACAAAAACCGGGCGACAACCCCACCGGTGAAAAAAACGACAAGCCTGAAAATGAAAAGCTGGCCGAGCAACAGCAAAAGCTGAAAAGTGACTTTGAAAAATTTGAGGAGACGCTGAAGGAGTTGGAGAAGATGGGCGAGGAGATCAGCGAACCCACCGACACCCCGGGCGAGCAGGACCGCGAACAGTTGAAACAGGAACAGAACGAAAGTGAGCAGCAGCTGAAAGAGAACAAGCCGCGCAAGTCCATGGACTCGCAGAAGAAAGCCATTGAAAAAATGCAGCAAATGCAACAGCAACTCGAGGGCATGCAGAACAGCATGGAAATGGAAATGAACATGGAGAATCTGGAATCCATGCGCCATATCCTGCACGGGTTAATCAAGTTGTCATTCGACCAGGAGACGCTGATGAAAGACTTCAATGACGTGCAGCAAAGCGACCCGCGCTACATCGGGCTTTCGCAGCAGCAACTGAAGCTTCAGGACGATGCTAAAGTGCTGGAAGACAGCTTGTTAGCACTCGCTCAGCGCGATGTTATGATGGGGGCGGCCATCACCCGCGAGGTAACGGAACTCAACGGGCACATCGAAAAGGCAGTAGAGCAAATCAAAGAGCGGAGGAAGAGCAATGCCTCGGCTGAGATGCAATCTTCGATGACGAGCATTAACAACCTAGCGTTGATGCTCAACGATCACTTCGAGATGATGATGGACATGATGGCGAACGCGAAGCCGGGTAAGGGAAAAAAGAAACAAGGTCAGCCGAGTCTTGGCCAGATGCAGCAGAAGCTGAATCAGCAAATTCAGGAATTGCAGAAGGGCGGCAAGGGCGGGCGCGAGCTTTCGGAGGAGTTGGCGAAGTTGGCTGCAGAGCAGCAGCGGATACGTCAGGCTCTACAAGACATGCAGGAGAAAATGGAGCAGCAAGGTGGCAAAGCTCCGGGTGGCGATTTGCCAGGCCAGATGGAACAAACCGAGTTGGATCTGGTTAACAAGCAGATCACGGAGCAAACCATTCGCAGGCAGCAGGAAATTCTCACGCGATTGCTGGAAGCCGAGAAATCGATGCGTGAGCAAAACCAGGACGAAGAGCGGAAGGGCGAAACAGCAAAGGATTATGAAAAGCAGCTTCCGCGCTCGTTTGAGGAGTATTTACGTTTAAAGGAAAAAGAAGTAGAATTGCTGAAGACGATACCCCCGAAGTTTTACCCGTTCTACAAGAAGGAAGTGAACGACTATTTTAAGCGCATGGGCAACCCCCGGTAAGGCATGAACAAGATTCAGATTGAAATTCCCTCGCTCTCCGAGAACATTCGCATGATTGAGAGCTTTATTGACAATGCCAAAGAGCGCTTCCACCTCAATGACGATATCTACGGCAACATTATGATTGCGGTAACCGAGGCGGTCAACAACGCGATCAAACACGGCAATCAGAATAATCCGAAGTTGAATGTGGCGCTGTCGTTGCTGCTCGAGAAAGACCTGATCAAATTCCGGGTAGAGGACGAAGGGAGGGGTTTTGACTATCATCACCTCCCTGACCCCACAGCACCGGAGAACCTGGAAAAACCGGGCGGCCGGGGCATCTTTCTGATGAAACACCTGTCGGACGAGGTGGAATTTCAGGAGAACGGGCGTGTGGTAGAGCTGAGCTTTTACATGAACTGATGGCCGTGGTTGAGTTCCTGTCGGCCGACCTCAATTTTAAACTCCCCGAAATCAAGAAAACCCGAGAGTGGCTGGGGGCCTGCGCCAAGCGCGAAAAGTGTACCCTGGAGCTGATCCAATACATCTTTTGCTCCGACCAGTACCTTTTGGCCATCAACCGCGACTACCTGAAGCACGACACTCTAACCGACATCATCACATTTGATTATTCAAACGGGCGACACCTGGAGGGGGAGATATACATCAGCCTCGAGCGGGTTAGGGAAAATGCCCGGCAATACGGGGTTCTGTTTTCTGACGAGTTGCGCAGGGTTATGGTGCACGGTGTATTACACCTGGCGGGCCATTCCGACAAGTCGGCCCGCGAAAAGGCCCAAATGCGCAAAAGAGAGGATGCCTGTCTATCTTTGTGGAAAAAATAGGTTCCACGTGGAACCCTTCAACTCCAGATTCAAGTCCCAAGTTCAAGACGTAGGAACCGGACGCCTTGAAACGGGGGTTTGGGTTAGGTTCCACGTGAAACATCAAAATCCATGTTTCCAGAGTACGATGTAATTGTGGTGGGGGCCGGCCATGCCGGTTGCGAGGCGGCTGCCGCGGCAGCCAATATGGGGTCACGTGTTCTTTTGGTGACCATGAACATGCAGACAATCGGGCAGATGTCCTGCAACCCGGCCATGGGCGGGGTGGCAAAAGGCCAGATCGTAAGGGAAATCGATGCCTTGGGCGGCTACTCGGGACTGATCTCCGACCGCTCGATGATTCAGTTCCGCATGCTCAACCGATCGAAAGGCCCCGCCATGTGGAGCCCCCGCACCCAAAACGACCGCCTTCGGTTTGCCGAGGAATGGCGTTTGGCGCTTGAGCGCACCCCCAATCTCGATTTCTGGCAGGAAATGGTTTCCGGGCTTATCGTGAATAATGGGCGCGTGGCTGGCGTGAAAACTGCCATGGGACTGGAGATTAAGAGCAAAGCGGTCGTGCTAACCAACGGCACGTTCCTGAACGGCAAGATTCACATTGGAGAAAAGAACTTTGGCGGAGGCCGGACAGGGGAGAAGGCCGCCACGGGAATTACGGAGCAACTGATAAGCCTGGGTTTTGAATCGGGCCGCATGAAGACGGGGACACCCCCACGTGTAGATGGCCGAAGCCTCGACTATTCCAAAATGGAAGAACAACCGGGGGATGAAGAGCCTGGGAAGTTTTCCTACAAATCCGAAACGCAGCCCCTCGCCAAACAAATGAGCTGCTGGATTACCTACACCAATCCGGACGTGCACGGCCAACTTTCGCGGGGCTTCGAACAGTCGCCCATGTTCAGCGGTCGCATCCAGGGACTCGGACCGAGATATTGCCCTTCCATCGAGGACAAAATCAACCGCTTCAGCGAGCGCGACCGACACCAGATTTTCGTTGAGCCGGAGGGCTGGAACACCATCGAGATTTATGTCAACGGCTTTTCCACATCCCTTCCGGAATACGTTCAATATCAGGCACTTAGACTGATTCCAGGCTTTGAAAACGTGCGAATGTTCCGCCCTGGTTATGCCATCGAATACGACTACTTCCCGCCAACCCAGTTAAAGCTGTCACTGGAGACACAACTCATTGAAAATCTGTACTTTGCAGGACAAATCAACGGTACTACCGGCTATGAGGAGGCCGCATGTCAAGGCTTAATGGCCGGTATCAACGCCCATCTCAAAGTCAACGAAAAGGAACCCCTCGTACTCAAAAGGTCGGAAGCCTACATCGGAGTGTTGATTGACGACCTCGTGAACAAAGGCACCATTGAACCGTACCGCATGTTCACCTCACGGGCCGAGTATCGAATCCTGCTACGCCAGGACAATGCCGATCTCCGGCTCACACCCATTGGCCACCGCATCGGTTTGGCCGATGACGAACGGGTAAGCGCAGTGCACGACAAAACGGAGAACATCCGCAAGCTCGCATTAGAACTGGCCAAAACAAAAGTAGATCCCGATCAGGTCAACGCCAGGCTCGCGGAGCTGAGCTCAGCCAACATCCGCGAGAAAGTCTCCGTCACCCATCTGTTGAAGCGGCCGGAAATCACACTCCGCGAAATCCGTAAACTGCACTCGTCACTCGCGCAGCTAATCGACCGTTACTCCGCAGACGTGGCCGAGCAAGTTGAGATTAGTGTGAAGTACGACACCTACATTGATCGCGAGCAAAAGATGGCGGAGAAAATCGAAAGCCTGGAGCATTACCGGATCCGGCCCGACTTCGACTACGACCGCGTGAAAGCGCTGTCGTCCGAAGCGCGTGAAAAATTGAAAAAGATTAGGCCGGAAACACTGGGCCAGGTGTCCCGCATCAGCGGTGTCTCACCAGCCGATGTTTCCGTTCTTACTGTCTATCTTGGCAAGTAAATGACGGAGACTTTTCGTTGCCCCGTTTGCCACAAGAGCGCGTGGCAGCCCTGGTTGGATTGCCGCGACTACACCACCTCGCAGGAAGACTTTCAACTTCAGCGCTGCAGTGTTTGCAATCTAATCGCCACCCTGCCCGCGCCAACCGAAACCGAACTGCCACGCTACTACCAATCGGAAGATTATATCTCGCACACAGGCGGATCAAAAAAACTCATGGATGTAGCTTATCGCTGGGTGCGCAAACGCAACATTCGTTGGAAAGAAAAAACCCTTCGTCAGTTCAGCTCGGCTACCAGCCTGCTCGACTACGGCTGCGGCACCGGTGAATTGATTGCCCACTGCCGTCAAAGCGGGTGGCAGGTGCAGGGTGTAGAACCAAATGAAAAAGCCCGCACCGCGGCAGCCCAACACGGAATATCTGTAACGCCCGATATCTCGCCCGTAGCGGATAGCTTCGCAGCCGTTTCGCTGTGGCACGTATTGGAACATGTACCGAACCCAGTGCAAACACTAGCTAACCTTGTGGCCCGATTGGAGAAGAATGGCACAATTTTTATTGCGGTACCGAATTGCGCCAGTGCCGATGCCCAGCACTACGGCCCGTTCTGGGCCGGCTATGATGTACCCCGGCATCTCTGGCATTTTCAGCAGTCCACTATGAAACAACTCCTGACCCAAGTCGGCCTCTCCCTTTCAGCCACCGTCCCCATGAAGTGGGACGCCTATTACGTCTCGATGTTGAGTGAGAAATATAAAGGCCGCAACCTCGCATCGCTCCGCGGATTCTGGCGTGGCCTTCAGTCCAACCAACGCGCAGCCACCACTGGCGAATACAGCAGCCTACTCTACATCGCGAAAAGATGAATGCTATTCGTCTGCTTCCCCTTGCTGTCTTGTGCTGGGCCTGCGCCAGCCAAACGTCACCTACGGGTGGCCCCCGGGACAAGACACCCCCGAAATTAATTGCATCATCCCCGCTGCCCAATCAAAAAAACTTCCGCGGCTCGGCCGTTGAACTGGAGTTCGATGAATACGTAAAACTAAAAGACCCCAAGGAGGAAATCCTGATCTCACCTTCCATGGGGAAAGAGGTAAACTATGTGGCGCGAAAAAACAACGTGATCATCACCCCAAAACGCCCTTGGCTCGACAGCACAACGTATAGTATCAGCTTTCGAGATGGCATTCAGGATATCACAGAGAGTAATCCGGCCGAAAATCTTCGCCTCGCCTTTAGCACCGGCAACACCATAGATTCCCTCCGCATATCCGGCAAGCTTAAAGACGCCCTAAATCCCACCATCCCCGCAGGCTACACAGTAGCTGTCTACCAGGCCGACACATTTAACATCTTCCGCCATGCTCCGGAATATTTCACCCGCAGCTCGAAGAAGGGGACCTTCACTATCGAAAATCTAAAGCCAGGCAACTACTACCTGTACGCATTTGAAGACCGAAACAAAAATCTGAAAGTTGACAGCCGGAATGAAGCGTTCGGATTTTTGCTACAACCCATCGCTGCCGGCACAAAACCGGATTCCATCACCATCTACCAGGTACGCGTAGATTCAAGACCACTAAAAATAAATTCCATACGCCACTACCAGGATCGAAGCATCGTTCGGTTCTCACGCTATCTCCAGTCGTACGGATTCAGCAAACCCGATACCTTACTCCATGGTTTTGGCGAACAAAGTGATGTGATTGAAATCTTTCACCGGCTGCCAACAACAGACAGCCTACTGTTGAAGCTCACCGCCACGGATAGTGTGGCACAAACACTCGACTCCACTTTCTACATCAAAGCCGGCAAAGCCAAATTCCCAACCACCACCGTTAAACTGGCAACCAAAAGGCTCACCCTACCGACCGAGACACGCGAACTGATCGCCATCATCAGTTCAAATTCCATCATCAGAAGCCTCCGGCTAGATAGCCTCGGCATCATACGCGACACTACCGTATTCCAACGCATCTTACCGGAAAACCTCGAACCATCAGACGATCACAAGACGATCACCATTCGGGCCAAACTGGATACCGCCTTCTTCAGAAAAAAAGCCCCCAAACCACAACTATACATCCCTACGGGCTTCGTTGAAACCGGTGACCGGGAAAAGAGCCAAAAACTCTTACTACCCATAGAACCACTCACCCCGGAGGCAGCCGGAACACTAATGGTCGAAATCAAAACCAGGGAAAAGAATTACATCATCGAGCTGTTGTCATCAGACGGCAAGACGGTTGAAACTCAGCGCAACGTTGCCCGCTACACCTTTCGCAACCTACCCGCGGGCGATTACCAACTTCGCGTCCTGATAGATTCCAACGGAAACGGTCGCTGGGACCCCGGCAGCTTCATCAAACGCGAAAACACCGAGCGAGTCATATACTACTACAACCTTAACGGGAAAACAACCTTCCCAATTCGAGCAGCCTGGGAAGTGGGTCCTTTTGTTATCTCTTTCTGAATTCATGTTGATAACATTCCCATTTCCCACCCAACCCGGTCCTAACATCCTAGCTCTTCAAATTCCTCTGCCCCTCGTGTCTATAACTCAACCCTTATCTACAAACCACCCTTCCACAGTTTGTCCAACCACGCATACCAACAAATACCCCGTTTTCGTTAATAACAAAACCAAACTCCCAAACCCGCTCAAAACAACGTATTTTTAATCCACAGAAATACCCACAAACAGCCAGAAACGAATTCAAAGCATCAGCTATCCACAAATGCACAGCGCTTACAACAATTACATAAATACATTATTTAATAGAGTATTATTAGTACTGTTAATCAGCTTGCGTCCCCTGCCTGCTTTGTTAGCACAGGACCAAAGCGAAATAGCCATTGCCAACAATTACTTACAATCGAGCCAGAAGGACAAGGCCCTGGCTCTTTTTCAGGACTTAGCCAAGCAGCCGGCCAACATTCCATTTATTCACACACCGTATCTTGAACTGCTGCTTGAATTGGCGAAATACAAACAGGCCGAGGAATATGTTGACCGGTTGGTGAAGCGTGAGAATAACATCGCCTACCGGCTGGATGTAGGTTATGTGTACTACCGTTCGGGCGATCCTGCGCGGGCCGATAAGTATTGGAGGCAGATCATTCAGCAAAATATTGGCGATACGTACCGGGCGCGCCAAATGGTAGACTATTTCACGGCTCACGCTCTGATTGATTATGGCGTGGAAGTATACGAACAACTGCGGGTGAAGATGAATAACCCCCGCATGTTTGTGCTCGAGTTGGCCAATCTCTATCGGCTGCAGGGCAAGCGCGAAGAGATGGTAAATGAATACCTCAACTATGTCACCCAAACGCCTTCCAATCTTAACTACATCAAAAACCTGTTGCAGATTTTGCTCACCAAACCAGAAGAATATGAAGCGCTGCAACGGGTCTTGATTGAGCGCAGCCAACGGAATCCGGAATCAGAAGTGTTTTTGGACTTGCTGGTATGGGTCAACCTGCAGGAGAAGAATTTTTATGGCGCGTTTATCCAGGCCCGGGCATACGACAGGCGATTTAAAAAAGAGCAATCGAAGACACTTGAGATCGGGCAGATTGCCCTCAACAATCTTGACTTTACTAATGCAGAGAAAGCATTTGCTTTTGTTGCCCGCGAGTACCCAGCGGGAGATCTTCACCTGCAAGGTCAGCTGGGGCTTATCCGCACACAGGAAGCGCGGCTGAAACGCGCTTACCCGATCAACCGTGACTCGGTGCGATTACTCATTCGATCGTACCGCGCGTTTGCCCGGCAGTTCGAGCCGCTGCCTGCCGCTTTGGAAGCCCGCCAAAGTCAAGCCCTTTTACACGGTTACTATCTGGATGAAAAGGATTCGGCTGTTGTCAAACTCCAACAGGTGATTGCGCACACGGCCACACCTCCGTTGTTGAAGGCGCGTTGCAAGATGGATCTGGGCGACATGTATTTGCTGAAAGATGAGCCTTGGGAGGCTACCTTGTTGTACTCGCAGGTCGAAAAATCGCAGCGCGAAACCACGTTGGGCTACGAGGCGAAACTGAAAAATGCCAAGCTCTCCTACTACAAAGGTGACTTCCGGCTGGCACAGGAGCACCTCGATATCCTGAAGGAAGCAACAACGCGGGAGATTGCCAACGATGCCATGGAGTTAAGCTTGCGCATCAAAGAAAACTCCCTCACCGATACCACGGGTCAGGCGCTTAAGCTATACTCGGCCATTGAACTGTTGTTGTACCAGAACAAAAAGGACCAGGCACTGCAATGGCTACAGCAAATGGTGAAGAAAAGTAAAATTCAAATGAGCCTGGATGAAGCGATGAGCAAAAACTTCTGGCCACCCGCCACTCTTTCGCAGGAACAACTACAAGAACTTAAGCAGCGCGTAGAGCGCGAAGCGGCCAACGTGCGGGCCGGCAAGCCGGCTGATTCCGTTTGGGTGGAAATCACGACCGACTTTTTTCCGTTGCGCGATGATTTGTACTGGCTGGAGTCACGCATCCGTGCGCAGCTGGGTCAGTTTGCGCAGGCCGCAGCTTTGTGTCAACAAGTGGTGGACGAATTCCCAGACGATGTACTGGCGGATGACGCATACTTCATGCTGGGTGAGTACTACGAGACCAGGCTCAACGACCGGGCTAAGGCGATGGATGTTTACCGCGATTTTCTCGACCGCTTTCCGGGAAGCGTCTACACCGCGGAGGCCCGCAAGCGATTCCGCCTGTTGCGGGGCGATTTTGACGAGAAGAAAGTGAATTAAGGGCTTCTCTAAAAATCACCAATAAAACTAAATGTCATTCCGGACCTTGTGCCGGAATTCCATTCCGACCACACCGGAGCAGATACCGAAACGGGTCCGGTATGACAGGTCGAGGTTTTTAGTGATGCCCTTAACAAGCAGCCCGTTCGAATGTCACAACGCTCTGACGAGTCGGTAGACCGCATCCAGTTTTTCTTTCTTCTGAATCAACAGTCGCTCTCGGGTGGGTAATGATAATCCAGGTGTTTCATAGGCCAGAGCGAGATCATGCCAGTCTCCGATTTTATCTTCCAATTCAGCCACCACCGCCATGGAGAAACGGATATTCAACTGCGTACGAATGTATTCCGATACCTCCGCGCCATAGGCAATTTCTTTGAGCCGTTTACGGCTGCGATGCAGCTGGTCGGTAAACAAGTAAGGCGTGATGCGTGTCCGCACGCGATTCTCGAGATCATGTACAAATGCGGCCTCGCCCGGAAAGGAAATCTTGGTCAGTCGTTTTTCTATCCGGGTGTAGTCGTGGTCGATTTTTTTTAAGGCGTGTACCAGCTGCCGCTGAAAATCCCGGACCATTCGCTTTTCGCGAACGTCCGGCTCGGCCACGTCCAGTGTGCCGGTGAGGCGGTATCGGTTCATTTGATGACCCCTGATGCGCCCCGCTTCTTTAAAAATAGCCAGGTAGTGGCGAAACAGATGACGATAACCACCCGATCCGTAGTGTTTCACCAAATGCCGGATAAAGCGAATTCGCTTCAGCTGCACACGCAAATCGTGAAGCCAATCAGCCGTTGGTGTTTCCACAAAAGCCTGAGCCGTGCGCAACACTTCGTTGTGCACCTGCCGGTAGTACGTGATGAGGGCGGGTTGCAGCGAAGCCATTGGCTTTACTTTTCCGGCATCGCGATAGCTAAGATCACATACAGCAAGCCCCCGGTTCCAAACATGAAGAAGGCCACCAGAAACAAGATGCGCATGACAGTGGGATCCATGTCAAAGTAGTTGGCGAGCCCGCTGCAAACGCCAAACAATTTTTTTTCGCCTTTTACCAAACGCTTAGCCATAGATGGTTTTTTTTGATATCGAACAAACCTAGTGAATTTACACAATTCATAACTAGCCGAAGTTCAGGGCCCAGTGGCGTACCTCACCGGTACTGATTATCTTTACGGAAAAAGAATCGAGATGAACACGAAGGTAGTATTGTTGAGCTTGACGTTGGCATTGTTTGGCAGTTGCAACAACGATGACGACCCGGACGTAGATGCTTCGCCCGATGCGTCCGATATTTCCGGAGCGGTGTTCCTGTACGGTGAGGGGATCAGCCGTGCGCCCAATGAAGGCATGACGGTGACGATAGAGAATTCCAACCCGGTGAAGGCGGCTATTACCGACTCAGAGGGTAAATTCCTGATCAAGGATGTACCGCTGGGGACGCATAACCTGGTGTTTACCAAGAGCGGGTATGGCACGTTCAGGTTGTTTGATATTGTGCACGTAACCGATAACCGCCCAACCAACATTACCGCCATTCCGTCCCTGGGAACCGTATCCACCACTCAGGTAACAGCACTCACCGCTTCCGTTGTTGCCGGTGAGGTAAAGATTGAAGCCACTACCAATCCGGGAGGTAGCATCGGCAACACCCGTTATGTCCGGTTGTTTATGCACAATCTTCAAAATGTCAGCGATGTATTTCATACGGTTTACTCGCCCAATTTTACATCGCGCATGAACCCCTTCATCAAAACCTATACGAAAGCGGAACTGAATGCGATGGGGTTTGCCTCAGGCACTACCGTGTATGTGCGGGTTTACGGGGATTCGTACTGGAGCAATCAGTATGACGATCCGGGGCTTGACAGGCGTGTGTTCCCGAATTTAAACCCCAATGCTGCGGCCGCAGTATCTTTTGTTGTTCCGTAAGCCGATGCCACTTCCCGGATGAAAAAAGTGCTGACGACCCAACAAACCACACAGTTGTTGAAAAGACTGCAAACCCGGTTTGAGCAGAACCAGCATCGTCATGCCGGCATCACGTGGGCCAAGGTTCAGGAACGGCTGGAGAAATCACCCGCGGCCTGCTGGTCGCTGAATGAAATGGAAAAAACCGCTGGGGAACCTGATGTTGTTGGACTGGATAAAAAGACGGGTGCGTATATTTTTTTCGATTGCTCCGCGGAGAGCCCGGCCGGTCGCAGAAGCGTATGCTACGACCGCGCGGGGCTGGAGTCGCGAAAGGAACATCAGCCCAAGACGAGTGCTGTAGACATGGCCAGCGCGATGGGCATTCAACTTCTTACGGAAGAGCAGTATCGGTACTTGCAGTCGCTGAACCCCTGTGATGAGAAAACATCGAGCTGGATAGAAACGCCCGCAGCAATCCGAAAACTGGGCGGGGCTCTTTTTGGCGATTATCGCTACGGCCAGGTATTTGTGTATCACAACGGGGCGCAGTCGTACTATGCCGCCAGGGGTTTTCGGGGTTGCTTACGGGTGTAGGCCGCTACACTTTGCGGGGCGGCAGCTCGAAAGCGGTTGCCTCATGGTCAAACTTGCCTTTATGAGCCCCATCGCAAAAGGGCTTGTTGGCCGAGTGCCCGCAGCGGCAAAGGGACACCACGGTGCGGCCCTGTAAGCCGTAGACGTTGCCTTGCATATCGACAATCTCAAAATCTCCTTCCACTTTTACGGAACCGTTGCTGTTAACGGTCAGTTTGGTTTTGTTCATATCATTACCTTTGACCATCTAACCACAAACCGCCAACAAGGTTTAAGCCTCTACCCATGAAAACCCGTAACGCCACACTTGGACTAATTCTTTTGCTATTGCTGGCACAATGCAATACGCCTGTGCAACAAGCCGAAATGCCAAAGTCGACACGCTATGAAGACCTCGTCAAGTTGTTTAAAGAATGGCGCGTGTTTCAGCAGCCGGAGCTCAAGAACGGTGTGCCGGACTACTCCACGGCTGCCATGAAGAGGCAACACGAGGCGCTCAAATCCTGGCAGCAGCGCCTGAATAACTTCGATACCACCGGCTGGCCGGTATCTCACCAGGTGGATTGGCACATTGTGCGTGCCGAAATGAATGGTCTTGATTTTGACCATCGCGTCATGCGCCCCTGGGAGCGCGACCCGGCTTTTTATAAAACGCTTTGGATGGATCGAAGCGATGTGCCCGCCCATGAAGGCCCAGCCCATGCCGCCATCATCGACCTGTGGAAATATCCATTTCCGCTATCAACCGAGAACAAAGAAAAGTTGCTGAATCAGTTCCGCGCCATTGCACCGTTGAATGAACAGGCCAAAGTCAACCTCACGGGCAATGCCAAAGACTTGTGGATTGCCGGCATACGCGACATCAAAACACAAAGCCGCGATCTGGAAGGCCTGCTCTCCTTGCCGGGCATCAGCGATCAGGCTGACCTTGTGGCGGTGATTAAAGAAGCCATTCAATCTACCGATGATTTGGCCATGTGGTTGGAGCAGCAGTCAACCTCAAAGACCGGCCCCTCCGGAATCGGAAAAGAAAACTACACCTGGTACCAGAAGAATGTTCACCTCGTGCCGCTCACCTGGGAGGATGAAGTTTTATTGCTGAAGCGTGAGTTGGCCCGCGCGTGGAACGGCCTGAAACTGGAGGAACACAACAACCGCCATTTACCCGAGTTAAAACCGGCCGATACCCCCGAAGCCTTTGCTGCACTGGCGGAGCGCTCCGCGAAGAGTTTGCTTACTTTTTTGGAAAAGGACGAAATCGTAACGGTGAAAGATTATTTCGAGCCGGCTTTGCGCGCTCATCTCGGTGGCTTTGTACCGGCCGACAAACGCAACTTTTTTGTCATCGGCATGCACCACGACCCGCGCCCGCTGTATTCGCACTTCTACCATTGGTTTGAACTCGCCCGCATGGATATTGAGTCGCACGCCAGTGAAATCAGGCGCGAGCCGTTGCTTTACAACATTTTCGATTCGCGCAACGAAGGTACCGCGACCGCGGTGGAGGAAATGTTCATGCAGGCAGGCCTGTACAATGATGATCCGCGCGTGCGCGAAATTGTATATATCATGGTTGCTCAGCGGGCAGCGCGTGGCCTGGGTTCGTTATATGCCCACGCCAACGAGATGACGATGGAGCAGGCGGGAAAAATTCATGCTGATTATACGCCCCGTGGCTGGATGAAAGTGGAGAAAGAACTTTTGATTTTTGAACAGCACTTGTATTTGCGGCAGCCGGGCTATGGCACCAGTTACATTACCGGCAAGTATTTGCTGGAAAACACGCTGGCCGAATTTGCCCGCATGAAAGAAATGCAGCAACAACCCTTTCGCGTGAAGGAGTTTTTTGATCAGCTCAATGCGGTGGGTTGCATCCCGATATCGCTTGGCCACTGGGAAATGACCGGTGACCGCAGTCCGGTAGACTCGGCCTTGCGTTGACCGCGGCATGATTGCTCAAACGGAAGTTATGAGGACTTTGACATTGTGTTTTACCGTGGCGCTGATCACCGCGTGCACGCAACAGCCAAAGCCTTTTTCACACCAACTGACAACAGACCACAAGCCCTGGACGTACGAGCCTTCGGGCGAGCCGGCCGATCAATTCACATTTGCCGTCATTGGCGATCTCAACAGTGGTGAACGTGCTGGTGTGCGGGAAGTTGCGGTGGAGCAACTCAACCTCCTACGCCCCGAATTCATCCTGAGCATTGGCGATCTGGTGGAAGGCGGAACGGAGGACACCGCTCAACTGAAGCGCGAATATGATTTTTTTGACGAACGGGTAGGTAAAGCCACGGCTCCCGTTTTTCATTTGGGCGGCAATCACGATCTCACCAACCCGGTGATGCGCCAGTTTTGGGAAAAGCGCTACGGCAAGCGGTATTATAATTTTGTCTACCAAAACGTGTTGTTTCTGATGCTTGACTCCGAAGATTTTGAGGAGGCCCGTATGTGGGAGATCTACCACGCCCGCAGAAAGGCCATCGCGTTAATCGACAGCGGCAGGCGCGCGGAGGCCGAACAAACCGACTATTTCAAAATGCCCGAGCGGGTAACCGGGCAGATCAGTGACGCGCAGAGTGCGTACTTCGAAAAAGTAATTGCCGAACATCCGGACGTGCGCTGGACGTTTGTTCTCATGCACAAGCCGGTATGGCAGCGTGAGGGAAACGGCAACCTGGATCGCATCGAAGCGGCACTGGCGAAACGCCACTATACCGTGCTGAACGGGCACCTGCACAAATACAGCTACACCGAGCGCCACGAGCGCGATTACATTATGGTGGCCACAACTGGTGGCGGACAAGATCCGAACAGCGACATGGCGTTTGACCACGTGATGTTGGTTACCGTAACCCCGCAAGGTCCATCGCTGGCCAATCTCCGGCTCGATGGCATCCTCGACAAGAAAGCGGCCATACCGCTGCGCGGAGACACGCTGTGTTTTCAAGCGTCACGCTGCAGGCGGGAGTTGGAAGAATAACTGACGGGACCCATGGGGGGTGCTCAAAATGTGGTGGGTTTCCTTTACCTTCACTTCCTCAAACCTAACCCCCCAACCGATGACTGCTAAAAACCGCATTATGGCCACGCTCGCTGGCTTCGTTGTGTATTTCATGCTGGGCTTCCTGCTCTATGGCGTGTTACTCATGGATTTCTATTCGGCCAATGCCGGCACGGCTACTGGCGTTATGCGCACCGATGACGACATGCAATGGTGGGCACTTATTGCCGGCAACGTGATGATGTCGTACCTGCTCGTGTACATTTTCGGCACCTGGGCCAACATCACCACATTTGGAGGAGGCCTTAAGGCCGGGGCCATCATCGGCTTGATCATGTCGCTCGGCTTTAGTTTGAATATGTATGGCACCACCAACATTTCGAATCTGACCTCTTCACTGGTAGACTCGATTGTGATTACGGTTATGATGGGCTTTACCGGTGGCGTGATTGGCTGGGTGTTGGGGCGTAAGTAACTCGATATACAACTAGTCCTTCTTGTATTCCAGCAAATCACCCGGCTGGCAGTCGAGTGCTTTGCAAATGGCTTCGAGCGTACTGAAGCGCACAGCTTTCGCCTTACCGGTTTTAAGAATAGAAAGATTGGCCAGCGTGATGTCCACTTTTTGTGACAACTCGTTGAGCGACATCTTACGCTTGGCCATCATTACATCTACGTTGACAACAATAGGCATAGCGATAACTTTCGGATACCAACGCACTAGAAATTTTACTTCGTGTCTTTGTGCCTTCGTGGCAAGTATATTTTTCGCTACCTTTCTTCACCCTAAACTCCCGTAACGTTATGAGAAAGCTGTTGCTCCTCTTGCTCGCGCTGCCGTTTATTTCACATGCGCAAACCAAAGCCCTGGTGGGCGGCACGCTCATCGATGGCTACGGAGGCAAACCGCTGGCCAACTCGGTCATCATCATCGAAGGCGAACGCATTAAAGCCATCGGCACGGTGGGCAATATCGAGATACCCAAAGGCGCAGAAATCATTTCCACCGAAGGCATGAGCGTGATGCCCGGCCTGTGGGACATGCACGTGCACCTGATGATTAACGGCCACAGCGACTACGCACATTGGGACAAGAAGTACATGAAAATCCAGAAGGACGTCATCATGCCCTCGAGCGCACATCAGCTGCTGCTGGCAGGCGTTACCAGTGCGCGCGATCTGGGCGGCCCGCTGGAGGCAAGCCTTTCCGTGCGCGACCGAATCAACAAAGGCGAAATTCCTGGCCCCACCATGTACATGAGCGGGCCGTTTATTCAGCATGAGCCCTACCCCGGCACGCAGGAATTTCGCTGGGGCGTAAAAGGCCCGGAAGATGCACGTGCCAAGGTAAAGCAACTGGCAAAAGCGGGCGTAAACTGCATTAAGCTTATCGACCAGGATGAGATGACGGAAGCCGAATACATGGCCGTTGTAGATGAAGCACACAAAAACAAACTGAAAGTAGTGGCGCACTCGCACCGGCCCGATGAAATCCGCAGAGGCATGAAAGCGGGCGTGGATAATTTTGAACACACCGGGCTCGCAGCTGCGCCTGAGTACCCGGAGGACATTGTCGCCATGATCAAAGAGCGGACCGCAAAGATGAGCCTCGGCCCACTCTTCTGGACGCCCACCGTGGAGGGCCTCTTTAACTACGAGTACGTGCGCGACAATCCGGAAGTGCTTGACAACACCAGTTGGCACCTGGGCCTGCCGGATTCCATCATTCAGGATATAAAACAATCACTGAAGTACCCGGGCCGGTTGAATTATTTTGGGTTAAACCCCATCCGAAAGCCCACGCTCGAAAAGAAAATAAAGCAGTTGAAAGACGCGGGAGTAGTGTTGCTCATCGGCACAGACAGCGGTATTCCCATGAAGTTCCACAGCCAGAGCACGTGGAACGAACTCGATGTGTGGGTGAATAAATTCGGCCTCGACCCGATGTACACCATCCGCGCGGCTACGTACTGGCCGGCCGTGA
>DAIPHR010000017.1:0-24048 GCA_036771215.1 Cyclobacteriaceae bacterium
GCTGGGCGATCGAAAGATAAGCTCGCTGATGAATACCCGGGGTGATTTGGTGTTCCTTGATTTGGCCGATGACCCAAAGATGATTCGGGAGATTGTGAAACGTGATTTGCATCGGATCTATCCCGTTTATGAACAAGACAAAGACAAACTGGCGGGTATCATTTCGCTGAAAGAGCTTTACGCCCACGATTTGGAACCGGGCTTTACCTTGCGCAATCACCTTAACCCAGCCACCTACCTCGATCAGTTCACATCGGCCTACAAGGCATTGGAGCATTTTAAGGCATCAAAGACACATTACGCGCTGGTCACGAACGAGTACGGACTTGTGCTCGGCATCGTAACCATGGATGATATCCTGAAAGCTCTTGTGGGCGATGTATCCGATTTCTATTCGGAGGAGTTCCCGCTTACGCAGCGCCAAGACGGTTCATGGCTGGTTGATGGTCAGTATCCATTAGCTGAATTTGTCCGCCTGTTTAAGATCGAAGACCCGGATGAAGAAGGCAGCATTAACACGGTAGCCGGCCTCATTCTCCATCGGCTTGCCCATATTCCCCGCACCGGTGAGAAAATTCAGTGGAAGGGACTACAGTTGGAAGTGCTGGATATGGATGGCGTGAAGATTGACAAAGTGATGGTAAGGCCGATCGGGTAGAATTCGTCACCTTTGTAATTGCAACAATGTTGCATTTAATGAATACAGGTGCTACATTTGGCCTCATTAACCAAATAAAGGATGCTGGAAGCGGTCAATCTCTCGAAGTCGTATAATGGAGTTTTCGCCCTCAAGGGGGTGAGCTTCAAAGTGAACAAAGGCGATATCTTTTGCCTTCTTGGCGCCAATGGTGCGGGCAAAACCACAACGATCAACTTGTTTCTCAATTTCATATCACCAACCTCCGGACAGGCCTTGATCAATCAGGTGGATACGGCTCAGCAACCGTTGGCCACCAAAAAAATGCTGGCGTACATTCCTGAAAACCTCATGCTGTACCCCAACCTCACCGGGGTTGAGAATCTTCATTATTTCTCTGCACTGGCCGGGCGAAAATATCCATCAGCCGAGTTGACGAGCTATTTGAACGAAGCCGGGCTGCAGGAAGGGGCCCACCACCAGCGCGTGTCCACCTACTCCAAGGGTATGCGCCAAAAAGTAGGCGTAGCCATTGCGTTGGCAAAAAAGGCAGACGTTCTTTTGCTGGACGAACCGACCTCCGGTCTTGACCCGAAAGCCAGCAACGAGTTTGCCGCGCTGCTGAAAAAACTCAGTTAGTTGTGCGTGTCCACCCTTATTGCCACGCACGATTTATTTCGCGCCATCGAAACCGGTACCCACATTGGCATTATGAAGGAGGGTAACCTCGTGGAGTCTATGACCACCGACCAGATCAATCACCAGGACCTGGAGCGGTTGTATTTGAAACACATGAATTGACATTGCCTATGATCAGGGAAATCGTTCGAAAAGAATTGCTGGAAATTTTTCGTGAAGGGAGATTCAGGGGCGCGTTGTTTACGTTGGCGATTCTGGTGGTGACGGCTATCGGGGTCGGTCGCCGGTATTACCTGCAGGTAAACGAACAACACGAAGCCGCCCGCAGAAATGCGCGAAATGAATGGGTCGGTCAGGGTTCGAAGAATCCGCATTCGGCTGCGCACTATGGCACCTATGCCTTTAAGCCGAAATACCCGATGTCGTTGCTCGATAATGGGGTAGACAAGTATTCGGGTGTGAGCATCTATCTGGAAGCCCATAAACGGAACGATGCCCAGTACATGGCTGCGCAGGATCAAACGGCCCTATCGCGCTTTGGCGATCTGTCGCCAGATTTCATTTTGATGTTCATGGTGCCGCTGTTTATCATTCTGATTGCGTTCAACTCGGTAAGTCGCGAACGCGAGAGCGGTACCTTGCGGGTGATGATGAGCCAGGGAATATCTCCCTGGAAACTGGCTTCAGGCAAATGGCTGGCCGTGTTTACACCGGTAGCGGTGCTCACAGGGCTGGTGTTTTTGGCCGGTGGTCTTCTGCTGGCCAACCTCGAAGACTTTGGGCTCTTTAGTTGGTGGCCGCTGATCCTGCTGGCGTTAGTCTATCTCCTGTATTATGGCGTATTTATCAATGTGTCCATTTTAGTATCGGCATCGGTGCGCAAATCAAGCCTCGCTTTTGTTTTGCTTTTGGGTATGTGGATTCTCTCGTGCCTCGGCATGCCTAAGGCGACATCGGTGGTAGCGGATGCACTCTATCCGTATCCGACCCAACTTGAATTTGAGGAACGAATAGCAGAAGACAAAACGAAAGGGCTGAATGGTCACGACCCCTGGAATGCCGAGTCGAAAAAGCTGGAAGCCGAAACGCTGAAGAAATATGGTGTCGACAGCGTGGAGAAGTTGCCTTTCAATTGGGACGGTTACCTGATGCAGAAAGGAGAGGAGCACGAAGCCGAAATTTATTTCAAGCATTATCAGGTACTCAAGGAAATTTATCAGAAGCAATCGAAGGTGTACCGCACGTCTGCTGCACTTTCTCCTTTTTTGCCGGCCCGGTTTCTATCCATGGCCCTGTGCCGCACCGACTACCACGCACATTGGCACTTTGCCGATGAAGCTGAAAAGTACCGGCTTATGCTGGTGGGCAAGTTGAATGGCGATATGGTGGATAACTCGCGCACCGGCCAGTGGGACTACAGGGCCGATGAAAAGTTGTGGCGTGCCGTGCCGGATTTTGCCTACGAGCCCGTTTCGTACCAATCGATAGTAAAGGCGAATGCAGGCCATTTTTTGATTTTGCTGGCGTGGTGGGTTTTGTCCGGAGTGGGTATGCTTGTTGCCGTTCGTCAAATGAAAGTCTTTTAATTCCCCCGTATGTTTCGCTTACACTTCAAATACGAATGGGTCTCGGTCTGGCGCGACCGGTGGGTGGTCGTGCTCTCGCTACTCTTTTTTGGTTTACTTTTTTTTGCCATTCGCAATGGCCAGGAGAAAGTTTTGGAACGTCAGGCGTCAATTGCGAAGGCACGTGGGGAGTTGCGGCAAGCCGAGTCGAAGCGAAAAGGAGAAATTGACTCGGTGGCACGAGGCCTGAAGCAATATGGCGAGGCGTGGCGTAATCCGCGGCTGCTCAGTACGTACGGTCAGCGTATGGGTAAAGTGGTGGCCATGGATCCCCAGCCGTTGGCGTTTGTAGCAACCGGCCAGAGCGATTTGTTCACTCATTACGCCAAACCGAAACTGTACGGAGAAGCCTATTCTCTTGGTTTCTCCGAACTGGCCAATCCGGTGCAATTGCTTTTCGGCTCGTTCGATCTGGCGTTTGTCTGCGTGTACCTGTTGCCTTTGCTGGTGCTGGCATTCAGCTATAATCTGCTGTCATCCGAAAGGGAGTCGGGTTCTTTACGGCTTACCTTATCGCAGCCCGTTTCGTTGTTCAGTTGGCTTTTGGCCAAACTGGTGCTTCGCTATGTTGTTGTAGTCGGGCTCATAACGTCCACGCTACTCATCGTTCTGGCGTGGCAGGGTATTGCCTTGTCCACCGGGGTATTTTGGCTTCTGTTGTTGATCTCCATCTATGTCCTGTTTTGGTTTGCCGTTTCCTTTCTGGTCAGTCTGTTGGGATGGTCTTCGGGGCAGAATGCGATTGTACTGGTTTCCGTCTGGGTGGTGTTGGTGCTACTTGTGCCGTCCATTGTCAGTCAATTGGCAAATGCGGTTTACCCTGTTCCCTCCCGCATTAATATGATTCACAACTACCGGGTGGCTGAAGCGGATGCCGAAAAAAGGGCGAGCGAAATTCTGACCAGCTATTACCGCGATCATCCGGAACTCGGTCAGCAGGACTCAACTCAGGCAAATCAGTATCAGTTCTGGCTGGAGTATTTTGCATCAGTCGATATTCTGAAGAAGGCGGTGCAACCTGTGCTGGACGAGTACGATGGTGCGCTGGCCCGGCAGCAGCAATGGGTAGGTCGATTCAAAGTGTTATCTCCGGCTATCTTGTTTCAGGACGGGTTAAATGATCTGGCGGGTACATCCACGGCCCACTACACGGATTTTCGCCATCAGGTGATTGAGTTCAATGAGACCTGGCGGAATTACTTTATCCCCCGCATGTTTGCCAATGTGCTTTTGCAAGCCTCCGATTTAGATCAGCTTCCCGAGCCCCGTTATCAGAGCCGCGTTGAACCGGTGTGGGCCAACGATCTTCTGCTGATAGTCGGGTTTGCTGCGGTGGTTCTTGGCGTTAGTTTCCGTGTATACCAGACAAGTTCGGCCGAGCGATGGTTAGCCTCCTGAACAATTGGTTTGCGGTAGCGCAAAAGACAACGCCTGGCCGGCAGTGTCAAGTGGGCGACTGGCAGGAGTGGCATTTGATTCATCAACCGGATGTTAATCTGGTCTTCATGCCGCGTGCCGTGACAGCGGGTATCCGTTGGTTCTCCGAGCAACTGATCCAAATTGATTTTTCGGGTATTGATTACGTGGTTTCCGTTGGCACCATTGACGCTGTATTGGACGTTCAGCTAAGCCGTGTCGCGGAAGATTCCGCCATCGCAAAAGAATTTGTGCACGATCTGTCCACGATCACCCGGGCCTTCATCCAAATCACCGGCCGGTCGAAAGTCAAGTTGATTTTGAAAGTGGTTAGCGATGATGCCTGTGAGCGATTTCATACTGATCGATACGATCTGAGGCTCCTTTGTACGTATTACGGACCGGGCACGGAATGGACACCGGACGACAACGTCAACCGGAAGAAACTGATGGGCGGCACCAACGATGAGATCATCCGCGACTGGAGCCGGATAAACCGCCTGCAGCAATTCGATGTAGCCATTTTGAAAGGAGAAGCCTCGACTGCCAACTACGGCAAGGGAATCGTTCACCGTTCGCCACCGGTCTCCGCCCAAAAGGAAAAGCGACTGCTGCTGAGACTGGACGCATAAACCATTTGGCCCTAAGACTGCTCCCGCTGTTCGCGGTGATGTCGTTTTATTTTGTACAAGCTCAGGCAACGTTTAGTCCAACCATTCTTGCAGCCGGTTTTAATCAATACACCACGGCCGCCAAACGAAATACATTGAACACGTGGGTGCAATGGGAGTACAAGCGGCTGTCGTTTCTATTTTTGGTGGTGAAAAATGATCGCCCGGATGTTTTGAATCGTGGAACGCAGCTCACCAGCCATGTGGTAGATCAGCAGGGCGTATTGAAAATTGCCTATTTAAAACAATTTTAACTTTTGTATGGAACCATCGCAATCCGGTTTATCGTGGAACACCCTGCTGTTCCGGTTTTTGTTTGCCTACATTTTACTGTACGGCTTTGCTTTTCCGTTTTACTACATCCCAGGCGCACACACGCTCATCCATCCCATCGGCAGTGCATTGCAAGATCTCGCCTTGTGGTATGGCAAAATCGCCTGGGGTGTAGACGCGGTGCCCACCGAGGAAACCGGCAGTGGCGATATGCTGTTGTATTGGCTGCTGTGGATCACCAAACTCACGCTGGCCATACTTGTTGCCATCATCTGGTCGGCTGTGGATCGCAAACGCGCAGACTACCCGTGGCTGAAAAAGCTATTGATTACGTATACCCGCTATTACCTGGCGTTGATTCTGCTTTCGTACGGATTGTTCAAAATCGTGCCCACGCAGTTTAATGAACCTTCTGCGCGTGTGCTGGTGCAAATGTATGGCGACAGTTCTCCGATGGGTTTGCTGTGGAACTTTATGGGCTACAGTACTGCGTATCAAATCTTCGGGGGAGTGGCTGAAGTACTGGGCGCGGTGTTGTTGTTGTTCAGGCGCACCACACTGCTGGGCGCGCTGGTGCTGGTGGGTGTGATGACCAACGTGGTGATGCTTAACTACTGCTTTGATGTGCCGGTGAAACTGGCATCCACCCACTACCTGTTGTTCTCAATCGGGCTGGCCGTGGTGTACGGAAAGCCATTGGTTAATCTCTTCTTTCGCAATCGGCCCACCGCACCGATGGATCAACGTCCGTTGTTTGAAAAGAAAGCGTGGTTCTGGGGTGCGCAGGTCGTGAAGTTTTTACTGGTAGGGTTTGTGTTCTACTCCATGCTCTCGGCTGCGCTGGCACAAAAAGAATACACCGATAATCTCAAGCAAACATCAGCCCTTGGCGGGGTGCACGATGTGGTGCAGTTTTCGCACCCGGCAAGTACGGATAGTATTGCGAGCGCCTATCGCACTTACTGGCGCAAGCTGGTGGTGGATGACTTCCGGCCGGAACGATTGTGGATTGAGCAGGTAAGCGGCACCCGGTTGCAGTACCAGATTGCGTGGGACACGGTGAACCGAAAGGTGAGCGGCCACCTTGCAAACGACACGTTGCAGCGAATTACGCTAAGCTACGAGGTGAAGTCGCCCGAAGAGCTGCGGTGGCAGGGCACATGGAACACGGACACGGTACACCTCACCACCAAACGTTTTGCTACCGACAGCATGTTGTTGAAAACCAGAAAATTCACGTGGGTGAGCCCGTATCCGTTTAATCGTTAGGCGGTTACCCTTGATATTTCTTTATGCAACAATGTTGCAATAATGTTTTTAAGCGCTATCTTTGTACAGAATTCGGTCGAGGATACGGAGGAGCTGGGTTCGCTTCAGTTGGGTTTGGTAGATTCTCCTGAACGTGCCGCGCAGTTGATCTGCACAGCTCCTCTTTCGCACTTCATTATGAGAATATTTCTTTTTCTATTGGTTGCCCTGGCGCTGGCGGGTTTTGACCAACAGCCTCCCGAAGACGGATGGGCTGCTTTTGCGCGGGTTGCATTTAAATCCACCTTCTTCAAAGAGTATGATGAATACTATCTCGTGCCGAATTTCGACTCGTCTATCCGGGCCAAAGAAGGCAAGCAACTCATCATTCGGGGTCACTACATGCCCTTTGAGTTGCCCGACAATGCCTTGATCGTCTCGAAGTACCCCTACGCGGCCTGCTTTTTCTGCGGTGGGGCAGGCCCTGAATCGGTGGCCGAAGTCTACCTCACCAGCAAGCCGCCCAAATTGAAAGTCGACCAGGTGATTGTGGTAAAAGGCAAACTGCGTTTGAACAACACCGACATCAATCACATGAATTTCATTCTCGAAGAAGCTGAAATCATTAACTGATGATCATGAGATACTTCATCATGGCGGTTGTGCTATTGACCCTGGCCGGTTGCCGGACCGATCAGAATAAAAAGACGCTGGACCGTGCCTTTGCCCTGCATCAGGAGGCAATGGCTGTGGCTGAGGAAATCGAACAACAGTTGAAGGCCTATGCGGATCAGGCCACCAGCGCACCGAACCCGGATTCCGTTCGGGTCTGGCTGGCGGAACTGGAAGAATGGCACGAAGACGTAGTGGAGGTACCCGGTTACGAGCATGAGCATCATCATCACGATGGGGAACACCATCACCATGCGCCTGCGCCCAACGTCAGTGCCGGTGAAATGCTGGACATTCAGCAAGAGCTCAGAAGAGAAATTGAGGCTTTACGCCTGCGCATTCAACGCCAACGATAAGTCATGGAAAATATCTTCAAACGGAAAACCAAGAAGCTCCCCGTTACCGTACTCAGCGGATTTTTGGGAGCCGGCAAGACCACCCTGCTCAATCACGTACTTCACAACCGGGAAGGACTTCGGGTTGCACTCATTGTCAACGACATGAGTGAAGTCAACATTGATGCCCAATGGGTAAGGAATGAAGTAAAGCTAAGCCGTACCGAGGAAAAGCTGGTGGAGCTAAGCAACGGTTGCATTTGCTGCACGTTGCGCGAAGATCTGATCAACGAGGTGAAAAAGCTCGCTCACCAGAATAAGTTCGATTACCTGCTGATCGAAAGTACAGGAATTTCGGAACCGATTCCGGTAGCGCAGACCTTCAGTTTCGTGACAGGCGAGGATCTGTATGACCTCACACAGATTACCCGCCTTGACACTATGGTTACGGTAGTCGATGCCCTGAATTTCTTCAAGGATTTTGGAAGTGCCGATACTCTTCAACGAAGGAAACTCACCGATGATGCCGAAGACAAAAGAACCATTGTCAATTTGTTAACCGATCAGGTTGAGTTTGCCAATGTTATTGTCCTCAACAAAACCGATTTGGTTTCCGAGACTGATTTGCAGTTTCTGGAAGCTACGCTCCGAAAGCTGAATCCGGAAGCCCGGTTGATTAAATCAACATTTGGCCGCGTATCCCCGCGTGAAATTCTCAACACCGGCACGTTTGACTACGGCAAGGCATCACAGTCGGCTGGTTGGATAAAGGAACTCAATGGCGTGCATACCCCGGAGACGGAGGAATACGGCATTAACTCGTTCGTTTTTCGCGATCATCGCCCGTTTCATCCGGAGCGGCTGTGGAACTTTATCCAGTCGGAATTTCCAACGAACATCATTCGCAGTAAAGGCATTTTCTGGCTGGCATCCCGCCCCGATCATGCGCTGCTGTGGGGCCAGGCGGGCGGCTCCACCCAGGCGGAAGTGTACGGTAAATGGTGGGCATCGGTTCCGGAGGCCGACCGCAAAAAGAGCCGCGATTTTTTGGCCAACCAGAAAGAACTGCAAAAGAAGTGGAGCTCCGAATGGGGCGATCGGCTCAATGAATTGGTTTTCATCGGTCAAGCGCTGGACGAGGCTCTCGTTACGGCCCGGCTGCAGACCTGTTTACTCACCGAATCCGAAATTGTGGATTTCAAATCGGGCAGCCACTTTGCTGATCGTTGGCCTCTATAATGTTCGACCAACAGAAGCTTTTCTGCGGTTAATCAGCATGTAGTTCTGCTTCCGGGTCTTCCAATGGTAGCCCAACGAAAAGGGAAGGGGCTGAGCGGGTTGTACGCGGTACAACGAGTCCAGTGCCGCCTGGTATACCTCCTCGCCAAAAGACTGTACAGGTCGCGCATATTCACCAAACAACGAAAGCTCCTGATCCAAACGGTCGCGGAATGCCCTGTAGGGAATGCCGGTATCATCCTGCAGCAGCGCTGCCGATGATTCCATCAACAGATCGCGTATGCGGGTAAAATCCTTCGTGTGCATGAGGTAGGAAGCTGATTTGATGAACGTGTTGTACGACCCCCGGCTGTCCAGAAAGCGAACAAACTCCGGGCGGTCGCGCAAACCGGCATTCGACAAACTGATACTGAAGTAATACACGGTTTTGACTGCGCCTGTTGTCGGTTGATGCAAGACCAACCGCACCCCCGGGGTGGTATGCCAATGAAGCTGATGCTGCGGAATGACTACTTCTCGGGCGCTGGAATCGAGGTAAATGAAATCCTGTTGAATAACGTCAAACCCTTCGCGCACACTGAAGAAGTACATCAGGGGTAAAACACCCTGAATTTGTTTCATATCCTTACGCATATGGCTGGTGATGAAATAGCTTTTGCCGAATACATCGCGCAACGAAACGGTGAGGCTGTCAAAAAATTTCCCCCGCACGGAGGCAGACAGCGTATCGGGCTTCGGAAGTTCAACGATCGGCTCGAGTGCCGCCATGATGTATTCGCTCGCATCGGGAAACAGGCGGTGCATGTGCAGGAAGTCGGGTCCGGAGAACGGGTAAAAAACAACCTGCGAGTCGCCATAGGCGGGTGACAATGTTTCTTTTTGCCAGGCGCTCATTTTGCGCAGGCTGTCCATCAATTCCCAATTGAGTTGCATGGCGTAGTGGAAATCCAGCCAGGCGTTCTCTCGTTCCAGTGGCGCGTAATGGTTCGAGTCGTACTGCGGGAGACCGGCATAGAAGCGACTCAGCCGCAGCAGCGCGGTATCCACAACCGGAGTGGCGGGCGCAGGCTCAGGTTCAGCTGCGATAAGGGTGTCGGTGGCCACCGGGTGCGTCATCGTGTCGTAGGTGGCGCGGTTGCCATCCTCACGCACGGGCTGGCAGGCAAACCCCATCAACAGCAAACCGATGTACACGAACGCTCTCATCTTTTGTGCGCGACAACCCAATAGATGAACAGTCCGGGCAGCAGGCTGCCCACGACATACCATAGGATGAAGGATTGATTGGTAAACACGAAATACATCATCCAACCCGTTGCGATGGTAAACACAATAATGGGTAGCGGAAACCACGGCATGGAAAAGGCACGGTCTTCCGGTTTATATTTTTTCCGAAGGCGAAAGGCAGTCCACGTGGCGAACATGGAAAACATCGACAACGAAACCGAAATGTAGCTGATGATCTCCGTGAACGAGCTGACGAGAATGAGAAAAATGGCCCACCCGGACTGCACGACAATGGCTACCACCGGCATGTCGAATGTATTTCTCTTCGAGAGTGTGCGCAACGCGGGGTAGTCGTTTCCCATCGCCTCCGTCACGCGGGGGCCTGCCACCGTCATGGCACTTAGCGTGGATAGCAGGGCGAAGCTGAAGAGCCCGGCAAACACCTTTCCAGCAGTCGATCCAAATAGCTTAAACGCCACTACGTTGCCGATGTCATTCTGACCTTTTAACTCTTCAAATCCGCCAACCGACAGAAACATAGCGTTGAGGGCAAGGTAGATGACAACCACCGCGAGCGTACCGATCAGAAGCGCCCGGGGCAGGTTGCGCCCGGGGTTCTCCAGATTTCCGGCAATGTAAGAGGCTGCATTCCATCCGGTGTACGCATACACCACAAAGACGAGTGATGTGGCAAAACCAACCGAGAGGATGAGGTCAAGATCTCCGGCATGAGGCACAAAGCGAACGTTCGCGGGTGCGGAGTATTCGATGAAGAAAGGAGCGAGGCAAAAAAAGGCGATAAGGGAAATCTTCAGGGATGTCAGCAGATTTTGGGCCATACCACCCGAGCGAACGCCAAACCAATGGATGATCGTGACGATGATGCCGGCTGCGATCGCAATGACTTTGACCGGGAAGCCGGTCAGTTCGGTAGCGTATTCGCCAATGGCAATGGCCACTGCCGAGATCGCTCCGGCAAAACCGGCAATAAAGCTGGTCCACCCCGCCAGAAATCCGATTGACGGATGAGCCAGCTCGCTCAGCATGGTGTATTCGCCTCCCGATTTTTTCAACGTAGAAGCAATCTCAGCATAGGCCAGGGCACCGCTTAATGCTACGACACCGCCCACAAACCACAATACCAGTATGACGAAACCCGAAGGCAAGGGACCGACCTGGTAGCCCAGCGAGGTGAAAACCCCGGTGCCCACCATGTTGGCCATAACCAACGCAGTGGCTACCGTAAGCGTGTAGTTTTTAGAAGCCATCTCAAAAATCAATTTTTAATTGTCAGCCTGAGCTTGTCTCTGCCTGCGCTGTCGCTTCGGCAGACAGGGAAGGCTATTCGGTACTGAAACCCGGTTTCGACAGGCTCAACCTGACATGGTGAAGTATTTTTGAGATGGCTTCTAGTATTCGGCAAAATGAAATCAGTCGACTGAGATAGGAGCGTGTGCCGGCTTGTTGGACGCCACTCCGGTGTCTGCACCTTCGTATCCGAGCACTTTCATCATGCTATCGCTGCTTTGCTGCGATGCGAACAGCTCCGTGGTAATCTCTCCGTCTTCGTTGCGGTTGATGAGCACGTGTTTCGGTGCCGGGATCAGACAGTGTTGAATACCACCATAACCGCCCAACGACTCCTGGTAGGCACCGGTATGGAAAAAACCGATGTACAGGGGCTCGTCATCCGTGATCATGGGCAGGAACACCTCGCCCGTATGGGCCTCGGAATTGTAGTAATCGTGGCTGTCGCAGGTGAGTCCACCGATATTGACTTTGTGGTAGGGGTCGTCCCAGCGGTTAACCGAAAGCAGAATGTATTTCTGGTTCAGTCCCCACACATCCGGCAAGTGCGTGATGAATGATCCATCGATCATGTACCACAACTCTTTGTCGTTTTGAAGTTTCTGATCAACTACCGAGTAGAGCGTGGCGCCACTTTCGCCCACCGTGAAGCTGCCAAACTCGGTGAAGATGTTGGGCACCGGCACATTGTTCTTTTCACAAATCCACTTGATGTTTTCCACGATCTGTTCGATCATGTATTTATAATCGTAGTGGAATGTAAGGGACGTTTTGATGGGAAAGCCGCCACCGATATCAATTGAATCCAGCGAGTCGCAGACTTTCTTCAGCTCGCAGTACTTAAAAATGAAACGGCTCAGTTCACTCCAGTAGTAAGCTGTATCCTTAATGCCCGTGTTAATAAAGAAGTGCAGCATCTTGAGCGTAGCCTTGCTGCTGGGTTGAATCTTTTCTTTATAGAGTGTGGTAATGTCGCTGTAGCGGATGCCCAGGCGTGAGGTGTAAAATTCGAACTTGGGTTCTTCATCGGCCGCTACGCGAATACCCACCTGGTACGACACGTTTACGTTCTTTTCGTAGGTGTCAATCTCGCTCAGGTTGTCGAGAATCGGAATGCAATTGAAACCATCGTTGAGCAGCCCGGTGATATACTCGCGGTACTGCGGCATTTTATAGCCGTTGCAGAGGATAAACGTCTGTTTCGAAATTTTGCCCCGCTCGAAGAGCGTTCGTATGATCGGAATGTCGAAAGCCGATGATGTTTCGATATGCACATCGTTGCGCAGCGCTTCCTCCAGCACAAAGTCAAAATGGGACGATTTGGTGCAGTAGCAATAGGTGTAATTGCCGTTGTACTTGAAACGCTCCATCGCGTTTTTAAACGTGGCCTGGGCGAACCGTATGTTTTCACTGATCCGCGGCAGGTAGGTGACTTTCAAGGGCGTACCATACTGCTTAATGATATCCATTAAAGGAACATCGTTGAACAGCAATTCGTGATCGCGCACTTTGAATTCGCGCTGCGGAAACTCAAACGTCTGTTCGATTAGCTCGCGGTAGCTCTTCATTTCGGCAAAAGGTCAGTTAGTGGTTGTTTGTTGGTCCGATAATAAACGGCAATATTCACATTATTTTGCCATCTTTGCAAAGAATTACCGCAGGGTGATGTTGAACCAACCTCCACATATTCAAGGTGTTGTCAGCCAGGCCGGCATGGCCGGATGGCCCGACTTATAAGTAACCGTTCGCGGGGGTTTTTGCGTTAGGTTCAATTCGTTTTTTTTCATCCTAAGTTAAATTTTTTGTTGTTTATGAAAGAGTTAAAAATCATCGAGGTAAAGTCGGAGATCGGGGCAGGTACCCGCGGGGCCAGCCTGGGCGTGGAGGCAATCAAAATTGCCAGCCTTGATTTGAAATCGGACTTTTTTAAGCAGCACGACTCCATTGAAGTGGAGCACGTCAACGAACTCCTGTTCGATGGGGCCAAGCACGCGTACGCGAAGTTTATTGATGGCGTACTGATTATGGAAGAGCGGGTTTGCCTGGAGGTGTACGAGCAGTTGTTTGATGACTTTTTCCCTTTGATTATCTCAGGCGACCACAGCACGGCATTTGGCACCATCGCGGGCATTCGAAAGGCTTACCCCAAGAAGCGGCTGGGCGTGGTTTGGATTGACGCCCACGCGGATATTCATACTCCGTACACTACGCCCTCGGGCAATATGCACGGCATGCCGCTGGCAATGGCCTGCGGACTTGACAACCTTGAGTGCAAGGTGAACGATCCACGCGGTGAAACCATTGAGTACTGGGAAGAGCTGAAAATCGTGGGCGGCCCCAGTCCGAAAATTCAGCCGGAAGATATCGTGTACATCGCAGTGCGTGATTTCGAAAAGCCGGAGAACTACCTGATCAACAAGTTCAACATCAACTTTGTGGAGACGGAGGATGTGAAGAAGGCCGGGCCTGAAGTTACCGCCTCGAAAGTGCTTCAGATGCTGGATCACTGCGAATTGATTTACGTGTCGTTTGATGTAGACAGCATCGACAGTCGCGTGTCCACCGGCACAGGTACACCGGTACCCAATGGCCTAACGGTAGATGAAGCGAAGCGCCTCAGTGCCGAGCTGGCAAAAGATCCGAAAGTGTGCGCCTGGGAGGTCGTAGAGGTGAACCCGACACTGGACACCGAGAATCGCATGGCCGAGAGTGCGTTCGAAATTCTGGAGGCAACGGCCAAGTCGATCATCGACCGGCCTGTACTGGCTGAGTAACAAGTTCTCTTTGCTGTCAGGTCTTTTCTTTCTGCTGTCAGGTCTTTCGACCTGACAGAACACGTGGTGCCTACTTCTTTTTGGCCTTCTGTTTTCCCTTTTCCCCCTTTTTTTGCTGTCAGGTCTTTCGACCTGACAGAGATTCCCGGAATTTGTGTAACAAGTTTTACCTTCGTCCATGGGGTTACGCGGTCGCTTGCTTTTTTCTGAAGCAGATTGCTTTTTCGTCACTACCACTTGTTACAAATGGTATCTCGCCCTGGCAAGTGATCAATGCAAGAAAATAGTCTGCACCAGTATTAACTTTCTCAATGCGAAGTACAAAAGTCATATCTTCGGGTACGTCATCATGCCCAACCATATTCATTTGATCTTATTTTTTCCTGAGACAAACCAACTGTCTGACTGGATGAGGGATTTGAAGAAATTCACGGCTGTCCGGATACGCCAGGAGATTGAACGAATGGGGCAAACTAGCTTTTTAGAGCGCTTGAGGGTTCCGGACAAAAAGCAAGTGTTTAAAGTTTGTGAAGACCGATTTGACGATGTAATCCTGAACAATAGCAGGATTTTGAAAGTGAAGTTGGACTATATCCACTACAATCCATTGCAAGAGCATTGGAAGCTTGCTGTGACGCCTGAGGACTATGAGTTTTCGAGCGCCAGATACTATGAGTCTGCGCAACAGGGGCCCTGCCAGGTGACCGATTTTCGGGAGTTCTTTTAGTTTATCACCGTCAGGTCGAAAGACCTGACGGCAACACTAGCCAAGTCGATCATCGATCGGCCTGTACTGGCCGAGTAACAAGTTTCCTTTTTGCTGTCAGGTCTTTTCTTTTTGTGGTCAGGTCTTTCGACCTTACAGAACACGTGGTGCTTATTTCTTTTTGGCCTTCTGTTTTCCCTTTTCCTTCTTTTTTGATCCGGCTGAGGAGCGATGAAACGCGCACACGGTGTTCATCACGCATTCGTCACACTTCGGATGGGTGGGCCGGCAGGTCTCGCGCCCCAGGAATGAAATGGCCATGCCCGCTTCACCCCAATCGGCCGGGGCAATGGCCTCCATCAGTTGCTTCTCCAGTTTCTTCGGGTCGGTGCCACTGGCGATGCCGAGCCGGGGTGCCACCCGCACCACGTGCAGGTCAACGATAATGCCCTCGGCCGGTAATCCCATTTCGCGCAGAATGACATTCGCAGATTTTCGACCAATGCCAGGCAAGGCCGTGAGCGCTTCGAGTGTAGTGGGTAGGTTGTGGTCGTGTTGAATGGCATTGGCCATGGCCAACAACCACCGTGTTTTGTTGGCAAAGTTGCGTACCCCGCGCAGGTAGGTGTGCAGGGTTTCTTCATCGGCTTTGGCCAGTGCGGCCATATCCGGAAAGGCCTCAAAAAAAGGGGGCACCACTTTATTGATGTGGCGGTCGGAGTCCTGCGCGGCCAACACCACCATCACCACGAGCTGGTAGAAATTCTGATAGTCTAACGGGTGTTTTTTGCTTTTGTACTTTTTCAGCAGCGGTTGAATCGCTTTTTTCCAGTTGACCTCGGCCATGGCTTCGTGTTTGCAGGTAAGAAAGTTACTATATTTTACGGAAGCGTTCTTAATGTGAGTCTGTACAAAGGATTGGCATCCGCGAAATGCTGATTTCCCATTGGGCCCGGTTCAAACACCAGACCTTATTCTCAAATGTTGCCCGTGAGTCTTCGCCTTGCAACACCAAGCCTATTGCGTAATTTCGCACCCGTATTTTAACACACCACGTATGAGCCAGACCGGCCCTATCTCTGCCTTTATCGAAAAAAACTACCTTCATTTTAACGCAGCCGCCCTGGTGGATGCCGCCAAAGGCTACCGCAAACATCTGGCCGAAGGAAAAAAGATGCTGGTGTCATTGGCAGGCGCCATGAGCACCGGGGAACTCGGCATCAGCTTTGCCGAAATGATCCGCCAGAACAAAGTGCACATCATCAGCTGCACGGGTGCCAACCTGGAAGAAGATATCATGAACCTGGTGGCGCACTCGCATTACAGACGCATACCCAACTACCGCGACCTGACGCCCGAGCAGGAGTGGGATCTCCTCCAGAATCACCTCAACCGCGTGACCGATACCTGCATCCCCGAAGAAGAGGCGTTCCGCAGACTTCAGGCTCACTTATATAAGGTGTGGAAAGATGCCGAAGACAAAGGCGAGCGCCTGTTCCCGCACGAGTTTATGTACCGCATGATTCTGAGTGGCGATTTGAAGCAGTACTACGAAATCGACCCGAAGAATAGCTGGATGATTGCTGCGGCCGAAAAGAACATGCCGATGGTTGTACCCGGCTGGGAAGACTCCACCATGGGCAACATCTTCGCCTCGTATTGCGTAACCGGTGAACTGAAAGCCTCCACCATGAAGAGCGGTATTGAATACATGGTGTGGCTGGCCGATTGGTATACTAAAAATTCTGGATCAGAAGGCATCGGCTTCTTTCAGATTGGCGGAGGTATTGCCGGTGACTTCCCGATTTGCGTAGTGCCCATGCTGCACCAGGACCTGGAACGCGACAACGTACCCTTCTGGAGCTACTTCTGCCAGATCAGCGACAGCACCACCAGCTATGGTTCGTATTCGGGTGCCGTACCCAACGAGAAGATCACCTGGGGCAAGCTGAGCATCAATACTCCGAAGTATATCGTGGAAAGCGATGCCACCATTGTGGCCCCGCTCATGTTTGCTTACGTGCTGGGGATGTAAGCCATGAACCGCTGGCTGACGTTGCTGTTGTGGTTTAGCGCTTGGAGCGGGTATGCGCAGCAACGCACGTGGGATACCATTCCTAACCTGCCTGATCACTATCGAAAGCGGGTGGCCGAGTTTAAGGCTCAGCCCGTGGTGAAGGGCAAAACGGTATTTCTGGGCAATTCGATTACCGAAAGCGGCAACTGGAAAAAACTGCTGGGCGACTCCTCGGTGATTAACCGCGGCATTTCGGGTGATATCACTTTTGGGGTGCAACAACGGCTGCCCGACATCATCGCCCTGAAGCCGGCCAAACTCTTTCTCATGATCGGCATTAACGATTTGTCGAAGGGCATTCCCGATGAGATTATCTTACAAAACATTTTGTCGATTGTGTATGCCGTGCACAAAGGTTCTCCCCAAACCAAAATCTATGTGCAAAGCCTGCTGCCGGTCAACCCGACTGTGGAGCAATTTCCCCAGCGGTTTAACAAGGCCGACCATATCCTGACGATTAACGCCCAACTGGCCAGGCACGTAACCGCATTGGGCGGCACGTATATCGATCTGCACAGCAAGTTTACCGATGACCAGGGTAACCTGAAGGCGGCCTATACCTATGATGGCCTGCACCTGACCGCAGCCGGCTACAAGCATTGGGTGGCCGTGTTGCGTAGCTTGAAATATTTGTAGCGCTTACCGTAATTCGCCTCGGGTATGAAGAAGTTGATTGTATTGATGCTGTTCGCCCAATCATCATGGGCCCAATTCCGGAACATTACCATTGCGGTAGAGAAGGAGGGACTATACCCACCGCTGGAGCCCAGTATTGCGATTAACCCCCGCGACCCGAAAAACATTGTGGCCGGAGTGGCAGTCGACCGCGCCATTTATTCACCGGATGGCGGCATTACCTGGCGCGAAACGCGGTTAACATCACCGTTTGGCGTAAAGGGCGACCCCGCGATCATTTTTGATGCAAAAGGTGATGCCTTCTTTTTTCACCTCAGCGATCCCAGTAACGAAGGTCGTCAGAATGAGGCCTGGCTTGATCGGATTGTGGTGAACCGCTCATCCGATAAGGGTAAAACCTGGGATGAAGGCGAAAGCATTGGCCACAACCCGCCCAAAGATCAGGATAAACCCTGGCCGGGGGTTCATCCCAAAAAGCAGTTCATGGCCGTCTCCTGGACAGAGTTTGACCAATATGGTGCAATTGACACCACTTGCAAGTCGAACATCCTGATCAGTTTCTCGGACAATGGCGGGAAAAAATGGACGAGGCCCAAACGCATTAATGGCGTATCGGGCAATTGCCTGGATGATGACGAAACCGTGGAAGGTGCCGTGCCGGTGATAAACGCGGATGGGCGGGTTTTTGTCGCGTGGGCCTCGATGGGCTATATCGTTTTTGATCGTTCCTACGATGGAGGCAACCGCTGGCTCAATAACGATCTGGCCATTGCCCATCAATATGGAGGGTGGAACATGACCATACCCGGACTGAAACGTGCCAATGGATTACCGGTGCTGGGTATTGATAACAGCCCTTCGCGGTTTGGCGGAACTTTGTACATCTGCTATGCCGATCAGAAGAACGGAGCCGAGGATACGGACATCTGGCTCATCCGCTCTACCAATTATGGCGACAACTGGTCGCAACCCCTGCGCATCAATAAAGATGGTGTGGGCAAACATCAGTTCTTTCCCTGGATGACGGTCGACCAGGCTACCGGCTACATTTATATTGTGTACTACGACAGGCGCGACTACGATGACAACCGCACGGACGTATACCTGGCCTACTCTCGCGATGGCGGTTCCAGCTTTAAAGAAGTGAAGATCAGCGAGAGCCCGTTTGTGCCCGACCCCACCCGGTTTTTCGGTGACTACAATAACATTTCAGCGCACAAAGGCATCATCACCCCCATCTGGACACGCATGGATAACGGCAAGACCAGCGTACTGACGGCCGTGATTAAGGATGCGGATTTGAAGTAATTACGAGTCACAATTCTGAGCGGCTCGCGAGCAGGGCCAATTATCGTATCACGTTGTCTTTGTCGCGTGAGTTTTCTGATTAGCTCAGGCAAGCGAAGAATCCCCTTTTCGAAACACGCGAACTCCTAACGGGGGATTCTTCGCTTCTCTTTTGTTATGAGTTCCTTTGGTGAAGCATAACACGCGCGTGTGTTACCCATGATTGGGGTTCAACATCCGCTCAGAATACGGATGACTTTTCAGACTAGGCTTTCTGCGCACTAATCTCGCGGAACGCGCGCACAAAAACATCGGGAGTCTGGGCGCCCGAAATACCCACGCGGTCATTGACGATATAAAACGGGACGGCCGTAATTCCCCTTTGCGGATGGATGGCTTCCAGGGCAGCCACCTCCCGTGCCCCTTCATCGGTGTTCAGGAAATTTTTCACGCGTTCAGCGGGTAACCCGGCACCCGTGGCAATGGCCGCCAGGTTTTCGGCCTGGCTCAGGTCAACCCCTTGTTCAAAGTAGGCCTTCATCAGCGCCTCCTTCACGCGTGTCTGTGTACCTTCACGTCCGGCCAGCCAGATCAGGCGGTGGGCCTGGCGGGTGTTGGGCGCCACGTGTTGCCTTTCGAAATCAAAGGCCAGCCCTTCGCCTGCGGCTACGTCCGTTACGTGCCGGGTAATTTTTTCATACTGCCCGGGGCCCCCGAATTTGGCCGTGAGGTACTCCTTTTGATTTACACCGGTAGCCGGAATGATCGGGTTGAGTTCAAACGGCAGGTAGCGCACCTCAAAATCAAATTCATCTGCCAGTTCAGCCATGGCTTTCTCCACGCGCCTCTTGCCGATGTAGCACCACGGGCACACCACATCTGATACGATATCCAGTTTAATCTTTGGTTTTTCCATCGCCCCTGAAATAAAATGGGCAACACCGGCCCGGTTGCTAAAGTTCGTTGTTTAAGGGCTATTTTCGCAGGGTTCACCGCCAATACCGCGCTTTATTGTACCTTTGCCGGCTGAAAAATCAAACATCACACTAATGGTTGCCGAGAAGCTCAAGTACAAGGTAAAAGACATTTCACTGGCCGAGTGGGGCCGCAAGGAAATCACATTAGCCGAGGCCGAGATGCCCGGTCTGATGGCCATCCGCGAAGAATTCGGAAAGCAAAAGCCGTTGAAGGGTGCCCGCATTGCCGGTTGCCTGCACATGACGATTCAAACCGCAGTATTGATCGAAACCCTGAAAGAACTGGGTGCCGAAGTAACGTGGTCATCTTGCAATATTTTCTCCACGCAGGATCATGCCGCAGCGGCCATTGCCAAAGCCGGCATTCCCGTGTTTGCCTGGAAGGGCATGAACGAGCAGGAGTTTGATTGGTGTATTGAGCAGACCTTGCTCGCGTTTGAAGGCGGCAAGCCGCTCAACATGATTTTGGATGACGGGGGTGACCTCACCAACATGGTGCTGGATCGTTTCCCGGAGTTGGTGCCCGGTATCAAAGGTATTTCGGAGGAAACTACCACGGGTGTACACCGCCTTATTGAACGCCAGCACAACGGCAAGCTGCCGTTGCCGGCCATTAACATCAACGATTCGGTAACGAAATCGAAGTTTGATAACAAGTACGGCTGCAAGGAGTCGCTGGTGGATGCCATTCGCAGGGCTACCGATGTGATGATGGCCGGTAAAGTAGCCGTAGTGGCGGGTTATGGTGATGTGGGTAAAGGCTCGGCTGCCTCGCTTCGGGGCGCGGGTGCCCGCGTGATTGTAACGGAGATCGATCCGATTTGTGCGCTGCAGGCCGCCATGGATGGCTTTGCCGTGAAGCGCATGGACGATGCCGTGAAAGAAGCCGACATTGTGGTGACGGCCACCGGTAACTTCGGCATTATTCGTGCATCGCATTTTGAAAAAATGAAAGACAAGACCATCGTGTGCAACATTGGTCACTTTGATAATGAAATTGACGTAGCGTGGCTGCGCAGCAACGGCAGCTGGGATACCATTAAGCCGCAGGTGGATTTGATTACGCTGAAGAATGGCAACCAGATTTTGTTGCTGGCCGAAGGCCGCCTGGTGAACCTCGGCTGTGCCACCGGTCACCCTTCGTTTGTGATGAGTAATTCGTTTACCAACCAGACGCTGGCGCAATTGGAACTATGGACGAACTCGGGCAAGTACGAGAATAAAGTGTACATGCTGCCCAAGCATTTGGATGAGAAGGTGGCGCGCCTACACCTGAAGAAGATTGGGGTGGAGTTGGAAGAACTCTCGGGCGAGCAAGCCAAATACATTGGGGTGGAGGTAAAAGGGCCGTTCAAGCCCGACTACTACCGCTATTGATTTTCATATAGCTGGAAACAAAAAACCCGGGCGATGAGTCCGGGTTTTTTTGCTTTTGGGGTTGGGTTGGAAGAACTGATGGCGTAGTTACACCAACTCATCACGGCACCCTACAGAAACATGTGGTCGGCCGTTCGTGCCGCTTAGTAAGCCTGAATTAAAACGTCAGTCGGAATATTAAGCTTATCGTGCAGCTGCCTGATCATTTCCAACGATAGCTTTCTTTTCTTACTTAATATTTCACTTGCTCTACTCTTAAGTCCAACAACTTTTGCCAAATCGGTCTGAGTATATCCAAGTTGCTCCATTCTGAATTTTATTGCTTCAATGGGGTCGGGTAAGTCAACTGGGAAATTTTCGTTTTCGTATTGGTCTATCAATATTCCCAATATCTCGAGTTCGTCTCCCTCTTTAGTGCCTTTTTTTGCGTCAAAAATCAATTCAAGTCTTTCCAACGCTTGTTGATAGTCTTTTTTCGTCTTAATTGGCTTTACGTTCATATCGTTAAATTCTGTTCGCGTCAATCCTATCGTATTCTCTATGAGTTCCTATAAATCGTATCCACATCATTTTATAATGGAAATTGATCTTGACAATTAGCCTGTAGTGGTTACCCTTTATATTAAATACAACTCTATTGTCCCCAAGAATGCTCGCTGTCGGATACTCTCTTTTGAGTTCATTCGTATTTTTCCACTCACTCTTTTCAGCTTCCCGATACCATGATTTAAGTTGTTGTTCGCAGTCGGGATATTTGGCCCAAAACTCCCGCAGTACTTTTTTCGCAATTACCCTCAAGGCTTACTATTTTGTCAAAGGTAAGCCAAAGTTCCCGTATTGGGAAATATTTTTTTGAAAACCAAACCGGCCTTAGCTTGTTAAATGGCCATGCGTGGCGTCAAAAAGTCCAACCTGCCAACGAAAATATGCGCGGCTTGCGGCCGGCCGTTCACCTGGCGCAAGAAGTGGGAGCGGGTGTGGCACGAGGTGAAATACTGCAGCGCCCGCTGCCGCCACCAGCGTCAGTCCCGCTAAACAAAAGCCGCTACCGGGCGTTTAGCTTTCGTGCAGGCTGTCACGCTCATTTTTCCTCACCAGCTCTTTGAACATCACCCGGCCCTGGCCAAAGGCCGGCCCGTGGTAATGCTGGAAGATGAACTCTTCTTTCTTCAATACCGGTTTCACCGCCAAAAGCTGCTGCTTCACCGGGCGTCCATGAAGTTCTACCAAACGCACCTGCAAAAAAGCGGATATGAAGTAACCTACCATGAAGCGCAGCCGGGATTGCTCAGGCGGGTGGTTCAGCAATGGCACGAACAAGGCGTGCGGGAGTTGCACCTGGCCGACCCCGTAGACTACCTGCTGGAACGCAGGCTCAGGAACTACTGCCGCGAGCGTGGCCTTCAACTGTTCATAACCGAGTCGCCCAACTTCATTTGCGACCGCCCCTACATTCAGGAGTACTTCAACAACCGCAAACGCTATTTCCTCACGGACTTCTACATCGACCAGCGCAAGCGAACCGGCCTGCTCATGAACGGCAGCGAGCCGGCTGGCGGCCGCTGGACGTTTGACACGGAGAACCGAAAGAAACTGCCCGCTGGTTTACCGCTGCCTCCGCTGCCCCCAACGGTGGATAACGTCTACCTCCAAGAGGCCCGTGCGTATGTGAACCAGCGTTTTGCCAACAACCCCGGTAGCCTGGAGTCATTCGTGTATCCGGTAACATTTGCGGAAGCCGAACGGCAACTGGATGAGTTCTTGCAGCATCGCTTCCGGTGCTATGGCGACTACCAGGATGCGCTCTCACGCGATCAGTCCTTTCTTTTTCACTCGGTGCTTACACCCGCCTTAAACATCGGGTTGCTGAATCCGGGCCAGGTGCTCAACCGGGCGATCCACGCTGCCGCAGAATATGATGTGCCGCTCAATGCCCTGGAAGGTTTCGTGCGGCAGATTTTGGGCTGGCGCGAATTTTTGCGTGCCGTGTACGTGCGCGAAGGTGTGAAACAGCGCACGACCAATTTCTGGAAGTACACCCGACCCCTTCCGGCTTCGTTCTGGAATGCTACCACCGGGGTGTGGCCGGTGGATCAGGTGATTCAGTCGGTGCTCAACACGGGCTATGCCAATCACATCGAGCGGTTGATGGTGCTGGGCAACTTCATGTTGCTGGGCGGATTTCATCCGGATGAGGTGTACCGCTGGTTCATGGAATTGTTCATCGATGCCTATGACTGGGTGATGGTGCCCAATGTGTACGGGATGAGTCAGTATGCCGATGGCGGCCTTATGGCTACGAAGCCCTACATTTCGGGATCGAACTACATTTTGAAAATGAGCGACTACCCGAAAGGGGACTGGTGTGCCACCTGGGATGCGCTCTATTGGGGTTTCATTCACGAACATCGGGCCATGTTCAGTAAAAATCCCCGCATGTCGATGATGGTGCGCCAGGTAGAAAAAATGGACGCGGCACGTTTCAAATCCCTGATGAAGATCCGAACCGAATTCTTATCCACGCTGTCATGAGCACGAAACAGAAACCCTGGAACCGGGTGGACCAACCGGTGTATAGCATCTCCAGCCTGGCAGATGGTAAACCGAACATGAACATCTGCACGTATGCCGTGCCCGTGTCGCTCAAGCCCAAGCAATTTATGGTGGCGGTATATCACGGCACACGAACGCTCACCAATGTCTGGGCCTACCCGGAGTTTTTGCTCCATTACCTGAGTCGCTCCCAGGCCTAGTGGGTTAATCTGCTGGGTAAAAAATCCGGAAACCGGATCGACAAAATGAAGCGACTGAACGATGAGCTGGCCGTTTACAACGGATTTTCCTATCTGAAAAAGAGTATGGCCTTTGTACACCTCCGGGTGCTCAGCTGGCAGCCGGCCGCTGCTCAAGACTGCGCCATGAGC
>DAIPHR010000018.1:0-23938 GCA_036771215.1 Cyclobacteriaceae bacterium
TGTTAAAATGTGGCTTTTACCTTTGTTTTTGTGTTTATGCGAAAACTCAAGGCAAGCAATGGGAAGGTATTTGTTCAAGTTGTTGATAAAAGTTCGCGCAGGTACAAAGTGCTGAAAAGCCCGGGGGGTTCCTTGAGTTCGAAGCGGTGCGCGTTAGCGAAAAGGCGGTCCATGATGGCATTGGCCAAGGTGGGTTCCTCTATGTATTCGTGCCATTTGGCAATTGGGAGCTGCGAGGCTTTGACGACTGATTTTATGCATAGCGGTCTTCGAGTATTTGCAATAAAGCCAGACGGGTGTTTTGATCTGGCGGGGCCAGGCCAAAAATCATCAAACACGAGAAATTTCACTTTCTCCGGTTGATTGATCTGCTTGACAAAAGACCCATCGAGCCTGGCCACCGGGAATCAACAGGGTGAAGACAATAAAGAAGAGCAATACCGAAACCAGAGCCGACCCAAGAATGATTTCGAGTATCCCGGCTACTTTTGCGAGGCCCCCTGGGTTTAGTTTACGCGGGCACCTATTTTTGTTCCATCATGCCGTTCTGGAGTTACAACTATTGGCTAATCTTGCTGATCGTCTTTCTGCGCTACCTGGTAATGTCGGTAGTGGCCTACCTCGTCTTTTATGTGATCTTTCGCCACCGGTGGGCCTTTCGAAAAATTCAAATCGGGTTCCCCAAAGGCCCGGACTACCGGAGGGAGTTTCTGTACTCGGTGTTAACGGCCTTCATCTTTGCCGGTATAGGGTATTCGCTCTTTGGCACCGGGCTGCGTAACTATACGCAGCTGTACCTGAATATGGCCGATTACGGCTGGGGCTATTTCTGGCTAAGCATCCCGCTGATGTTGATTATTCACGACACGTACTTTTACTGGACCCATCGGGCCATGCACCACCCTTCGGTATTCCGGTGGTTTCATAAGGTGCACCACCTCAGTACCAACCCGTCACCCTGGGCTTCCTTTGCCTTTCACCCGCTGGAAGCCATTGTGGAGGCAGGGATCATCGTGGTCATCGCCCTCATCATGCCGGTGCATCCGCTGGCCATCGGGCTGTTTTTGCTCATTATGATGGCGTACAATGTATACGGGCATCTGGGCTACGAACTATACCCCAAAGGGTTTTCACGTTCGTGGCTGGGCCGATGGATCAATACCTCGGTGAATCATAACCAGCACCACCAGTTCTTCAAAGGAAATTACGGCCTGTATTTTTTGTGGTGGGATCGCTGGATGGGTACGCTGAGCAGTGACTACGACCGGCAGTTCGATGATGTCAAGAGTCGCGTGGCAGCCTAACGCGCGCCCTGAATAACTTCGCGCACCACGTAGGTTTTCTTGTTCTGCGATTCGTAATACGTGCGCATCATCAGCTCGGCAATCAACCCGAACGTGAGAAACTGAATGCCGGCCAGCACCAGCAAGAAGCCCAACAGTAACAACGGCCGTCCCCAGATGTCGTGCCCCATGATTTTCACCACCAGCAGGTAGAGGTTAATGACGATGCCGGCAAACAACGTGACAAAGCCCAACGGCCCGAACAAGTGGATGGGCCTGCGGAAATATTTTTGAAAGAATACCATGAGCAACAGGTCGCTCATAACTTTCAACGTGCGGCCCAATCCATATTTGGATTGCCCATGAATGCGCGCGTGGTGTTTCACGGGCACATCGGTAATCTTGCCGCCCTGCAGCACCGCCAGGATGGGAATGAAGCGGTGCAGTTCGCCATACAGGCCGAGGTTCTTTGCAATTTGTGATTTGAACACTTTCAGTGTGCAGCCATAATCGCGAATGTGCACGCCCGTGAGTTGGCGAATCAGGTAATTGGCAATTTTGCTGGGGAACTTGCGCACCAGCGCTTTGTCTTGCCGGTTTTGCCGAAAACCAGCTACTACATCCCACTTTTCATTCTTCAGTTTCTCCAGCATCATGGGTATGTCGGCCGGGTCATTCTGCAAATCGCCATCGAGTGTCACAATGTATTGTCCGCTGGCGTGTTCAATGCCCGCTGCCATGGCCGGGGTCTGCCCGTAGTTGCGGTTGAGCACCACCAATTTGGTGCGCGTGTTAGCCAGTGCGCGAATCCGTTCCACGGTGGCATCGGTGGAGCCATCGTCCACCAGAATGAGTTCATAGTCGAATGCGTGAAGTTCGCGGTAAATGCTCTCCAACAGGGGCGCCACATTGTCCTCCTCATTGAGGAGGGTAATCACCAGGGATAATTCCATGAATCAGACTTTCGCAAAAGTCGGATTTTTTGGGGAAAGTGAATAAAAAATGTAGCTCACCGAACTGCCGATGATCATACCGGCCGTTACATCGGCTGGCGAATGCACCCCCAAATACACACGCGAGAACGCAATGGCACAGGCCCAAAGCAGCGCGGGCAACACCACATACCAACGTGGCCACAGCAGGCTCATCATCACTGCGGCCGCAAAGGCCTCGGCCGTGTGGCCGGAAGGGAAGGAGAAACTGCCACCGGAACTCAACTGCAAAATGCGCGTATCGGCTTCAAACGGCCGCAGGCAACGGGCTGAAATTTTGATGAGGTAGTTGACCAGGCCGGCCAACCCCACGCTCAGGCCGGTAAACAGAAAAAAGTAACGGGTCCACCGGGTGCGACACTTCCATTCGCCCACCAGCAGCACACCAAACGGAATGCCCAGGCTCACCAGCGTCACCCAATTGGTGAAAAGCTGCCAACCGCCAATCGGCCCGGCTGCCCGCTGATTCTGCAATTGGGCAATCCACTCAAACTGCGGTGGCGCGGCCTGTACCTGATAAAGAGAAAATACGACCACCGTTGCTCCGGCTACCACGGCCAGCAATTGAAGGGGTTGTTTTGGTTTCATGGATTAAGATCGCGCTTCGATTTACTAATTTTAGGGCGATGAAGCGTTTCGGCTGGGTTATTTTATTGTCAATCGTATCGTACTCGGCCAACTTCTGGGGTTACCCGATTTACATTTTGGATGAAGCCCGCAACGCGGCCTGTGCCATGGAGATGGCCGCCCGCCACGATTGGGTGGTGCCCACGTTCAACAACGAATTGCGTACGGACAAGCCACCGCTGCATTATTTCTTTATGCGGGCAGCTTATGCGGTTTTTGATGTCAATCCGTTTTCGGCCCGCCTGTTTTCGATTCTCATGGGCGTGCTCACAGTTTGTGTGGTTTACTTTTTTACCACGCGCCTGGTTAATGAAAAAACCGGCTGGCTCGCCAGCCTCATCCTCATCGCTTCGTTGCAGATGATGTTTCAGTTCCATCTGGCCGTGCCCGATCCGTACCTGATTTTTTTCTTCACGCTGGGTATGTTCAGTTTTGTATACGCCTGGCGAACGCACCGGAAGATTTTTTTCTATTTCACGTACGCCTCACTCGCGCTGGCCTGCATGGCAAAAGGCCCGCTGGCACCGGGGGTGGCCGGGCGCACCGTCCTGCTGTTTTTGATTTTGCGCAAAGAGTTCTCCTGGCGCACCCTTAACCGCATTCAGGTTTGGGGTGGTGCCATTTTGTTTCTGGCGCTGGTGCTGCCGTGGTGGGTGGCGGTTACCCTGGAAACGAAAGGGGAGTGGACGAGCGGATTTTTCTTCGAGCACAATCTCCAGCGTTTTTCATCTTCCATGGAAGGTCACACGGGTTTTCCCGGTCTGGCGATCGCCTATTTTCTGGCGGCCCTGTTACCCCTCGGCTTTTTTGCACCCGGTGCATTGGTCAAAGCGTGGCGTGCACGCCACGATCAGCCGGTGATTTTCTTCGTGGCCCTCAGCGCGCTGGTGGTGGTCGTGTTTTTCAGTGTGTCGCGTACGATTTTGCCCGGATACCTCAGCCCGGCCGTGCCGTTTGCGGCCGTTGTCCTGGCATGGCATTTCGAACAACTTCGGCAGGTGAGGGCGGTTCATCATGTGTTGGTTGGCCTGCTGGCGCTCGTCTCGCTGGCGCTGCCGGTAGTCGGGTTTGTGGCCTTGCGTCAAGATCCGCTGGTGAGCAGCGAAGCCTCGCTGGCATGGTGGATTCTGTTGGCTGTGCCGGGTGTGGGGGTTGGCTGGTATTACCTCGCCAACCGCAAGGTGTTTCAATTTGTGTACGCCACCCTGTTGAGCTTTGCTGTAATGGGGGTGATGTTATTTTACCTGGTGATGCCGCGCTTGATGCAGCATAACCCGGTGGCCTTGAGCGTGGCAGAGTTGTCAATCGGAGCCCAAACCCCGGTGGCCTGTTTCGTGCGCACCAATGCGGCCTACGTGTTTAACCTCAGGCGAACCTACCCGTACCTTGGTTCACCCGAGCAGGTACAGGAATGGCTGAACGCTAACCCGGGCGGTTTAGTCCTGACCCGCGATGATGAAGCCCCGGCCCTGCAGCCCCTGAACCTGAAAACACGGTTTACCGGGCGGGATTTGTTCGAGAACCCCACCACCGTGGTGCTCAGCAACTAAAGCTATTCTTTAAGGTGGGGTTGTTTTTACCCCAGATGGGCATCACATTGATATGTTTTTTTGTTTTTAAGGTTGATTTTTACCCGGAGGTATGAAAAAACGGGCTATTTTTGCCTCGTTTTTACGATAAATCAACCACTACCATATGTCACACCTACGTTTTGAAGCCCTGAAAAAGCTCAATGAACGCGAACGCGTGCCGGTGGAGGCCCCCGCTGCGGTGGTCTCCAAGTTCTTCGGTGAAAATGTGTTCGGCATTGAGCAAATGCGCGCCACGCTGGCCCCGGCCGTATTTAAAAAGGTGGCCAGTGCCATCAAGAACCACGAAAAAATTGATGAGGCAACGGCCGATGCCGTAGCTTCAGCGGCCAAGAGCTGGGCCATGAGCAAAGGAGCCACACACTTCACGCATTGGTTCCAGCCCATGACGGGCGGCACAGCCGAGAAGCACGATTCATTCTTTGATGCGCTGGCTGGCATTGAAAAATTTAAAGGGAGCGAGCTCGTGCAGCAGGAGCCCGATGCGTCTTCGTTCCCCAGCGGAGGTATCCGCAGTACGTTCGAGGCGCGGGGCTACACGGCATGGGATCCTACTTCGCCCATGTTCCTCTACGGCAAAACGTTGAGTATCCCCACCATCTTCGTATCGTACACAGGCGAAACGCTCGATACCAAATCGCCTTTGCTTAAGGCGCTAAAGGCAGTTGACCTGGCGGCCACCAAAGTGTGCCAGTTGTTCGACAAAGACATTCAGCATGTGACGGCATCGTTGGGCCCGGAGCAGGAATACTTTGTGGTTGACAAGGCCCTGTTTATGGCCCGCCCGGATCTGGTCATGGCCGGTCGTTCGGTGTTCGGTCATGCCCCGGCCCGCGGTCAGCAAATGGAAGATCATTACTTCGGCTCCATTCCGGGCCGCGTATATGACTTCATGAAGGAATTTGAAATTGAATGCTGGCGATTGGGCATTCCGGTGCGCACACGGCACAACGAAGTAGCGCCCAGCCAGTTTGAAGTGGCTCCGCTGTTTGAAGATGTGAATGTGGCCAACGACCACAACCAGTTGATGATGGATGTGATGGGCCGCGTGGCTGAGAAGCACAACCTGAAGGTGCTCTTCCACGAGAAGCCGTTTGCCGGCCTTAACGGTACGGGCAAGCACAACAACTGGTCGCTCATTACCGATACGGGCATCAACCTGTATGCACCCAGCAGCAGCGCCCGCGACAACCTGTTGTTCCTTACGTTTTTTGTGACCACCATCAAGGCTGTTCATGAACATGGTGATTTGTTGCGCGCCTCGATCGCTACTGCGGCCAACGACTTCCGCCTGGGTGCCAACGAGGCTCCTCCGGCCATCATGTCGGTGTTCATTGGCTCGCAGATGAGTGCCGTACTCGATGAGTTGGAGAAGAAAGGCAACGTGAAGATTGAGAAGGGCGACAACATGTACATGAAGCTGGGCATCGATCAGATCCCGGAAATCATCCTGGATGCTACGGACCGCAACCGTACTTCGCCCTTTGCGTTCACCGGAAATAAGTTTGAGTTCCGTGCCGTGGGTGGCAGCGACAATTGCGCCACGGCCATGACTGCGTTGAACACCATTGTAGCCGATCAGTTGGAGAAATTCTTCGAGTCGGTGAACAAGGAGATTGAAAAAGGTGAAGAAAAACGCATGGCCATTGTAAACGTGCTGCGCAAGTACATCAAGGAGTCCAAGGACGTGCGCTTTGAAGGTGATGGCTATTCGGACGAATGGGTTAAAGAGGCGGCCAAACGCAAACTGGGCAATGTGAAAAATACACCCCGCGCACTGGAAGCTTACCTCACCAAGAAGTCGGCTGATTTGTTCGAACGCCATGGCATCATGAGCCATAAGGAGAACGAGGCTCGTGTGGAAATCCGCCTGGAAGGGTACATCAAGCGGGTACAGATTGAGGCACGTGTGATTGGCGACCTGGTGATGAATCACATCGTGCCTACGGCCATCAACTACCAAAGCAAACTGATTACCAATGCCAACGGCCTTAAAGGGCTCGGTATTGATAACAAGGCCGTGGTGCAGACCATCAAGGAGATTTCGGGTCACATCGACACCATCAAAACCAATGTGCGCGCAATGATTGAAGAGCGGAAGCGAATCAACAAGATAGCCGACACGCACAAGCGCGCGGTGGCCTATTGCGATGATATCAAGGAGAAGTATTTTGACGTTATCCGCGACTCAGTGGACAAACTGGAGTTGCTGGTAGACGATGAGGACTGGCCATTGGTGAAGTACCGGGAATTGCTGTTCCTGCGTTAAGCGTGATGTAAACCGATAGCGAAAAGAGCCCCGAAAACGGGGCTCTTTTTTTGGGTATTGATTGAGGTAGCCAGCGGGCATATCGTTGGCACCAGGTCAAATAAATTCCTTAAATTCGGGATATGAGATCAAAAGACTTGAATGTTGAAAGGGAAAAACTTGAGATTATCAAGTGGGTTACCGGACTGAAGGACAATACTGCAATTGAGAGACTGAGAATGTTGAGAGACATGCCAAAGAAGACCGACTGGTGGGACGAGATTACAGACGAGGAGAGGGCGGCAGTGGATAAGGGACTTGCCGACATTAAGGCTGGGCGAATACGACCGCACCGAGAAGCTAAAAAGCTTTATGAAAAGTGGCTATAAAATAATGTGGTCCGAGAGGGCCTTAGCCGACCTGCAAAATGTTATTAACTATTTATCCGAGAATTGGACAGAAAGGTAGACCGGAATTTTGTCCGTAGACTTGACAAGCGACTGCAACTGATTTCTGTTAATCCCAATCTCTTTCCAGGGACGACCAAGCGAAAGAATGTTCGAAAATCAGTCCTGACAAAGCATACTGTGATCTATTACAAGTCTGAGGGTAGCGTTGTAATCATAGTGACTCGCTTTGACCCCCGACAAAACCCAACGAAATTGAGACTTTAGTATTTCGTTCAGTACCCCTTCATTTGATTTTCTTCGTTGTTTATAGCCGAACCGCTTGTAAAGCATCAAAGGGGTAGTTACCATATGTTTTTATTTTGTAGTTTGGACGCTCATCTTAAAGTCATGAACAAAATCCTTCTTACGGCAGTGTTAACCGGTATGCTGGTGAACGCGGCTGCTCAAAAAAAGCCACTTCCCGAGATTGCCCGGGTGGTAACCAAGTCTGAAACTGAAGCACACCTGCGTTTTCTGGCGTCCGATGAATTGCGGGGACGCGACACCGGTTCGCCTGAGTTGGATATCGCGGCTGCCTACATCGCGTCTGAATTCAGCCGGTGGGGCGTTAAGAAGGTAGCCGGGGCCAATGACTATTACCAGCCCGTGGCGCTGGAAAAGAAGAAATATGCCAGCACCGTTGACATTACGGTTGGTGATTTGACGCTGAAAAACAAAGAAGATCTGATCTTGCTCGAGGGTAGTAACCTCACATGGGAAGGTGATGCCGTGTTTGTCGGTTACGGGTCAGAAGCTGATATGCAGCAAGCCAACGTAAAAGGGAAGTGGGTCGTCAGCTACATCGGAGCATCGGCCAACAGCAACATTCAACAGGCTTTTGGAGAGTCGGACGAAAAAGTAAAACGCGCCAAACAATTGGGAGCCGTGGGTCTCACCGAGATTGTGGCTACACCGGGTGTGCCCTGGCAAATTCTGGTCAATTTTCTTACGCGCGAAAGCATCGCCTTGAAAGGCGATGAGCCTACGTCTTTACCCCATTTGATGATGCGCAATTCAGACGCGGCAGCCGTCAAGGCATTCATCGAAAGCAAGACCGGGCGGCTGAAGGTAACGCTCGTACAGGCTGCGGGTGAACCGCTACCCGGCAAGAACGTGCTGGGGATCATTCCAGGAACGGACCCTAAATTGAAGAATGAATATGTTGCCCTTACCGCGCACTACGATCACGTTGGCATTGGCCGTGCGGTGAGCGGGGATTCCATTTATAACGGAACGCGAGATAACGCCATCGGCACCACGGCTGTGCTTCAGGCGGCTCGCTACTTCGCGGCCAATCCACCCAAGCGATCTATCCTGGTGATGACGGTAACAGCCGAAGAAAAAGGACTGCTGGGCAGCAGGTGGTTTGCCGATCATCCGCTCATTCCACTCAAACAAATCATCTTCAACCTCAACTGTGACGGTGCCGGGTATAACGACACCACTCGCGTTACCCTGTTTGATGTCAACCGCACCAGTGCCGATGAGATGTTGAAGTCGGCTGCTGCCTCGGTAGGCGCCACGCTGAATGGAGATCCTGCCCCTGAGCAGGGTTTATACGATCGTTCGGACAATGTCAGCTTTGCAGCCAAAGGGGTGCCGGCTGTAACGTTCACCACGGGCTTCAATGCGTTTGACAATGAGATCATGAAGTATTACCACCAACCGGCCGACCACGTGAGCAACGTCAATCTCACTTACGTGAACCGTTTTGTGCGGGCGTTTGTCTATGCCGCATTATTGATTGCCAACAACCCGGCACCGCCTGCCTGGAAGCCGGGTGACAAATACGAAGCCGCTGGAAAAGCCTTGTACGGAAGGTAACTATTCTTTCGTCCAGATGCGGGTGTTGAGAGCCAGTAGCTCCACAATAGTCATGCAGAGGCTCACGAGGTAGTGATACTCCTCAATTTGTTTGAAGTTATCGATGGATTCCCACAACCTGGACAACTGAAGTTATCGAAAAAGTTGAGGAATCGGGTTGCGCTTAGTCAACAAACAGGGGTATACCATTCAATGCCAGGGCGTGAAGCAACAGACTCACGAGAGCAAAGATGACGACAAAGCCGAGCACGACCGCACGCGGATTGCTCGTGTGTCGGCCAATGAGCCACCAGAAGAGAGGCACGGCTTGTAAACCGTGCAGGGTAAAGAAATGAGGAATGCGCAAGTCACCTGAGCGCGTGCTCCAGTTAAAAAAGGAAATGCCCGGGCCACCATCGGCTGCCCCTACGGTATGGGCAACGTGTTGAATCATCAGCCCACCGGCCAGCGATCCGGCAAAAAAGAAAAACAACCCCGCGCGCCACGCCAGGAGTTGTGCGCCTTCCAGTGTCGTGCGCCCCGGCAACATAAAGAGCACCCATACTGCGGCATTCATTACGGTGTTTACACCAATAAACAGGCCCATAGTAGCAAACAAAGCAGCATTCAACGGAGACGAGGTGTTGTAGTGTGAGGTCTCACCCCGGGCGGCCTGCAGTGCAATAACCAAAATCTCGGCCGACATGCAGACGATCAACGTCCAGCCGATCACGTTCCGGTGGCGTTCGCTTTTCAAATAGGACAGCAGCCACGCAAACGTTAAACTGTACAGGGCTATCGACAAGGCGAACTTCAGCGGTTTGATCCACGCATTGATTCCCATGACAGCCGCATCCGTGCTTCCCCAGAAGATCAGGAAAAGCAACGCGAGGGCCAGGTTAAGCCAGCCAAAAGTAACGAGGCTGCGGCCGCGACTTTGGAGTTCGGCCAAAAACTCACGCATGCTCTACCTTCAGCTTGTAGGTGAATGCCATGCGCAGCATGAAATACAGCAGCAGTCCGATAGGTCCGAACATGAAGGTAAAAAACAGACAGGGCACGACCAGCCAGTGCGGGATGTTATGTTTTTGTGCGTTTTGTACTTCCCAACTGCCGATGAAAAGATCAAACGCCAGGTAGTGTACCCAGCCGGCCGTAACGGCTCCCGGTTGTTGAAAGAGTTTCATCACGCCAGCCAGGCTTCCAAAGTCACCCTCACCCTGGCCAAAGTACAGCAGAATGAGCGTGGCATACACAACGGCATAGGCGAGGGGCCAGGCACCGGAATGAACCAGCAGGTTGGTGAATCGCCAACGGGGAGCCACCGCCAGCAGTAACCAGGCCGGCAGGGCCATGGCGTTGCAAATGGAAAAGAGAGTTTCCAGGGTCATGGTAGAATTGTATTTTTGAATTCTTACCTAAAGGTACATGAAGCCATCGATTGCTCTGCTTTTTTTTATTTCAATCCTTACTGTTTCCGGTATGCAAGCACAAACCCCTTTACGATACCTCGCCCTGGGCGATTCCTATACGATTGGCGAAGCAGTGGCTGAGGCCGAGCGTTGGCCGGTGCAATTGGTGAAACGGTGGCGCGATGCTGGTCGCGCGGTGGCCGATCCCCGCATTATTGCGACCACCGGTTGGCGCACAGATAATCTGAAAGCGGCCATGACCGCTGCCAACCTGGCGAATGACTGGGATATTGTGTCCTTGCTCATTGGCGTCAACAACCAATACCAGGGCAAACCGGCCGATCAATATGCGATTGAGTTCGAAGGCTTGCTCAACGATGCCATTCGCCTGGCCGGTGGTCGGAAGGATCGTGTCTTTGTGGTTTCGATTCCCGATTACGGCTACACGCCATTCGGCCAGCCGAAGCAAGAGGCGATTACCCGGGCGCTCAACGAATTTAATGCCATCAACGAACGCATTACCCGCGCACAAGGAGTCACCTACGTTCCCATCACCGATATTTCCCGCGAGGGTCTGGATAAGCCGGAACTGGTGGCCAACGATAAACTACATCCATCCGGTGCCATGTACACGCGGTGGGCCGATCGGATTTTTGCGCAGTTTGTGTTACCTCGGCCGTAATGTACGATCACTTCGTTTCAAAAAACTCGGCAATCAGGCGGTGGAAGTGATGCGTGCCCGTTTCGCGCGTGGCGCTGTATCGTCCGTAGCGATAAAAGCGGGATTGAATTCCTTTTTGAACGTTTTGAACCACTTCTTCGTCTTCCAGTTCTACCTTGTGCAAGTCGCCCCCTGCGCCCTGCCGAAGGAAACTTTCATTCCACACATAGCTGAGAAAGGAAACAACACACGAAGAAGGTGATACAGGTTTGACAACATTGATGGATAAACCCCAGGGATAAAAATTGAACATTAAGTTGGGAAACACCCAGAAGTAATACCCTGCGATTTTTTTTCCGTAGTCCGGAGACGAAGCGGGCAAATCGAAAGCCAGTTCACCGTCTTTGGCAATGCCCAACTGCAAACTTGAAAACCGGTGCAGCTCAACCGCGTAGTTGGAGTAGTCGATGACGGAATTCAGACCGGCATGAACAAACGGAATGTGAAATCCCTCCAGATAATTCTCGCAGTACAACGCCCAGTTGGCCTGCACAGGGTAATCGCGCGATAACCCGGGATGAAACACAAACTGATCAAACGGCAACCATCCGATGCGGTCCATCATCGGTTTAAAGAATGCCTGTGCATCGGCACCTGTTGACAATCGGGTAAAAAGCCATTTGCCCATTTGAAATAAGGGCAATGGCGTGAGGTGATCATCGGCAGTTGGAAAATTTTCAACCTCTTTGAATTCCGGCATGGACAGGAATTGTCCATCGAGGGAAAAGCGCCTGCCGTGATACTTGCAGCGCAGGTCGTTCAGTTTGCAGGGTTTATCCACCACCAGGTTGCCCCGGTGTGTGCAGGCGTTGCTCAGGCAATGAAGATCATTCTTTTTGTCGCGGGTAAGCAATAGCGGTTCGGCCAGATAGTGTGGCAGTAACTCTACCGGTGTGGTCCAGCCCGGTTCTTTCACCTGATCCGTGTCGCCCACCAGTTGCCAGCTTCGTGCAAAGACTTTCTCTTTGGATTCGTCAAAGCAGTGAATCGACCGATAAAACTCCGGGGGTAAGGTTTGCGCCCGCGCGATGTTAGGGTCAACCGAGAGCTTCATGTATGAATATTTTCTTAAATTTAGCCATGAACCGTTTAACCACAAGCATTCTTTTCGGTGTCGTCTGGCTCGCGCTTACATCGTGTAGCCGAAAGCAGGATCCGCTGCCATGGCGGTTGGACACCTACCTTCAGGCTGCCCAGCAGCATGAGCAGTTTCAAGGGTCCGTGTTGGTGGCAACAGGTGATCGGATCGAATACGAGCGGCAGGTTGGGTATGCTGATATCGGAGCCAAACGTTTGATTGATGCGGAGACTATGTTTGAATTGGCCTCGGTATCGAAGCAGTTTACGGCAACGGGTGTGCTCATTCTGGCGGAGCGTGGAAAGCTCTCACTCAGCGATTCATTGCGACATTTTTTTCCGGATTTGCCCTACACGGGTGTCACGTTGCATCACTTGCTTACGCACACCTCCGGGGTGCCGGATTATGAAGAACTGGCTTCCGAAAAGTGGGATCAAAGCCGCATCGCACTTAATACCGATATGATTCGTTTGTTGGCTGAGCATAAACCGGCCCCGCTGTTTAAGCCAGGAGAGGAGTGGCGCTACAGCAATACCGGATTTATGCTGCTGGCGTCCATCATCGAACAGGTCGCAGGCCAGTCGTACGGTGAATTTTTAAAAGCCAATATTTTTGAGCCGCTGGGCATGGCCCGCACGCGTATCTATAACACCAGGCGAAGTGGCGAAAAAATTGAGAACTATGCGTACGGGTATGTTTCGGATAGCACCGGCAATCGGGTACTGCCCGACAGCCTGCCTGCTTTTCGGGAAGTTTATTATCTGGATGGCATTCAGGGCGATGGTGTGGTGAATTCCACCGCGCGCGATTTATTGAAGTGGCATCTGGGGCTTCGCGATGGCAAAGTGGTGTCGGCCGAATGGTTGACGAAAGCCTATACGCCTGTCGTCCTCAATTCGGGCAAAACGGCCGACTACGGGTACGGCTGGAGTTTACGCACCGACTCCGTTCGGGGCAAAATAGTTGAACATAGTGGCAGCTGGCCGGGTTACGGAACTTACATCAGGCGGCTCCTCGACCAGGACAAGGTGATTATTATTCTTTCCAATACGCAAAAATATATTCAGGAGGCCGTGGAGGCTCTGGTATTCAATGAACCGGTCGAAATGCCGGCCAGGCGCGAGTGGGTTGATCCCCCTTCCGATTTGTCACCCTGGGTGGGTCAATTTGTGTCGCTGAGCGAGTCCGATACCCTTGTGTTCTTTGCCAAAGAGGCAAACCTATACAGCAAGTATGAGTCCCTCGAGTATCAATGGCGATATGCAAGTGATGGACGATTTTACCTTGAAGCGCAACCGGGGTTGGCGTTTGGCATTAACCGAAGTACTTCGAAGGATGAGCCCTACCTGGTGGTGCGAAGTGTGAAAAAGCCGTTGAGAAAATTGCGGGCGGTATTTTGAGCCGGTACGCCTTCGGAGATTTTTACGTACTCAATTCCCTTTCCTCAGTGCATCTTTGATATTATTCCATTGCTCGAGCAATTCGGGTTGGGTGCGCAACAGGTTGGTTAATCCTTCCACGAGGTAATTGGGAAGTTTCTCATTGTTACTTGTTCGTTTAATGATGTCGGACAGCATATCCTCCGCGTCCTTTTTATTGGGAAAATCCGCTTCCGACAATTCTTGCTGAAGCCGGGTTACGTTGGCGGCCACGGGCGTGGCAGCGGGTATGGCACCGGCAGTCCGATTCGCAGTTTTCGCATCCATGCACGCATTGAATTCGGTGATGATCAGATCCAATTCGTTTCGTCCCTTTTTTCCCTCTCGTATGGAGTCGGCCAGGGCGGGGCATTCGCGCAGGAATTCGGACACCTGTTTTTTGAATCCGATATTGGGCAAGTCAATTTGATTGCCGCTGGCCAACTGCAGCAATCGCCCGTCATACCGGTTGCTGGTCGGCTCCCGGTAGGCATAAAAACTGAGATAGCCAGAGCGAAGCTCTTGCATAAACCGCACTCCGTTGCCCAGGCGAACCGGGCGGTACGTAATGCCCTCCAGTTGCACCATCCGAACCTCGCGGGCGGTAAACGTCTGCTTGCGCTCGCCCTGCAGATGAACGCGGTCCAGCAGGTCGTACGACATCAACTTCACCTTACCCCGCAGGGTATCCCGAGTATTGAGTACCACGAAGTCCTGGGTGTGGCCAAGGGTTGCCGCTGCACAGCCAAGGGAAAAAAGAAGCCATTTCATGTGGGTAAAGGTAAAAAGTTTTCTGCTTGTCGCATTTTCGTTGGTCAATCACGCGCTATTGGTTTTATTCGCAGGTCATGATCAAGTACAATCCCAAGGTTTGGTTGTCCATCATCTTCCACAGCTATAGCCGGCAGGTGACGAAGCTGTTGATGCCCGCTTTGCTTTTTCTGACTGTCTTTTCAGCCCTGGTGTGCTATCTCATTCTGGATGTATTTCGGCTTCACGAGCAGGAGTTTCACAGTACCATTGCCATGCACTCCCTGCTTGGAATTGTGTTGGGTTTGTTTCTTGTATTTCGAACCAACTCGGCATACGACCGTTGGTGGGAGGGAAGGAAGCTGTGGGGCAGTATGGTCAACAATACCCGAAACCTCGCCCATAAGATGGCTGCGTTTCTGGACCGCGGAGACCAGATCAACCGGAGTTGGTATGCCGCCATGATTGCGAATTTCGTGGTGGCCGTAAAGGATCACCTGCGCGATGAGGCAGGCGTGAAGTTTTTCGCCAATACCGAAGATGATGTCATCAGCCGGTTGGAAAAATGGATTCACCTGCCCAACGGAGTATCGGCCTTGTTGTATGAGCGCACCAACCAGTTGTATCTGCGCAAAGTGATCACGGGCGATCACCTTTTTTTGGTCGATAAAGAGTTGAAGGAGTTTTCGGATATTCTGGGCGCCTGTGAGCGGATCAAGAATACACCCATTCCCTATTCGTACTCAATGTATCTCAAGAAATTTATCTTCATCTACCTAATTACGCTTCCCTTCGGCTTTGTTACCACTTCGGGTTACATCACGATTCCCATCGTGCTGCTCATTGCTTTTGTTTTGCTTAGCATTGAATTGATTGCGGAAGAAATTGAAGATCCGTTTGGCAAAGATGTCAATGACCTGCCAACAGATGAACTTTCGGTTAAAATTCGGGAAAACATCCGGGAGATTTTGTTACGCTAGCGCAAGCGTGTATAAAATGCGTATGCGATGATCAAAAGGATCATGACGGCATACATGATAAGGTCTACCCGAACCCACGCGCGGTATTCGCGGTATAATTCTTTCAGTTTTTGTAACACCCGGCAAAAATAAATCTTTTGCGGGCGCAAACCTCGGGGCAGCCGTGGCGTTTAATAGGCTGTTGTTTATGCGAAGTCTGCTTCTTATTGCCCTCCTGGTATTGAGCTTTTTGGCTGCCAACGGGCAAGCACGGGTCACGGTAAGTGGCTACATCCGCGACCAATCGAACGGGGAGGCCTTGATTGGCGCCACGCTGTATATCAAAGAATTGCAAACCGGTGCGGCCGCCAATGAATACGGATTTTACTCGTTGACGATTGCGCCCGGCACGTATACGCTGGTTTTCAGCTATGTGGGGTACGTCACGCAAACCCAGTCGGCCGAGTTGACGGAGAACCAGCGACTGGATATTCAACTGGTGCCGGAGGCAGAGGAACTCGAGGAAGTGGTGGTCGAGGCCGAAGGCCAGCCTACGGCTCGCAATTTTGAAATGAGTACGAACAAACTCGACATCAAGACAATATCAAAGGTGCCCACGTTGCTGGGCGAAGTAGATGTCTTTCGAAGCCTTTTATTGCTGCCGGGTGTTAGCACGGTAGGCGAGGGGGCATCGGGGTTTAATGTGCGCGGAGGCTCCGTGGGTCAAAATCTGGTGTTGCTGGACGAAGCACCTGTTTACAATTCATCGCACCTGTTCGGTTTTTTTTCGGTCTTTAACCCCGATGCGGTAAAAGATACGAAGCTCTATAAGGGCGCCATCCCCTCGCGCTATGGCGGTCGCCTCGCCTCATTGCTTGACATCCGCATGAAGGAAGGCAACAGCAAAGAATTCGAAGCTAACGGAGGGATCGGTACTATTTTCAGCCGGTTGGCGATTGAAGCCCCGATTGTCAAAGACAAAGCCTCGTTTATTGTGGCCGGCCGCAGGTCGTATATTGATGTGCTGGGCCGGCCGTTTGTGCCACTGCTGCAAGAAGGCGGAGCGCTCAACTTCTACGACCTCACCGCGAAAGCCAATTATAATTTGAATGAACGCAACCGGTTGTACGCGTCCGGGTATTTTGGCCGTGATAAGTTTTTGTTTGACGCCAATCAGGGCTTTAGCTGGGGCAATACAACCGGGTCGCTGCGCTGGAATCACCTCTTTAACGACCGGCTTTTCTCCAACTTCACTCTAATTTACAGTAACTACGACTACGAACTCCAATTTGGCGAAGACAACCGAAACCGGTTCAATTGGGATTCATCCATTTCCAATCTGATTGCGAAGCCAGAGTTTACCTATTTTATCAATAGCCGGAATGAGCTCAACTTCGGTGGCGAGTTGATTTACTACACCTTTGAACCGGCTAATGCGGTAGGGATTACCAACGGTGAATCGGTAGACATCAGTTTACCGCGCAAATACAACCTGGAAGGTGCCTTGTACATCGGCAATCGGCAGCAGGTCGGCAACAAACTGGAGCTGGAGTACGGTTTGCGCCTTTCGCATTTCCGGGCACTTGGACCCGGTGTGGAGTACACCTACAACGACACTATTCCCGGGCGGAGGCGCTCCGTAGTTGATTCCGAATCGTTTGCGTCAGGGGAAACGATGTCGACCTATCAAAACTGGGAACCCCGTTTTGCATTTAAGTACCAGGTTAACTCCCACACGTCAGTAAAGGGAAGCTATAACCGTATGGTGCAGTACCTGCACCTTATCAGTAACACCACCGCCTCGAATCCGCTGGATGTCTGGACTCCGACTTCGAACAACATCAAACCTGAATTGGGCGACCAGTTTACATTAGGCGTATTCAAAAATGTGGGACCGCAACGGAACTACGAAATCTCCCTCGAAGCCTATTATCGCACAACCCAAAATCAAATCGACTACATTGACGGTGCCGACCTGTTGATTAACCAGTTTCTGGAGGGTGATTTGCTGAGCGGACAAGGCCGTGCTTATGGCCTGGAAACGTTCTTTCAGAAGAAGACAGGCAAGGTCACCGGCTGGATTAGCTACACCGTTGGTCGAACTGAACTCCAGGTAGAGGGAATCAATCGGGGGGCCTGGTACCCCACGCGCTTTGATCAACTGCACAATCTGAAGGTGGTGGGATTCTATGAACTCAGCAAGCGATGGTCCGCTTCGGCCAATTTTGTGCTGACCTCGGGAACGCCCACGACATTTCCAACGTCACGCTTTTTGCAGCAAGGCATTCTCATTCCGTTTAACGCCAACGACTCGCGCAATAATTTGCGACTGCCGGCCTACCACCGGCTTGACATCAGCTTCCGCCTGGAAGGCAAGACGGTGCGAAACAATGGCAAAGTCCGCAAGAACCGCGACTACTGGGTATTTGCCGTGTACAACGTGTACAGCCGAAAAAATCCGTTCAGCATCTATTTCTCGCAACGCGATGAACGGGTGCCGGCTGGCCAGCCAATCGATACGCAAGCCACACAATTGGCAATCATTGGCTCACTTGTTCCCTCGGTGTCTTACAATTTCAACTTTTAACCGATGCAGACGATCACGAAAATCCTATTCTACGTGATGCTGCTGGGATTGGTTACAGCCTGCGAAACGATCATTGAGCCCGAGTTGGAAGATGCCGCGCCCGTGTTGGTGGTCGATGCCTGGCTCACAAATCAGGAGAAAGCGCTGGAGATCATCGTGACGCAGACGCAACCCTATTTTGAAAATGAACTGCCGGTGGGTGTAACCGGTGCTAGTGTAACCGTGCGCGCCCGGCAATCCGGCATGCTGTTTTCTTTTGTTGAAAGTGGGAACGGCATCTACCGGTGGACACCGGCTGCCAACGACAGCCTCGGACCGGTTGGCGAACAATTTGATTTGACGATTCAATGGCAAGGTGATACGTACAACGCCAGCGCCCGAACCGGCCGCGTTCCAAAACTCGACAGCATTTCGTATGTCTTCGAGGAGGAAACCGCCATTTCAGTTGAGCAATGGGTGGGCGAGTTCTGGGCGCGCGACCCGGTGGGCAAGGGCGATACCTATTGGATTCGGACGTGGAAAAATGGCGTGCTGTTGAATAAACCAGCCGAACTGACGGTCGCTTTCGATGCCGGTTTTTCGGAAGGCGGTAACCTGGATGGCGTGACATTCATTACACCGGTCAGACGGGGTATGAATCCCATCGAGCAAAATGAAGATGACGAATTCTTGCCTGCCTATGCTCCGGGCGATTCGGCCTACGTGGAGATCCGGTCAATATCGAAAGAGGCATTCAACTTTTTGAACGAAGTCATTATCCAGACGGACCGGCCGGGCGGGTTCTCTGAGTTGTTTGCCCGACCTATTGCCAATGTATCAACCAATATTTCGAATAGTAATCCGCATGGCCTGCGCGCGGTGGGTTTCTTCTATGTGTCCTCTTTGTCTGGTTCCGGCATGCGACTGGGCCCCTGATTTTTTTTTTCCACGCTGATTCACGTACTTACCATCAAACCGGTAACACGTGAAGCGACTCTTTTTTTGTTGGCTGGCCTTGATGGGATGGTTGGTCGTGAACGCACAGGAACAATCAGTTGAAAGCACCAACCCGCCTTCTGTAAATTGGTCGCAAGTACGCACCCCGCATTTTAAGATTGTATACCCTATCGGTTTTGAAGAGCAGGCGCAACGGATGGCCAATACACTGGAGCACATTTACGAGCCGGAGTCACGTTCACTGGGCGCCCGACCCCGAAGGTTTTCCGTGGTGCTTCAAAATCAGTCGGCCTTGTCCAACGGTTTTGTCAGCATGGCGCCCAAGCGATCTGAGTTTTATGCCATGCCCACCCAGCGATACAACTTTCAAGGCACAAATGACTGGCTGGATCTGCTGGCCGTGCACGAGTTTCGACATATGGTGCAGTTTCAGCGATCGTCAACCGGCTTTAACAAGTTGGTGCATGTGGCGTTTGGTCCGGCCACACTGAGTGCGATGGCGTTTGCGGGAGCCCCTCAATGGTTTTGGGAAGGAGATGCGGTGGCTGTGGAGACAGCCGTAACGCCCAGTGGCCGGGGCAATATCCCGAATTTTGACATGGTGTTTCGGACCAACCTGCTGGAGGGGCGCACATTTAATTATCACAAACAATATCTGCGATCGTACAAGCACAACATTCCCGACCACTATGTGTTGGGCTATCACCTGGTGAGCTACCTGCGTCAGCACACGAACCGGCCCGATGTTTGGGGCAACGTAGCGGGCCGCGCGTGGAACTGGTCATTTGTTCCGTTTACCTTCTCCAATGCGCTTCGCAAAGAGACCGGTTTGTTTGTAACCGATCTTTATGAGGAAGCAGCGGACCACCTGCGGTTGCAATGGCAGGCGCAGGTGGATTCCCTCACGTTGACGTCCTTCGAAACAATTCAAGCCAACGCAAGCAGGGCTTACACAGACTATCGTTTTCCTCAGGAGTTACCGGATGGCAGCGTGGTGGCACTCAAAAACGGAATCGGGGATATTGAGCAATATGTGCAGTTAAAAGAGGGTGCTGAAAAAGTGTTGCATACCCCGGGGTTTTTGAATGAATCGGATATGCTCTCCGTGGCAGACGGGAAAATCGCATGGAATGAATATGGCTTTGATCCCCGCTGGCGGGCGCGCACTTAGTCCGTGAGCAAGGTTTACGACATCAACACCAGACGAACCGCCCGCATCACCAGTAAATCCCGATACGCTGGTGCTGCACTCTCTCCCGATGGCAAGCAACTCGCCACCGTTGAGACCACTACGGGTTATCAAAATCGACTGCATATCCTTTCCGTTGCTGACAGCGGCCGCGTGTTGAAGACATTTGAGAATACGACTAACGCATTTTATTCGATGCCGCGCTTCAGTGCCGATGGTCAACACCTGGTTGTGCTGAAGACTACAGCCAGGGGCAGAACCATCACGCGCATCCGTATTGACAATGCCGAAGCCGTTGACCTGTTGCCGGTGGCTCATGAAAATATTGGACACCCTGTGTTGTGGCAGGACTACGTCTTGTTTAATGCGCCTCTCAATGGCATCGATAACATTTCTGCTGTTCGGCTGTCCACGGGTGAACGTTTTCAAGTAACGGAAAGCCGGTACGGGGCCTACAGCCCCTGCGTGTCAGCTGACGGGCGCACGCTGTACTACAGCGACCAGACGAAGGACGGTCTTCGGATTGTTCGCACCGCCTTTGATCCGGCCAGGTGGCGAAAATGGACTGGAAAGATTTATGCTCGTCCGTTTGCAGCTCAACTTCGCGAGCAGGAAGGTAATCCCAACCTCCTGGCCAACGTGCCGCAACAGGCCTTCGCCTCAAAACGGTACCGGCCGATTTCCGGAATCGTCAACCCGTATGCGTGGGGTGCCTACCTGAATACCAACCTAACGGGGGGTACGATCGGCATTACCTCTCAGGACGTGCTCAGCACCACCAAATTTTCGGCCGGGTATGATTATGATATTAACGAACAGGTCGGAGGATGGAATGTTACGGCCAGCCTCCAACGCTGGTTTCCGATTCTGGATATCTCCGCTAGCTGGCGCGACCGCAGTCTGAATGAAGGTGATTTGACATACTTAAAAATCGTGCCCGGAGATACCATTGTGGCCACTGAAAATCTGACGCTGAAGTGGAGGGAAAAGACGGTTGAGGCGGGTGTTCGTATTCCGCTGATCACTACGTCATCGCGGTTCATCGGCAACGTGACCCTGGCCAATTATGTGGGGTATACCCATACATCAGACTTAACCAATTCCATTACCGGGACGGGCCGAATAATCACCCCCGCTCTGCCGGTATACTTCAACCGGAACATATCGGGTAATGGTGATTTGCTTTACAACCATTTTTTTGTGTCGGCCTATCGAATTCAGAAAACCAGCAGGCGAGACATCAACACGAAATGGGGGCAAGCGTTTACGTTGCACGGGTATGGAACTCCGTATGGCGGAGACTATTCGGGCAACCAGTTTTCATTTTATACCACGTTGTTCTTCCCAGGCCTTTTTAAGCACCACTCGTTTTGGGGTTATTGGGGCTACCAAAAAACGGAGATTGATTTATTGTCGCGTACCCAGAGTACTCAGGAGTTTGCCGATAACAATACCTACATCTTCCGCAACCAGGTGCCTCTGCCCCGGGGTGTAAGCGTGAACCGATGGGAACAATTCTACACCATGTCGGCCAACTACACGTTGCCGGTCTGGTACCCGGACATCGCCCTTGGCCCGGTACTCAATATCCAACGTTTTCGCCTCAACGGCTTTGTGGATTATGGGTTCGGCAGCCTGGCCCGACAGCAGGATACACTGAGCGAGAGCTACCTCTCGGCTGGCGTGGAAGCCAAGTTTGACATCAATGTCTTGCGCTTTTTGCCGCAGCTCGACATCGGCTTCCGGTACTCCTATGGGTTCCAGCCCGTGGCGGTTAGCCGGTTCGAGTTTTTGCTGGGAACGATCAACTTCTGATCCCTTGTAAATCGGCCTTTTAGGCTTATTTTTGGCCTCTTTCATACAACAATCATGGCTGAAATTGTACGAATGCCCAAAATGAGCGACACCATGACCGAAGGTGTCATCGCGAAGTGGCACAAGCAGGTGGGCGATGCGGTAAAGTCGGGCGAATTGATGGCCGAAATTGAGACCGACAAAGCCACCATGGACTACGAGAGCTACCACAGTGGAACGGTATTGTATTTGGGCGCGCAGGAGAAAGGAACGGTTCGCGTGAACGATGTGTTGGCCATTGTTGGAAAGCCGGGCGAGGATTTCAAAGGACTGTTAAATGCGGCAGCATCCGGCACCACCGGTGGTGAAGCACCTAAGCCGGAAGCAGCCAAGGCCGAAGCGGCCACTCCGGCCGGCCCGGCCATCGATACCAGTAAAATCAAGGCCGAAATTGTGCTCATGCCCAAGATGAGCGACACCATGACGGAAGGCGTTATCGCTGCGTGGCACAAGAAAATTGGCGATGCCGTAAAATCAGGCGAACTGCTGGCCGAAGTGGAAACCGACAAGGCGACCATGGAATACGAGTCGTACAATACGGGCACGCTGTTATATGTGGGAGCCGAAAAGGGGAAAGCCGTTAAAGTGAACGATGTGTTAGCCATTATCGGTGAAAAAGATGCCGACTGGAAAACCTTGCTTGCGGCTCACCAGCAAAAGAACTCAGCCGGAGCATCGGCACCCGTTGCCCCAGCGCCTGTACAAGCAGTCTCAGCCCCGACCGCTGCGCCCGCACCGTCAGTACCAGCGGCTACGGCCAACGGCCGTGTTAAAGCATCACCACTGGCCAAACGTTTGGCGAAAGAAAAAGGCATTGATCTGAATCGCGTTACGGGGTCGGGCGACCATGGGCGCATCACCAAGCGCGATATCGAAAACTTCAAGCCGGGCGCTGCGGGTGCCGGCTATGTAGCGCCCCGCATTGTGGCGCAGGAAAGTTTTGAAGAAGTGCCTGTGTCGCAGATGCGCAAGACCATTGCACGCAGACTTTCAGAAAGCATGTTCACCGCTCCGCACTTCTACCTGACCATGGAAATCAACATGGACAAGGCGGTGGAGGTGCGCAAGAGCATCAATGAGGTAAGTCCTGTTAAGATTTCGTTTAATGATATTGTGTTGAAGGCGGTAGCGGCTGCGTTACGGCAACATCCGGATGTGAACGTATCCTGGTTGGGCGAGAAAATCCGGAAGAATCATCACATTCACATTGGGGTGGCGGTGGCCGTTAAGGATGGCCTCGTGGTGCCGGTGGTGCGTTTTGCCGACAATAAATCACTGCCCCACATTGCCACTGAGGTGAAAGAACTGGCACAGAAAGCGCAAGACAAAAAACTGCAGCCCAGCGATTGGGAGGGCAGCACATTCACCATTTCCAACCTGGGGATGTTTGGCATCGAAGAATTCACCGCGATTATTAATCCTCCGGACGCCTGTATCCTGGCCGTTGGCGGAATCAAAGAAACACCGGTGGTGAAGAACGGTACTATTGTGCCCGGTAATGTGATGAAGGTGACGCTGTCGTGCGATCATCGCGCGGTAGATGGGGCCGTGGGTGCCGCATTCCTGAAAACGCTCAAGACGTTGCTGGAAGATCCGATTCGCTTCCTGGTTCAACTCTCCTGATGTCTTGTGGCTGAACTGAAATCTACCACCGTATTGGCCGTGAAACACAACGGCATGGTGGCCATAGGGGCCGATGGCCAGGCAACCATGAACAATTACGTAGCGAAAAGCAACGTGAAGAAAATCCGTAAGCTGATGGACGGCAAAGTGGTGACGGGTTTTGCCGGCTCCACTGCTGATGCCTTTACGCTGCTCGACCGCTTTGATGAAAAACTCAATGCTTACGGTGGCAATATGAAGCGGGCAGCCATTGAATTGGCAAAGGATTGGCGCACCGATCGGTATTTGCGTAGACTCGAGTCGATGTTAATCGCTATTAATAAGGAGGAGGTGTTGATTATCTCCGGCACAGGCGATGTGCTGGAGCCCGATCATGACGTGGCGGCTATCGGTTCGGGTGCTATGTATGCCCAGTCGGCC
>DAIPHR010000019.1:0-23857 GCA_036771215.1 Cyclobacteriaceae bacterium
ATTAAATCCGATTAGTAAACAAGTATCACTAATCAATTCTTAAACAGATACTTAAAAGGCTTGTATTCAATGAAATCAGACGGTTATCGCGAGCGGGGCTTGAGAAACAAGCTAGTGAAGAAACTAAGGGAAAAGGGCATACGCGATGAGGCCGTTTTGGCAGCAATTGGGAAGGTGCCCCGCCACGTTTTTTTTGATGATGCCCTGCTCAACCACGCCTACGAGGACAAAGCGTTTCCGATTGGCGAGGGCCAAACCATCTCACAGCCGTATACGGTGGCATTTCAAACGGAAAAGCTGGAGGTGAAGCGAGGAGATAAAGTGCTAGAGATTGGCACGGGCTCGGGCTACCAGGCAGCCGTGCTGCTGGAAATGGGCGCCACAGTCTATACGATTGAGTACAACCGAAAGCTGTACGAGGGTACCCGAACTTTTTTACCCAACCTGGGCTACAATCCCTTTTTTCTGTTGGGCGATGGTTCCAAAGGTTATCCACCAAAAGCGCCCTACAACAAAATACTGGTAACCGCTGGTGCCCCGGTAGTGCCTGAAACGCTCACCGACCAACTAACCGAAGGCGGAATCCTGGTGATTCCTGTTGGCGACCGTGAGAAACAAGTGATGGTTCGCATCCAAAAGGTGAAGGGCAAACTCATCAAAGAGGAATTCGACTATTTCGCCTTTGTACCCCTGCTCGGGGAAAAAGGTTGGAAATCGTAAGACCCTGAATGATTATTATTGCATCGAAATCAAGCGACATGTCGCGCAGAAAGAAAACGCCTCAGGAATCACTGGTCAGCATGACCGAGTTGGTTTTACCCAACGATACCAACACACTCAACAATCTGATGGGTGGTCGCCTCATGCATTGGATGGACATCGTGTCGGCCATATCCGCCCAAAAGCATTCGAACCGGATTGTCGTTACCGCATCGGTCGACAACATCTCGTTCCGACACCCCATCATGCTGGGTCATGTGGTAACGCTCAAAGCGCGTATCACGCGCGCGTTCAGTTCTTCGATGGAGGTGCGCATAGATGTGGAAGCAGAAGATGTACCAAGTGGGAAAAAAATCGAAAGCAACAGTGCCTATTTCACGTTTGTAGCCGTTGATCAAAGCGGTCGCCCCATTGACGTTCCGGAAATTGAACCCACCAACGAAGAGGAGAAAGCCCTTTATGAAGGTGCGCTTCGCAGGCGCCAACTTCGTCTGATTCTGGCCGGGCGCATGAAGCCGTCCGAAGCCAATGAGCTAAAATCTATTTTTGAGGTTAAGTAAAAATGGAAAGCCTGCAGGCATTTCTTGTTCCCGAAGACATCTACTTCTTTCCGGCTTTGGACGTCATTTTGGTGCCGGAAAACTGGGTCCATATGCCGCGTTCGGATCAGGAGCAGTTGTACAAGATACTTGCGGCATTGAAACTGGCTCCCGAGACCGTGCGGGTCATCAAAGCAGGATACTGGGAGGGCTTACCGGATCACGATCAGCCCGCACAGGCGGTATTGTTTGCACCGGGGTTTGATGAGAATTTCGAAATCCAAAGCCGTGGAACCACACGTTGCCTCCACGCCCCGCCCTTGGCGGCTCTGGCCGATAACAAGGAGTTGAAACAAAAACTCTGGGCGGCTCTGCAAAACCTTTTTGGCCAGTAAGAAGGCGAAAACGAGGTAAAATCGGCCAGATTTTAATATTTTGAGCCTTCTCCTATCTTTGCGGCACTTTTTACAAAACGCCTTTTTGACAAAGCGTTTTTAAACCGAAAACAGTTAACCTTTTATGCAAAATCTAATCTACGCCCTGCCGGTATTCGGATTGTTGGGTTTGTTGTACGTGGCCTGGAAAACATCCTGGGTAAACAAGCAGGATGCCGGTACGGACAAAATGAAGAAAATCGCAAACCATATTTCCGAGGGCGCCATGGCGTTCCTGAAAGCCGAGTATAAAATACTCGCCATCTTCGTTGTTTGCGTTGCCCTGCTGCTGGCGTTTACGGCTGACAGCGAAACGTCACACCCGCTGGTTGGTCTGTCGTTCGTCATCGGAGCGTTTTGTTCTGCGCTCGCTGGATTTATCGGTATGCGCGTGGCTACCAAAGCCAACGTGCGCACGACCAATGCTGCCCGCACCAGTCTGGGCAAAGCGCTGGAAGTGGCCTTTACAGGTGGTTCGGTCATGGGCATGGGCGTTGTCGGTATTGGTGTGCTGGGCCTCAGCACGCTGTTCATCATTTACGCCAATCAGTTTGGCGTTGAGACACAGGAAAACCTGAACAAAGTCATCACCATCATCACGGGTTTTTCTTTTGGAGCCTCCTCCATTGCCCTTTTCGCCCGCGTGGGCGGTGGTATTTACACAAAGGCGGCTGATGTTGGTGCCGACCTGGTTGGCAAGGTGGAAGCCGGTATCCCGGAAGATCACCCGCTGAACCCCGCCACGATTGCCGACAACGTGGGCGACAACGTAGGTGATGTGGCGGGCATGGGTGCCGACTTGTTTGAATCCTACGTGGGCTCAATTGTAGGTACCATGGTATTGGGCGCAGCCTTTATGGGCCTGGCTGAGTTTGCCAGTCCTGATTTCATGAACGGGCTCTCGCCCGTTATCCTGCCGCTGGTATTGGCGGGTGTCGGGATTATCATGTCATTTATCGGAACGTTCTTCGTGCGTGTGAAGGAAGGTGGCGACCCGCAAAAAGCATTGAATGCCGGTGAAATTATTTCTTCGGTCGTCATGATTGTCGCCTCGTGGTTTATCATAAAAGCCATGCTTCCGGAAACCTGGCAATACAACGACCCGCTCTACAACGCGGCCAGTGAGTTTACCACCTACACATCAACGGGTATCTTCATCGCCACGGTAATCGGCTTGGTGGCGGGTGTGGTCATCGGATTGATCACTGAATACTACACCGGCATGGGCAAGAAGCCCGTGTTGTCGATTGTACGCCAATCGTCAACCGGTGCGGCCACCAACATCATTGCCGGCCTTGGCGTGGGTATGATGTCGACTTTGTTCCCGATTCTGATTATTGCTGTAGCCATTATTGGTGCTTTCAATTACGGGGGTTTGTACGGTATCGCCATCGCGGCAGTAGGTATGCTGTCCAACTTAGGTATTCATCTGGCGGGCGATGCGTACGGGCCGATCTCCGACAATGCCGGTGGTATTGCTGAAATGTCCGAGTTGCCGAAAGAAGTTCGTTCACGCACGGATAAATTAGATGCAGTAGGTAACACCACGGCTGCTATCGGAAAAGGATTTGCAATCGCGTCAGCGGCATTGACTGCCCTGGCACTGTTTGGGGCCTTTATGACCACCGCCAACCTGAAAACAATCGATGTGTCGAAAGCGAATGTGATGGCTGGTTTGTTCATTGGCGGTATGCTTCCGTTTGTATTCTCTGCTTTGGCTATGGGCGCGGTAGGGCGCGCGGCCATGAGCATGATTGAAGAAGTGAGGCGCCAGTTCAGCGATATTCCTGCGCTCAAAGCGGCCCTTGCCGTGATGAAGAAAAATGGCGATAAAGAAATGAAAGACTGGAGCGCTGACGATCAACGCATCTTCCACGAAGCGGATGGAAAAGCCGAATATGGAAAGTGTGTTGAGATTTCAACCAAAGCAGCGATTCGGCAAATGGTTGTGCCCGGCTTAATGGCCGTTGTTGTTCCGGTCGTAATCGCCTTCCTGCCCGGTTTTGGTGTTGAATCCCTCGGTGGTATGTTGGCCGGTGTAACCGTATCTGGCGTACTGATGGCTATTTTCCAGTCGAATGCCGGTGGCGCGTGGGATAATGCCAAGAAGAGCTTCGAAGAGGGCGTTGAAATCAACGGTCAGATGTACTACAAAAAGTCGGATCCCCACAAGGCAGCCGTTGTGGGTGATACCGTGGGCGATCCGTTTAAGGATACCTCTGGTCCCTCACTAAACATCCTGTTGAAGTTAATGTCTGTGGTGGCTTTGGTTATTGCCCCGCTGTTAGTGAAGAAAGATGAGCCTACCGTTAAGGTAGATGCTCCAAAAATGGAAATCATCAAGGTCGAGAAGCAATAATCTGGCCTTTCCCTGAAAAATGTTCTGGCGGCCCCGACAAAAATCGTGGTCGCCTTTATTTTTAGAGTTTTGAGTATCTTCGACTTTTACTATGAACCCCCTATATTCTGTAGGCCTTTTATCTACGCTGTTTTTTACCCTACAGGCCCCGGCCCAAGTCACGGGGCGTTGGAAGAGCGTGGACGACAATACCGGTGAAGTCAAGTCGATTGTTGAAATATTTGAAAATGGAGGAAAAATTTTTGGCCGGGTGGTGCAAATTTTTCCCAAACCGGGCGAAAACCCCGACCCGGTGTGTGATCAATGTCCACCCGATGATAGCCGGCATCTGAAAAAGATACTGGGCATGGAAATCATTCGCTTTATGGAAGCAGATGGAACCGAATACACGGGAGGTGACATTTTGGACCCCGAGGTTGGCCGCGTTTACCGCTGTAAACTTTGGTTGGAAGGAAAGAATCTCAAAGTGAGGGGTTACCTGGGTCCATTCTACAGGACTCAAACCTGGTTGCGGATACCCTAAATTCTATTCAACCTAAAAAAGACGTACTTTTAGGGGAGAAACGGAACAATAAACCAAGTTAGGGGTTACCAGTTGTGGCCTACCAAGTATTCAATACCGGAGCTCAGATAAATGAGCAGGAGACGTTCCAACGCATTTGTGCTGGCGATGAAAAAGCATTGGAACTCATCTATAAGAAGTACTACCGCATGATGACCAAATTGGTCATAACCAACAGTGGTACGGAAGACGAAGCGCGTGATATTTACCAGGAGGCAGTGGTCATTTTTTGGCAAAAGGCACGAAGCGGAAAGCTCGTGCTCACATCCAAAATAAGCACCTACATCTACAGTATTTGTCAAAATCTGTGGCGCAAGGAGCTCGACCGAAAAAAACGGATTTCGCACGAAGAAAAAGATGCTGCCCAATCTCTGGATATGGACAGCCCGGAGCGCGAAATGATTATCGCCAAGTGCCTCGAGCAGTTGGGCGACACGTGCCGCAAGATTTTGATGTATTATTATTTTGACGAATTGTCGATGCAGGACATTGCTGAAAAAATGGGCTTTGCCAACACCGACACCGCCAAGACAAAAAAGTATAAGTGTAAACAAAAGTTGGACGAACTCGTTAAAACCCAATATTCCGCCCAGGATTTTTTAGACTGATCGTATGACGAATTTTGAGTTAATCGATGACTACCTGACCGGCAAGCTAAGCGGAGCCGAAAAGACCGCGTTTGAACAGCGGTTGTCGGCCGAACCCGAGCTAAAAGCTGAGGTGGATTTACAGCGGCAGATTATTGAAGGCGTGCGGCAGGCACGCGTGGCCGAATTAAAAACAATGCTCAGTAAGGCACCCGTTGGCGGTAGTGCATCGTTGACCACCTGGCTTGGCGGGTTGGCAGCCGTTGCTATTGTTGGTGCACTCTCCTTTTGGTTTCTAAATGATGATTCGAATGTAGCCCAGCAGAAAGAAACACCCGCGCAGGTGGAACCGGTAGTACCCGCACCTCAAGGTTCTGATCTATCCGCCCCGGCAAATCAGCAAATTGAAGAGCCCCCGACCAAACAGGCCAAAGCTGAGCCAAAAGCGAAGGTAACGGAAAAGCCCAGGGCCGCAGAACCGAATCCCGTTCTTACGCCAAAGTTCGATGTGGTGGACCCTTCAACTGAACTTACCCCCGATACCAACTCGGCAGAAACTGATTTTGAATCTCCGGGCACGCGCAAAGAAAGCAAGCCACTGGAAGTGAAAGTTGTTGCGGCCGGCCGTTATGAGAACCACTATCAATTGGACAAGGGTGTTTTAATCCTGTATGGTAACTTTGATAAGACATTGTATGAAATTATTGAAATTCAGGGAGATGAACAGCATGCGTTCCTGTATCACCAAAACCGATACTATAAACTTAACGGAAACTCAAATGCCGTTCAACTGCTAATTCCCGTCACAGACCCGCAATTGATTTCAAAACTCCGCGAGCTTCGCAAAAAGTAAAGATTTAAGGCCCCGAAAGGGGCCTTTTTCATGCTCAATAATCCGGATTTGAGTCTATCTTTGCCGGTAGTGGAAACGCCCCGCCAGGCCCGGAAGAAAAAGTTGGGATCCTACCCATTCATTAGTGTGGTGTTCAGCATCACGATGGCGCTGTTCGTGCTAGGCGTCTTCGGGGTCTTGCTCATCTTCTCACGCGAACTGGAACGATCCGTTCGCGAAAATCTCAACATTCAGGTATACCTGAAAGGAACCAGTACGGAAAAACAGCGAAAACAAATTCGGACTCAGTTGACCAGTGCCGACTTCACTGCGCGCAAAGAAAATGCCGTCCAATTCGTGTCAAAAGAAGAGGCTGCCGATAAGATGATTCGTGAGACGGGGGAGGAATTCCAAAAGTTCATGGGCAACAACCCGCTCAAAGATGCCTTCCTGGTTACGATTGCCGAACCCTATCAAAATCAGGCAAGCCTCGAAAAAATCAAAGCCGAGATCGAAAAAATGGATGGGGTACTCGAAGCGTACTTTGTCGAAAATTTCATCGATGGCGTCAACCGGAATATGACGAAGATCGCGCTCATACTGATCGGAATAGCCGCGCTCCTCCTGGTTGTCGTGGTGCTGCTCATCCACAACACCTTACGCTTGGCACTGTTCTCGCAACGTTTCCTCATCCGCAGCATGCAACTGGTGGGCGCCACCCGGTGGTTTATTCAGCAACCGTTTCTGAAACGCGCGGTGCTCCACGGAGCATTGGCCGGAGTGCTGGCCTGCGCTCTGTTATGGGCCATTCTTCGTTTTGCCAACCGGCACATCGAAGAGATCAACCTGTTGCAAAATAACGACCGTATCCTGTTGCTAATGGCCGGCCTCGTGGCCGGAGGAATATTGATCGCCTTGGCTAGCACATGGCGGGCCGTACGCAAATATCTTAAACTTTCGCTTGACGAACTCTACTAGCATGTCTGCAAAACTTCCATTTGGAAAACGAAACTACCAGGTAATGGCAATCGGGCTGGCCGTGATTACCGCTGGCTTCATCATCATGTCGTTGGATTCCGAGCCTTACGGCTTCGGGTTTTTGGGCCTTACACTCGGCCCCATGGTGGTGTTGAGTGGATTTGTCCTGGAAATATTCGCCATCCTGCGCGATCCTAACAAAAAGTAAACATGGGTTACTTCGAAGCCATTGTATTGGCAGTGGTCGAAGGGCTCACGGAATTTCTTCCTGTCTCCTCCACCGGTCACATGATCATCGCCTCCTCTGCGATGGGCATTGCGCATGACGATTTCACGAAATTATTTACCATTGCCATTCAACTGGGAGCCATCCTCAGCGTGGTCGTTTTGTATTGGAAACGCTTTTTCAAAGACATTCATTTCTACCTCAAGTTGGGATTGGCCTTTCTGCCGGCCGGGCTGTTTGGCTTCTTGCTGAACGACTACATTGTCAAACTGCTCGAACGGGTGGATGTGGTGGGCTGGGCACTCGTTTTAGGTGGAATCTTCTTTCTGTTTGTCGACCGACTGTTTAAGCGCAATGAGACCGAAGGGTTGACCACGGTCTCCTACCCGTCTGCAGTAAAAATCGGGCTCTTTCAGGTAATGGCCATCGTGGCACCGGGCGTTTCGCGCGCGGCTGCCACCATCATCGGGGGGTTGGCCGTAAGGCTCAACCGGCAGACGGCAGCCGAGTTTTCGTTCTTCCTGGCCGTACCCACAATGGCTGCCGCAACCGGATATAAGCTGCTTCGCTTTTTTGTGGACGGGCATCAATTTGGTACCCACGAATTGACCATATTGGTATTGGGCAACGTGGTTGCTTTTCTGGTGGCCTTGATGGCCATTCGAACGTTTATTTCGTTTCTCAGCCGAAATGGTTTCAAGGTTTTTGGCTATTACCGCATCGTTGTCGGTGTCATCATTCTCACGCTTTACTATTTGGGTGCACAACTGCAAATGATGTAATGGAGCCCGAAGTTGACCGTGTGTTGCTGGTGAATAAGCCGCTCGAGTGGACCTCGTTTGATGTCGTGAACAAACTGCGTTACGTTCTGCGAATGAAAAAAATCGGCCATGCAGGCACCTTAGACCCCCTGGCAACTGGCTTGCTGATCATTTGCACGGGAAAAATGACCAAGCGAATTGAAGAATTCATGGGCTGGGAAAAGGAATACACGGGTACCCTGATCATCGGACAAACCACGGCTTCGCATGACCTGGAAACAGAGGTAAGCGACCCGGTTGATACTTCCGCCATCACACCCGCTCGTATTCACGAAATGGCCGCGGCCCTTACAGGCGACCTGGAGCAAATCCCGCCCGCCCATAGCGCCATTAAAGTTGGGGGTAAGCGCGCCTACAAATTCGCGCGCAAAGGCAGGGAGGTTGAACTGCAACCCCGTAAAGTTTCAGTCCCGGTTTTTGAGATTACCCGCGTAGCCCTGCCGGAGGTTGACTTTCGAATCGTCTGCTCCAAGGGCACCTACATCCGCAGCCTCGTTCGCGATTTTGGTCAACAACTTGGCGTGGGGGCCTACCTTGCTGCGCTTTGCCGCACCCGCATTGGTGAACACCGGTTGGAAGATGCACAAACGATTGAGCAACTTGCAGCGGCATCGGTATGAGAATCTACTATCATTTGGATGACTTTACTCCTCTGCCCTACGCAGTGGTTACGAGCGGAACTTTTGATGGGGTACATCTTGGCCATCAAAAGATATTGAACCGGCTGAAGGAAACCGCGCAGCGCCACCGGGGCGAAACCGTGGTACTTACCTACTGGCCCCACCCACGCCTGGTGCTATACCCGGACGACCAGTCGCTGCGGCTGCTCAACACGTTTGAAGAAAAGGCGGAGCTTTTAAAAGAACAGGGCATTCAGCACCTCGTGCGCATTCCATTCACGCGGGAATTCTCCCAGATATCCTCCGTCCGGTTTATAACGGAGATATTAGTCGAGAACCTGGGCACCAAAAAACTGGTGATCGGATACGATCATCGCTTTGGAAAAAACCGGGAAGGCAGCTTCGCAGAGTTACAGGCCAACGGCCCTCGATATGGGTTTGACGTGGAGGAAATTCCGGCCCAGGATATTGACCATGTCACCATCAGCTCGTCAAAAATCAGGGCTGCTTTGGAAACCGGGGATGTGCAGACCGCCCATCAGTTTTTGGGACGCCACTATGCCATCACCGGGCGCGTGATCAAAGGGGATCAACTTGGCCGCGTATTGGGTTATCCTACGGCAAACCTCGACCTGGATGCACACCACAAACTGGTACCGGCCGAGGGCATCTATGCGGTTCGGGTGCTCCAGGGTCATCAAACTCATCGGGGCATGTTATACATCGGCACCCGGCCAACAATAGATGGCACCAAACAGGTGATTGAGGTAAACATTTTCGACTTCAATCGCGAGATTTACGGTGAAAACCTGACGGTGGAGTTCATCCAACTCTTGAGAAGGGATGCGCGGTTTTCATCGCTGAACGATTTGAAAAATCAGTTGGAAAAAGATAGAATTGAGACACTTCAAATATTTGATAATCAATAGATTTACGCTGTGTCAAATAAACCAAGAAGTTAAGGGTCACCAAACATTGAATGCATGATCAACAAAGTGGTAGCTGACGCGGATGAAGCCGTCCGCGATATCCCCGATGAGGCCGTGCTCATGCTGGGCGGCTTTGGGCTTTGCGGCATTCCGGAGAATGCGATCGCGGCTTTGCTGCGAAAAGGCGTAAAAAAACTCACGTGCATCTCCAACAATGCCGGGGTGGATGACTTTGGCATCGGTTTGATGCTCAAAACCCGGCAGGTGAAAAAGATGATTTCTTCCTATGTGGGTGAAAACGCGGAGTTCGAGCGGCAACTTTTATCGGGCGAACTGGAGGTTGAGTTGATCCCGCAAGGCACATTGGCCGAACGGGTGCGTGCGGGCGGTGCCGGCATCCCTGCTTTCTTCACTCCTGCCGGTGTAGGAACCGAGGTTGCCGCAGGTAAAGAGACCCGCGACTTTGATGGAAAGACCTACCTGATGGAACGCTGGCTACGGGCCGACTTCTCCCTGGTCAAAGCCTGGAAGGGCGACACCGCTGGAAACCTGATCTACCGGGGCACAGCTCGCAACTTCAACCCCATGATGGCGGCTGCCGGCAAGGTTACCATTGCGGAAGTAGAAGAACTGGTACCCGTTGGGCAACTCGATCCCAACCACATTCATACCCCGGGCATTTATGTTCATCGGATCTTCCAGGGCCGGGGCTATGAAAAGCGAATTGAGCAACGAACCACACGAAAAGCCTGACCGTATGCTGGACAAGATTGGAATTGCCAAACGAATTGCCCGCGAAGTCATGGATGGCATGTATATCAATCTGGGGATTGGCATACCCACGTTGGTCGCGAATTACATTCCATCGAGCATTAACGTAGTCCTTCAGTCAGAAAATGGTCTGCTGGGTATCGGGCCCTTTCCCACCGAGGCCGAAGTTGATCCAGATTTAATTAACGCAGGTAAACAAACAATCACCATGATGCCAGGATCGGCACTTTTCAGTTCAGCCGAGAGCTTTGCCATGATCCGTAGCGGCAAGGTAGATCTTACCATTTTGGGAGCCATGGAGGTTTCGGAACAGGGTGATATTGCGAACTGGAAGGTGCCCGGGAAGATGGTAAAAGGGATGGGCGGAGCCATGGACCTGGTAGCCTCAGCCAAACACATTATCGTGGCCATGCAGCACTGCAGCAAGGATGGTGCATCAAAACTTCTGCCCTCCTGCACGTTGCCCATTACCGGTCTGCGGTGTGTGAAGCGTATTGTGTCGGACATGGCCGTGCTGGATGTTTTACCGGATGGCGGTTTTAAGTTGTTGGAACGGGCGCCCGGTGTTACCGTGGACGACATTAAAAAAGCCACGGCCGGAAAACTGGTTGTGGGGGGCGAAATACCTGAAATGACCCTCTAGGATCAAAAAAAACATGAAAGAGTCAACCATACAGTTTAAAGTTGTTCTGGATGCCCAGAACGTGCCGGAAAAAATCGAATGGGATGCCACCGACAAGCCGCAGGAAGGCCCCACGGAGACCAAGGCAGTTAGCATTTCACTATGGGATCATCAGCAAAAAAACACCCTTCGTATCGACCTGTGGTCAAAAGATATGCCGGTCGATGAGATGAAGCGCTTTTACATTGATTGCATGGGGGGCCTGGCCCAAAGCGCGCTCAGTGCTACCGGTGATGAAGTCATGAGCCAGCAAATCCAGGCTCTCTGCCAGCGCCTGGTGGAGCATGTCCGTAAGAACCCCTCTTAGGGGCTCAGCAGCTGCTATCGTTGCCGAAAAAGAATTTCTGAAAACGTTTGTTTTTGGGGCTTTTCTTGTAGTTTTATGAATTAAACTACCGTTATCTACCTATGAATAAACTTTACAAACGCTTTTTGCTGCCGGCCTTATTCATGATTTGTGCAGGCACAGCATGGGCTCAAACTACCATCTCCGGCACCGTGAAGGACGCTGCCGGGCCGCTTGCCGGTGTAAACGTGGTGGTGAAGGGAACCGTGCAGGGTACCATCACCAATTCTATGGGTGAGTTTAGCCTTCGGGTTAATCAGGCTCCTCCCCTCACCCTTTCATTTTCCTTCGTAGGCTTTGCCACGCAGGAAATTGAAGTCAAAGATGCCAACACTTCGGGGTTGGATGTGACGTTGGAAGAGCAAACGTTGCTCGGCCAGGAGGTAGTGGTTTCGGCTTCACGTGTGGAGGAGAGCATTCTGAAATCCCCTGTAACAATTGAAAAGATGGATCTGCTGGCCATCCGCCAGGCTGCCACCCCCGACTTCTATGATGCCCTGGCGAATATGAAGGGCGTGCAAGTGAATTCGGGCAGTTTGAATTTCACGTCTGTAAACACCCGCGGTTTCGCCACCATCGCGAACACCCGCTTTGTGCAGTGGGTTGATGGAATGGACACCCAGGCCCCGCTGTTGAACTTCCCGACCGGAAGTATCATGGGCATTGGTGAGTTGGACATCGAAAGTATGGAACTTATTCCGGGTGCGGCCAGCGCATTGTATGGACCCAATGCCTTCAATGGTATTTTAATCATGCAAAGCAAGAGCCCGTTCGAATATCAGGGCTTGAGTGCTCAGGTAAAAGTTGGCATGACCAATTCCGAGGCGGCTGGTTCCGATCCGCTGACACAATACAGCATTCGGTACGCCAAGGCATTTAATAACAAATTTGCCTTTAAAATCAATGCCTCCATTCTGCAGGCAACGGACTGGTTGGGTAACGATTACACGACCGATCGTATCAATCCGGAGTCAACCACCGACCTGACCGGCCTTCGCAATTTTGATGGGTTGAACCTTTATGGTGATGAGACGCAAATTCAAACGCCCGTACCCAGCATCGGAATCATTACCAGAACAGGTTTCCGGGAAGAAGATCTGGTGGACGATCGCGAAGCGAACACACTGAAGTTAGACGGTGCCTTACATTACCGCATCAACGATAAGATGGAGATCTTCTACAACTACCGTTACGGTGGTGGAAGCTCGATCTATCAGGGTACTGAAAAATATGCGCTCCGCAACTTCAACCAACAGTTCCACAAACTGGAACTGAAGGGCAGCAATTTCTACGTGCGCGCCTACCAGTCAGCCACTGACGCGGGTGACTCGTATAACCTTACCGCCCTCGGAGCCTTCATGAACGAAACGTATGCGCCATCTGCTTCAACCTGGGTGCCTGATTTTGTTCTAGCCATGCAAGGTTATGCACCAGGAGTTCCGGCTGGCAATCCCGCGGCTGCGCGTGCTTTTGCCGATCGTTTCCGGCCCCAGCCCGGCACCCCCGAATTTCAAAATCTGGTGGATGCCGTAAAGGCCAACCAATTTCAAAAAACTCCGACCAACCAGTATACGAATATTGGAAACATCACCCGCACCGTTCAGGGTGGTGCGTCCTTCTTTGATAATTCGAGGCTTCGCCATGCTGAATTCATGTATAATTTCCGCAATCAAATCAGCTGGGCCGATATTCAACTGGGAGGTAACATCCGTCAGTATGACCTGTTTTCGAATGGGACCATTTTTAATGAAGCACCTGAAGATGGGGTGAACTTTGAGCGCATTAAAATTCAGGAATTTGGCGGTTATCTGCAGGTAGCCAAGACGATTGCCGAGAAATTGAAACTGACCGGTTCGATTCGTTACGACAAAAACGAGAATTTTGAAGGGCAGTTTTCGCCCCGCCTGTCAGCCGTTTACGAAGTCAGCAGCAACCACAACATCCGGGCTTCCTTCCAGACAGGTTTCCGCAACCCGGACACGCAGGCTCAGTTCATTTACTTCCCTTCTTCGGGCGGTACATTGCTGGGCAGCACTGAAGCCAACGCGGCCCGCTATGGTATACACAACGGTGGCGCCTGGACACAGGAGTCTTTTAATGCCTACCGTGCATCGGGGGGTGTCATTGACCCCGCCACCGGAACACCGACCGGGGGTAACACCGCACTTCTGCAAACCGCGACCCTGGATTATGTGCAGCCGGAGCAACAACAATCTTTCGAGATTGGCTACAAAGGCTTGCTGGGCACCAAGTTGATGGTGGATTTGAACTACTACTACACTTCCTATGAAAACTTCATCGGTGGTGAGATTGTGGCGAGTAAAAACGCAACCACCCACCAGGGCCGCACCATCGCAGCAGGCTCTTTGTTCTCTCCGTACACCAACTCGAAGCAAGAGGTAACTTCTGATGGTGTGGGCCTGGGCCTTACCTACAGCCTGCCTAAGAATTTCATCGTGAACGCCAACTACAACTTTGCACGATACGAGGCTGAGGAAAGCCCATCCTTCCGGGCCGGATTTAACACCCCGGAAAATCGCTTCAGCATTGGCGTGGGTAATCGCAAAATTGTCAACAACCTCGGATTCAATATCAATTTCCGGTGGCAGCAGGAATTCCAGTGGGTTTCTTCCTACGGCATCTGGAATGTACCGGAGTTTGGTGTTGTTGACGCACAGTTGAACTACAAACTGTCGGCCCTGAAGTCGATGATTAAAGTTGGGGCGACCAATATTGGTGGTGGCGACTACCGCACTAACCTGGGTTCTCCGTTCATCGGCCAGCAGTATTATATCTCCATCACGTTCGATGAGTTCTTGAAATAACCTTGACATGCATATGAAATACGTAAAATACTTAAGCGCCTTTTTACTCACCGCATTTTTGGTGGGCTCGTGCTCGCAGGAGCCCATCGTGCCAGAACCTCCAGCTGGACCTGAACCCGGGCCGACCCCGACAGCCGGAACAGCGAATTTCTCGAAGTTTATTGCTATTGGAAATTCATTTGGGGCTGGCGTTCAGGGCGGAGCTTTGTTTACAGACGGACAGAACAATTCCATGCCGTCAATAATGGCAAAACAGTTTGAAACCGTTGGCGGTGGTGCATTCAATCAGCCAAGCATAAATGCTACCCTCGGCTGGAACTTATTTATCACCCAACCATTCTTGACAAATCCCGCAAGTCCGGTTCTCGGACGCTTACGTTTGCAGGGAACACCCCCGAGGCCAACACCGCAGGCATATGCTGCGGGGAACCTTGAGGCAGTGCCAAATCCTACTGCAAACCCTGGGTTCATATATGCTCCCGGGAAGACTAATTTAAATAACTTTAGCGTGCCTGCCATTGTTTTGGGACAATCGCTGATTACGCAAACGGGAAATTGGGCTTTGGCAGGAGTTGATCCACGGTTTAATCCTTTTTACGGTAGACTTGCTGCCCCTCCGGGCGGCTCATCAACACTAATTGGTGATGCTGCGCTTGCTGGGGGTTCGTTCTTCATGTTCTATCTAGGTTTGGACGATTTTTTCCTTCACGCAGCTTTTGGAGCAGATCCTGCGCGCGCGCCACTCACTCAAGCAACGGGTGGTTTACCGAATGGGTTTGATGGCCAATACGGGGCTGCAATCACAACTCTATTGAATTCGAATCCGAATCTCAAAGGTGTTGTTGGGAACTTCCCTGATATCTTCGTGATGCCTCACTTTACGTCAGTGCCGTGGAACGCCATCGTTTTTACTTCCTCTCAAGCGGCTTTAGTTACCTCAACAAATTCGGCATACGCTACATACAATGCCGGGCTTGATAATGCTGTATCTTTGGGTGATCTACCAGCAGCAGAACGTGATAGAAGGAGGATTAACTTTGTGGTTGGTGCAAATGGTCAAGTTATCGAAGATGAAACGCTAACCACCGTACCCGGTCTGCCAAAGATCCGCCATGCCACAAGCGCAGACGTGTTCCCCTTGGCTACTGGGAGTATCTTGGGAACCTTGCAAAACCCTGCCAATCCAGCTAGTGTATGGGGAGTGGGAGTCGCGCTAACTGACCAGTATGCAATCGTACCAGAGGAAAAGCAAGCCATCAACGATGCTCGATTGGCGTATAACAATGTAATACAAACAATAGCTGCTGGAAATAATCGTCTTGCGCTAGCTGACGTAAACGCGGCATTCCAAACATTGGTGACAAACAAGGCCGGAGTTTACAATGGGGTTACGATCACTCCAAACATTAATCCTCCCACAGGGATGTATTCAGAAGATGGCGTACATCTGAATGCCCGAGGTTATGCCTTCTTGGCGAATATCTTCATTGGTGCAATAAACTCGAAGTTTGGTGCAACTGTGCCGCTTGCGGATTTAAGTAAATACAGCGCAACGGGCCTACCTATTCCGTAGGTGGTAGCCTGCATCGTAACCAAAAAAAGGGGCTTCGGCCCCTTTTTTAATTTTGTCCTTTTCTTAAAACAGCTCTTTTGCGATCCGGTAGATCGGATCGCTTTTGCCCATGGAGTAGAAATGCAACGAAGGCACCTGGTGCTTAATTAACTCCTTGCACTGCTGCACCGCCCACCGGATTCCCACTTCCTTTACCTCCTTGTTGTCCTTGCACCGATCGATTTCCTCAGTTAACTCCTCCGGCAGGTTGCAATTGAAAATGGTGGGCAGTACACTGAGCTGGGTTTTGGTGGTGATGGGCTTAATACCCGGAATGATTGGCACGGTAATGCCAGCCTCGCGGCACAGCCTTACAAAATCGAGATAGCGCTGGTTGTCAAAAAACATCTGCGTCACGATAAACTGGGCGCCCATATCGACCTTCAGTTTCAGATATTTCAAGTCTGTCTTCAGATTGGGGGCGGCAAAATGCTTCTCGGGATAGCCGGCAACGCCAACACAAAAATTCGTGGGTGATGCGTGTTGCAGATCATCGTCCAAAAACTTTCCTGCGTTCATGTCCATAATCTGCCCCAGCAATTCCGAGGCAAAGGCATGACCATCCGGGTCGGCCACAAACCGGGCCTCTGACTTGATCGCATCGCCTTGCAGCGCCAGTACATTATCTATGCCGAGGAACTGCAAATCAATCAGGGCATTCTCCGTTTCTTCGCGTGTGAATCCCCCGCAAATCATATGCGGCACGCAATCGACCTTATAGTGGTTTTGAATGGCCGCGCAGATTCCCACCGTACCGGGCCGCTTACGGGTTGATCGCTTTTCGAGCAGACCATTCTCGCGCTTCTTGTACAGGTACTCTTCGCGGTGGTAGGTCACATCGACAAATGGAGGTTTGAACTCCATGAGCGGATCCATGTTATCAAACAGGGAGCGGATATTTTCGCCCTTCAGGGGAGGCAACACCTCGATGGTGAAAAGCGTTTTGCCGTTGGCGTTCTTCAGATGGTCGACAACCTTCATGGTAATTTGGAAATTTGGAAATGAATCAATTTGAAAATGTTCTGAAAGGCTATTTCTTCGATGACGAGATAATTTTTGAGATTACCTTGATCACAATACGCAAATCATCAATCATATCGTCCGGATCGGGGTAACCCTTCGATGCCTTGCACAGGAGTAACCAATACTCGGTTTCATCAGCCTTTTTGCTGCGACTTTGAATTTATGAATGAAATCTGCTTTGCTCTCCGCATTTTGTGCTTCACGCACATTTGCTCCAATAGATGTGCCCGATCTCAACAACTGACGCCCCACTACGTATTTTCGTTCTGCCTCAAGCTTTTCTGCGTACTCAATTATCCGAAGAGAGAATCTAAATGTTAAATCCACAATAACATTATCCTTGTCACTTCTCATAGAAACCGGACCTCCATCTTCAATACCAAATTGATCCATTTTCAAACTAATAACCCAAGACCGGCCCCAACCACTTCTCCGTCTCGTCCAGCGTTTGGCCCTTGCGTTTGGCATATTCCTCCACCTGGTCACGGGCAATCTTGCCAAGACCAAAGTACCGGGCCTGCTCGTGCGCAAAGTAGAACCCGCTCACCGAAGCTCCCGGGTACATGGCATAAGACTCGGTAAGCTGAATGCCCGCTTTCTCCGCCTTAAGCAAATCAAAAATCAACTGCTTCTCGGTGTGATCGGGACAAGCCGGATAACCCGGTGCGGGCCGAATCCCCGGATATTCTTCCGAAATCAACTGCTCATTGGTGAGATTCTCGGTCTTGTTGTAACCCCAATAATCCTTACGCACCAGCTCATGCAGGCGTTCGGCAAAGGCCTCTGCCAGCCGATCGGCCAACGCCTTGACCATAATCTCAGCATAATCATCATGCTGTTTTTTGTAGCGATCGATCAGTTTCTCCAACCCAATGCCCGTGGTAACGGCAAACAAGCCCAGATAATCCTGGCCGGGGGTAGGTGAAATGTAATCCGCCAGACAAAAATTAGGCAGGTTTTGCGCCTTCTTATTTTGTTGGCGAAGGAAATGGAACACGCGCTTCTCTTGCACCACCTCAATCTCCACATCATCTCCTTTTGCCACGGCCGGATAAAAACCCAATACCGCATTGGCTTGCAATCGCTAGCCCGCAACGATTTCATCCAGAATCTTCTGCGCATCCTGATACAGGCGAGTCGCCTCAGCACCTACTACTCCATCATTCAAAATGCCGGGGAAACGACCTGCGAGCATCCACGTTTGGAAAAAGGGAGTCCAATCAATGTACTTGCGCAAATCCGCCAGCGGGAACCGAATCAATTCTTTGCGGCCCAAAAAACCTGGGCGTGTAAACGAAGTGCCGGACCAGTCGATGTTTACCCGGTTTGCCCGTGCTTCGGCTAACGACACAAAATTCTTGGCCTGCTGGCGCCCCTCGTGGTCCTTGCGCAATTCGGCATACTCCTGCTTGATTCGCTCGTGCAGACTTTTCCGTGTTTCCAGGTTTATTAACTCACTGGCCACCGGCACTGACCGGGAGGCATCCAGCACATGAACAACTGGCGCGGAATACACCGGATCGATTTTTACTGCCGTATGAATCTTTGAAGTGGTAGCGCCACCAATGAGCAACGGCACATTCATCCCCTCATGCTGCATCTCCTTTGCCACATGAACCATTTCATCCAGTGACGGAGTAATCAGGCCACTCAGTCCAACGATATCAACCTTCTCACGCTTGGCGGCTTCAATAATCTTTTCCGTGGGCACCATCACGCCCAGATCCACAATATCATAATTGTTGCACGCCAGCACCACGCCCACAATATTTTTGCCGATGTCGTGAACATCGCCTTTTACGGTGGCGAGCAACACCTTGGCGGCAGGCTTGCCTGAAGTTCCGCTTAGCCGCTTCTCCTCCTCCAGGTAAGGCGTTAAGTAAGCCACGGCCTTCTTCATTACCCGCGCGCTTTTTACCACTTGGGGCAGAAACATCTTGCCGGCACCAAACAAATCGCCCACCACGTTCATGCCCGCCATCAGGGGCCCCTCAATCACCAACAAGGGCCGACCGTACTTAAGCCGCGCCTCTTCCGTATCCACTTCAATGAAGTCGATGATTCCCTTTACCAGCGCGTGCGTCATGCGCTCTTCCAGCGATCCGTTTCTCCACTCCGTGTCGGCCTCCTTTTTTCGGGCAGATCCTTTCACGGATTCGGCAAATTCGAGCAGGCGTTCGGTGGCATCATCTCTCCGGTTCAACAACACATCCTCCACCCGCTCCAGGAGATCTTTCGGTATCTCATCGTAAACCTCCAGCATGGTCGGATTTACGATGCCCATATCCATACCATGCTGAATGGCGTGGTAGAGAAAGGCGGCATGCATGGCCTCGCGCACAATCTGATTTCCGCGAAAACTAAACGACACATTGCTCACCCCTCCGCTCACATGGGCATGTGGCAGATTCTTTCGTATCCATTGGGTTGCCCGGAAGAAGTCTACCGCGTAGGTGCGGTGCTCCTCAATGCCCGTAGCCACCGGAAAAATATTCGGATCAAAAATGATATCCTCAGGAGGGAAACCGACCTGGTTGACCAGGATGTTGTAGGCTCGCTGACAGATCGAAATTCTTCTTTCGCAGGTGTCGGCCTGGCCTTGCTCATCGAATGCCATAACCACCGTAGCCGCCCCGTAGCGCTTCACCAGTTTTGCCTGCCGGATAAACTCTTCTTCGCCACCCTTTAAAGAAATGGAATTAACAATTCCCTTGCCTTGCAAACATTTAAGCCCCGCCTCAATCACCTCCCACTTGGAGGAGTCGATCATGACCGGTACCCGTGCGATTTCCGGTTCTGATGCCATGAGATTCAGAAAGCGGGTCATGGCCGAGACCGAATCGAGCATGCCTTCGTCCATGTTAACGTCAATCACCTGCGCTCCTCCGCGTACCTGGTCAAGGGCCACTTCCAGCGCCTCGTCAAACTTATCTTCTTTAATGAGTTTAAGGAACCGGGCGGAACCGGTGACGTTGGTACGCTCCCCGATATTAACAAAATTCGAAGCGGGAGTTACGACAACGGCCTCCAAACCACTCAGAGTTAGTTGTCTATGGTGTTCGGTCGATGGTCTATAGTCGCTCATGTTCGGTCTCAAACTAGTCACCTTATTGAATTTCTTAGTGCTTGAATACCCTTCACGAGTTGTGTTAACCGGAGGTAGAATCGGTCAAAATCTTCATTGGAAATCAAACCTCTCCGCCTCCCAAGGTGCAAACAGCAGACTACTTCAAGTGCAGAGCGAAGGGCAATACCAAGAAATCTGCGGAACTCAGCATTTGACTGCCCCGTTGAACCTTCTGCAATATTTAGTGATACAGAATCGGATGCGCGTTGAATTTGTGAACTAAGCACAAACATCTCCGTTTTGGGAAAAGTCTTAACGAGCTCGGACACTTCGCCAGATAACTCGACTGCCGCTTGCCACACTTTCAGATTCTCAAATTTGAACGCCATAGAAATGCAGAACTTGTTTCACGTAGTGGTTAAGGCTGAAAACTGTCGACCATGGACAATCGTCTGGGTTCATAGCGCTCCGTCAACTCCGCTATCTTCCGAATATGGGCTGGCGTAGTGCCACAGCAACCACCCAGCACGTTGACCAGGCCTTCCTTCAGGTACTCTTCCACCTGAGCCGCCATTTCTTCGGGTGTCTGATCATAATGACCAAACTCATTGGGCAAGCCGGCATTCGGGTAGGCGCTGACATAGAACGGTGCCTGCTCATTGAGCACCTGCAAATACGGGCGCAGTTGCGAGGCTCCCAAAGCACAATTCAAGCCGATACTAAAGAGCGGCACATGCGAAACAGAAACCAGGAATGCCTCGGTGGTCTGGCCCGAAAGCGTCCGGCCACTGGCATCGGTAATCGTTCCCGAAACCATGATGGGCACCTGTCGGCCAAGCTGATCGAAAAGCTCCTGAATGGCAAACAAGGCTGCCTTCGCATTAAGCGTGTCAAAAACGGTCTCCACAAGCAACAAATCGGCACCTCCCTCCAAAAGAGCTTTGGCCTGTTGCGCATACGCTTCCTTCAATTGATCAAAAGTTATGGCCCGATATCCGGGGTTGTTGACATCAGGCGAAATCGAAGCCGTCTTATTGGTTGGCCCCATGGCACCGGCCACAAACCGGGGTTTATCGGGTGTCTTTCGGGTGAATTCATCGGCAGCCTGCCGGGCAATTCTGGCGGATTGATAATTGATGTCGTACACCGCATCCTCCAGGTGATAATCGGCCTGCGCAATCGTGGTGCCGCTAAAGGTGTTCGTCTCAATGATATCGGCTCCGGCCTCCAGATATTGCCGGTGGATATCCAGTATGATATCCGGCCGGGTAATCGACAACAAGTCGTTGTTGCCTTTAAGGGGTGACGGGTGATTTTTGAACCGCTCACCGCGAAAATCTGCTTCCTCAAGCTTATGCTGTTGGATCATGGTGCCCATAGCACCATCCAGCACCAGTATTCGTTTTTGAATAGCTTCGTAAATAGACATGGCTCTCGTTTACCACTTTATCCAGAGAGCCCTCAACAGAGAAGGTCGCCTATCATGCCTGAAAACGATTGAAATCGTCTCAGATGGGTTTTAGCACAACGTTCCGATGATCGAGAACAGGATGCTAAGACGTCAAAGGGCCCGGTCCCTCGGGCTTTCTGGATAAGCACTGCAAAGAAAGTGAATGCCCAGCGAAAAATGAAGCTGCCTGGCCATTTTTGAACGAATGTTTAAGGATAAATCGGCAAATTTGCATTGTGAAACTTGCTGCCATTGACATCGGCTCTAATGCCATCCGCTTTCAGGTTTCGTCTGTTTTGGACAACGGCACGCGGTTATTGTTCAAGAAGATGGAATACGTCCGATTTCCTCTTCGTCTGGGCCACGATGTATTCACCACCGGTCGTATCTCGGATAAAAGCAAGGACAAGTTCAAGAAGCTGATGCATACCTACAAGCTGCTGCTTGAACTCTACGAAGTGGACGATTATATGTTTTGCGCCACTTCCGCCATGCGTGAATCCGAAAATGGAGCGGAGCTTGTTCAGGAAGTGCGCAACCAGATTGGTGTCAACATTGAGGTGATAGACGGGCAGCGGGAAGCGGACCTGATTAACCGAGCCATCAGCTCCTTTTTGACCAACGAGACGCACCTTCACATTGACGTGGGCGGTGGAAGTACAGAACTTAACATCTACGTGCAGGGCGAAAAATTACACACCCGGTCCTTTAAGGTGGGTTCTGTACGAATACTGGAAAACCGCGATTCGCCTGTGGCCTGGGAGGATATGGAGCGATGGATAAAAGACCACATAAAGCCACAATATGGCAAAGTGATGGCCGTGGGTACGGGTGGTAACATCTCAAAAATCTACGAGTTGGCGCAGTTAAAGCCTCACCGGAAGATGTCCTTGAAACGCCTCGATGAAGTTATTGCCATGATTGGCCAGCACAGCATTGAAGAGCGTATCTATAAGCTTCAGATGAACCCCGACCGCGCGGATGTGATCATTCCTGCTGGCAACATCTACCGGAAAGCCATGGCCTGGGCCCAATCGAAATACATTTTCGTGCCTGAGGTCGGACTCAAAGACGGCATACTCCTGCACCTGTTCGAGAAAAATGCCACGCAACGCAAGATTGAGTTTGTCAACGTGGAGGATCAAAGTCAGGGGAAAAAGATTTCCCCGATACCCTCTAAAAGAGCGCCACGTCTGAAATAATCTCGCGGGTGACGTTGTAGAACTCCTTGTGAATATTGAAAGGCGGGTCTTGGCCGGCTTCCTTTGACTCATACGAGCCATCTTCCTTCATCCGATAGGCATTCACATTATCCCGCAGATTGTACCGCAGAATATTCATGGCCTGCTTCTTCAGCATTTCGGACTCCAGCCGGAAAAGTGACTCCACTCTGCGGTCAAAACTGCGCACCATCGCATCAGCGCTGCCGATGTACACCTTCGGATTGCCCGCATTATGGAAATAATAGATTCGCGAGTGTTCCAGGTACTCACCTACTATGGAAATCACTTCAATGTTCTCACTCAAACCTTTTCGACCCGGACGAAGACAGCACATGCCCCGAACAATCAATTTGACCGAAACCCCTTCTTTGGATGCTTCATAAAGCGCATCAATAAAATCCTTGTCTTGCAGGGAGTTGAACTTGACCACAATACCCGAAGGCTTCCCCTGCCGCGCGTGAATGGCTTCCTGACGAACGAGGCCCACCAGTTGGTTGCGCATGTCCCGTGGAGATGTAATCAGGTTCTGATACGTGGTCGGCAGGCTGTGGCCAGTAATGACATTAAAGAATTCCGACACGTCATGCGCATAGGCTTCGTTGGTACTGAGCAAGCTGATGTCCGTGTAGAGGCGTGCCGTGGCTTCGTTGTAGTTGCCACTGCTCAGGTGCACATACCGCACCACGCGATCGTCTTCCTCTTTGCGAACGATGAGCAACAACTTGGTGTGGGTTTTCAAGCTGCTGACACCGTAAATCACAAAGCAGCCAGCCTTTTGCAGCCGTTGGGCCTCGCGCAAGTTGTTTTCTTCATCAAAACGGGCTTTAACCTCAAAGAGGACAGACACGTGCTTACCGTTCTCAGCCGCTTTCAGCAACGCAGCGGTCACCCGAGAATCTTTTGCCACCCGGTAAATGGTGATCTTGATCGAGAGCACATACGGATCATCGGCTGCCTTTTCCAGCAACTCCAGCACCGGATCCATGGAATTGTACGGGTGATGGAGCAAAATCTCGCGTTCCTTCAATACGTCCATGAGATCGCGCGTACCATACTCGGGGAATGACAGAGGCTTTATGGGGTTGCGCAAGGGTGACTTTTTGTCCTTGAATTCCTTATGCCCGATAATCTGGTTGAGTCCATTGAGTTCAAGCAAGCTCCCATGCGGTACCTGAAATACGTTCTGGTCGTCAAGATCCCACTGGATCTTGAGCAGGCGCATCAACCACGGATCGGGGTTCTCCTCGATGT
>DAIPHR010000020.1:0-23058 GCA_036771215.1 Cyclobacteriaceae bacterium
TCATCAAGCAGGATCTCAACGGACGCCAAAAGTCGAGGTAAAAGAAATTTTTGGCCGACAAGCGGTGAAAAAGTGAAAAGAACGGAAAGAGTAAAAAGAATTAGCCTGGCTAGCCCAAATCTACCTTCGACTAAAAATGGCAACGGCATGGTTTTCAACTTCAAGTTTTAGTGTGTCTTGTTTAAAGGAGTAGGAGAAAAAGGAGTAGTTTAAAACCCAACCCAGTTCAACGGTGCCGATGTTACAGTCCTCGTATCCGGGGTAAAAAATCTTTGGGTGAATACCTGATTGGATATCAAGCGTACCATCACCTCGGAACTGGTAATAACCTTCAAAGACGTTTAGAAATGTTGTTTTCAAAACTCCCCGTTCGCTGAAACGAATGCTGATTTCGCAGTTCGGTTTCTCCCCATTCAGTGCCAGGAGAATCCATGAGCCGAGTATTTCTTCGGGTATCGTTTGCTGCAATAAGGATTTTTTGGAAGGGCCCCGGAAACAACCGGAGTTCACTAAAAAGGCAAATAGCAAGAAAAAGCAAATGTGGGTGACCGGTCTCACGAGGCAATTTTCAATACCGCTTCAATGAATCGATCCAGATCGCGTGTGGTGGTGTAGATGTGGGGTGTTACACGTACGGCATTTACATTTTCCCACTTGATGGATATGGTATGAATCTGATACTCACTAAAGAGCTTGGATGCCACATCGCCCACATCCATCCCGTCAATACTAAATGTGCCCAGCGCACACGAGTACTCGGGCTTCAACGAGATATGCAGCTTCACCCGCGGATTTTTGCTCACCGCTTCGCACCAGTATTTTTTCAGGTAGTGCAGTCGTTCCTGTTTGCGCCTGGCTCCGATGGCGAGGTGGAAATCAACGGCCTGCCCAATGGCCTGCTCGGGCGCAAAGGAACGGGTGCCCAGTGCCTCGAACTTGCGGATGTCCCCACTTTGGGGTTTGTCGGTAGGAAACAGGGGCCAGGTTTTGCTGATGTGCTCCGGCCGAATGTGCATTAACCCCGTACCAAACGGGGCGCACAGCCATTTGTGCAAGCTGGTGCCGAAGTAGTCGGAGTTGAGGTCAGCAATTTTGAAATCCAAATGGGCAAAGGAGTGGGCCGCATCCACTATACTGATGATTCCCCGTCTGCGGGCTTCTGCGCACAGTTTGGCCGCGGGTAGAATCTGGCCCGTCCAGGTAATGAGGTGTGTAATGTGCCAGATTTTGGTGCGGGGCGTGGTTGCCGCCACATACGCTTTTACGATGGCGTCATCATCTTCAATCGGCAGGGCCAGGTTAATCCAGTTGATTTTCACTCCGTGGCGAAGCTCGCGCTGCTTCCACGCATGGATCATGTTCGGATAATCCTGCCGGGTCATGACGATCTCATCGCCTTTGGCCAGATCAACACCCCAGGTAAACGTGCCGAGTGCCTCGGTTGTATTGCGGTTGATCGCCAGTTCGTCAGGGCTTACACCAGCCAAATGCCCCAGCTTTCTGCGCAAGGGTTCGCGGCCCTTATCCAGAATCTGCCACATGTAGTATGTGGGTCCTTCATTGCTCAAATGATAGTAGCGATCAACAGCGTCCTGCACCACTTTCGGCTGCGGGCTCACCCCGCCATTATTTAAGTTCAGGATATTGGTGGTGACCGTGAAGGACTGAGCCATGCGCGCCCAAAGATCTTCTTCCTCAGCCGCGGCTTCAGGGGTCAATTGGTTTAGGGCCAGCAACGCATCGGACACATCTTCGGCCAGCGCTGCCGAGGAAATGCCCGTGAGCGAGGCAGCGCCCGCCAGGGTGGCCGATTTTCGAAAAAATGATCTGCGCGAAACCATAGGTGACGGATTTAGCTCACCCAATGTACTGAAAGTAAGCTTACCGTGTTCCGCTTTTTGTGGCGACCGGTGGCGCTAGTCCTCCATATCGCGCAATTCGATCTCCAGTGCGCGTGTGCTGATGTAAATCTCGTTCAGCGACAACACCAGCGACAGCATCAGAAAGGCCAGGCTTAGGCCGAAGGTGGTGTAGGCCCAGCCTTCATGCTGAATGTAAATGAAAAGCATACTGAGTACGCACAGGAAGAAACTAAAGATACTACTGGCCTGCATTTGCTTGATGAGTGTTAGGCGCCTGCGCAGGTTTCGGATCTGTTCCTTGATGAGCTCGCGCCTGGATTCGTGCTCTTTATAATCGAGGTTTAGTTTTCGGATCAGGGTGGCCAACCCAAGAAAGCGATTGGTGTAAGCCAGCATCATAAGTGTGATGGCCGGGAACAACAGAGCGGGTGTGTTAATGGATATCATCATAGCAGCAGGCGATGCGTCAATTCTTGTCGAAGATATTCCGGTGACGTAAAGTGTATGGTGTGCAGGCCCAGGGACTTTGCCGTTTGGATGTTGGCGTGGTTGTCGTCAATGAAAAGGGTTTGGGCAGGCACTACCTGGTAACGGTCAAACAAAATTTGATAAATGTCCGGGAAGGGTTTCCGCGTTTTTTCAACCCCGGAGACCACAATCCCTTCAAACCAGTGAAGGAATGGGAAATGCTGAAGAGCCCACGGGAAAGTCTCGGCCGACCAGTTGGTGAGCGCATACAGGCGATGCTGATTTTTTTTCTTCAGCGTTTCCAGCACGTCCACGGTTTCGGGTATGGGGCCACGAATGGTTTCCTGCCAGCGGTCGTACCAGGCGCGGATGGCCGATTCGTGCCCGGGAAAACGGGCCACCAATTCCTCGGTAGCGGCTGCAAACGATCGGCCCGCGTCCTGCTGTTCGTTCCACTCGGTGGTGCACACATGGGTTAAAAACCATTCCACCTCTTCTTCCGTGCGAAAAATCGTTCGGTACAAGTAGCGTGGGTTCCAGTCGATTAAAACGCCCCCTAAATCAAAAATGACAGTATTAATTGGTTTCGAATTGGATTCCATCGTGAGAGAAAAGAGCCCCAAAGGTAAGCACTGGGAGGAGGCTTTTGGGGAAACTTACCTCGGTATGTTTGGGTTAATGAGCCGGTTTCTTGCCAACCGCCCATTTTAGAAAATGGGGCATGGCTTCCGCCCAGGTTTTGTGGTTGTGTTCTCCGCCCTCAATTTCCAGATATTGAATGTCGCGGAACGGCCGGTAGCCGCGTTTGGTCAACTCAGCAATAAGATCCAGTGTGTCATCAATCGAGTCAATGATTCCGTTGTGGTTGCGATCACCGGGTTCATCGCGCGTACCTGTTTGGAACCAAAATTTCATGCCCGGTTTGAACTTGCCTTTTCGAATAGCCAGATGCATGATCCGATCGCGATCATCGGCATAGAAGCGGCTGTGGGCATTGCGCTTGCGCCACCAAAGAGAGCCGCTGAATACCCCTACTTTGCCAAACATCTCCGGATGTTCCCACGCAATGTCCAGGGCCGAAAGCCCACCCATGGAGTATCCGGCAACGGCCCGCAGCGAAGGGGAAGGATCAATCGGGTAGCGATAGACCAGGTAAGGTATGAGCTCGCTGGTTACAAATTTGGCGTACGCTTTTGCTTTTCGGCCACGCCCGCGGTAATCGGCCCGGCTGCTTACCCCATACTCTTGTATCCGGTCTCCGGCCACTACGCCCGCGACAATCACGGGCTCAATTGCTTGCTCGGCCTGTAGTTTGTCGAGCGTTTCAATTAACCGAACCGCAGTGTTATCCTGCCCGTCATTTAAAATCAGTAGCGGATATTTGCGACCGGGTTCAAATTGAATGGGGCGAACCACTTCCACCTCCACAATGCGATCCAGAAGTTTGGTGTGCGTATCGCGGTAAAAGTCCGATTGGTAAAAAGAGGGGTGGTTTTCCGTCTTCTCGCCCGATTCAGGGTTGGTAAATTCTACAGTTTCCAAGTACTTTTAGACTTGTAAAAATAGACAAAGCTGAGTTATGTACGAGCATCATCACCGTTGGTATTCGCCACGCCTGGGCCGGGATATTGACGTATTGGCCTTTGGCACGCGGGGCTACCCGGTCATTCTTTTCCCTACCTCAATGGGCCGCTACTATGAGAACAAGGATTTCAAGTTGCTCGATAGTGTAGCCTGGTTTGTCGATAACGGCCTGGTAAAAATTTATTGCCCGGATAGTATTGATGAGGTCAGTTGGTACAACAAGAACATACACCCGGCTGACCGGGTGCGCAATCACATTTGGTATGACCAAATGATCCGTCATGAGCTCGTGCCGCTGGCCCAACGCGAAACGGGTGTGGGGCGGGTAGCCACAGCCGGTTGCAGTTTTGGTGGTTATCACGCTACCAATTTCGGTTTCCGTTATCCGGAAGTAACCAAATATGTTTTCAACATGGGGGCTGCGTTTGATATTCGGGATCAAATGGACGGCCACTATAATGATGACGTTTACTTCAACAATCCGCTCGACTTTCTACCGGCTGCTCAAAATCCCCATTTTCACGATATGTTTATTGTGCTGGGCACGGGCACGCACGACATGTGTTGGGATGCAAACGAAAAGCTTGCCGGTATTCTCCGGCAAAAAGGTATTCAACATTGGCTGGACGTTCGCCACGAGGCGCCTCATGATTGGCCAGCCTGGCGGGAGATGTTTCCTCACTACCTTTCGCTGATCAAGTAAGTTGATCACCCGGTCATTCGGCTTCGTTTTTGCCCTGCTGGCATGCCCGAATGCACTTGCCTTTTCTTCGGTGCAGATCTCCGAAGCGGTAGTCATAGGGAGAATTCAGCAATACATCGAGGTGCGCGGGCCCGCTGAACAAAGCCCCATCCTGCTTTTTTTGCATGGCGGCCCCGGCAATTCGGTCACCAAACGAGCAGCCTCGTTTACATCCGAACTTCAAAAACATTTTCTGGTGGTGTTGTGGGACCAGCGCAATAGTGGCAAGACGCGTGAGTTGAATACCTCTCCGCAGGCCGACCTTGGAACCTTCGAATCGGATGCAGCCGAAATGATTCAGTATTTGCTGACGCGATTCGGGCAGACCAAGTTGTTTCTGTTTGGCCATTCGTGGGGTGGGTTTCTGGCTTTGCGGGTGGCGAAGCAACAACCCGATCGGGTAATGGCCTGCCTGGCGGTGAGCCCGATGATTTTCCAGCAAGAAAGCGAGCGATTGTCTCTGGAGTGGATGCTTCAGCGGGCAAAGGAAATCAACGATTCACGAGCGCTGGCCGATCTGGAAAAGGTAAAAATACCCTTTGAAAATGGAGATCAGTTGTATTGGCATCGCTACTGGCTGGCCAGGTTCTCTGGTAACCGGCCCCCCGATAGGAGTTTTGTTCAACGTTGGGCCACTGATTGGCTGGACGTGCTGAATGAGGCTTCGCGCGTCAATTTATTGGCCGATTCGGCCCATTGGCCTGTGCCGCTGTTTCTTTTTATTGGTGGACGCGATTTTCAGACTCATTTCAGTCTTGCTCAGAAATATGTTACCCATGTAAAAGCCGGAAAAAAGGACTTATTTTGGTTTCCGAATTCGGGGCATAACCTGTTGTTTACTGATTCGCGCCAGGTGCAGCAGCAGGTTATCTCAATTCTGAACGATTACAAAAGTCAGTAACACAAGTCAGCACAAACTATTAACCGATGAAAAAGATTGGAGTCCTTCATGGCATGGAACGTTCGTTTCCGATGGCCTTTGTCGATCGCGTAAACCGGATGGGATTGAAGAATGTTAAAGCCGAGCATCTTGAGATTGACAAGGTGCAGCAAGGCGAGCCTTGCGGCTTCGATGTGATCATCGACCGGATTTCCCAGGATGTGCCGTTTTATCGCGCTGTTTTGAAAAATGCGGCCAGCACCGGAACAGCCGTTATCAACAATCCTTTTTGGTGGAGCGCAGATGAGAAATTCTTTAACAACGCACTGGCAGTGAAAATCGGAGTGCCCGTGCCCAAGACGGTGCTCTTGCCTTCACACGACAAACCGACCGATACACAGGACTCTTCGTTCAGCAATCTGAGGTTCCCGCTAAGTTGGGATCAAATCTTCAGTCATATCGGCTTCCCGGCCTATATGAAGCCGCACGCTGGCGGTGGTTGGAAGAGCGTATACAAACTGCGTGACCCGGCCGACTTCTTTGAGAAATTCAAAGAGACCGGACAGTTGGTGATGATGCTTCAGGAAGAAATTGTCTTTCAGGAATATTTCCGCTGCTACTGCCTGGGGCGCAAGTATGTGCGCATTATGGAGTACGAACCACGCAACCCGCATCACCTGCGCTATGTGGTTAACCGGGGGCCGGCCTCAGAGAAGTTGCTGAAGACGGTACACGACTATGTCTTGAAATTAAACGAGGCGTTGGGGTACGATTTCAACACGGTGGAGTTTGCCGTGCGCGATGGCGTGCCGTATGCCATCGATTTTTGCAATCCGGCACCAGATGCTGACGTGAACTCGGTGGGACAGGAAAATTTCGAGTGGGTAGTGGAGCACGCGGCCCGCATGGCAGTGGAGCGTGCCGAAGCACACCAGCCCGGTAAGGACAATCTCACCTGGGGCACGTACGTAGCTGATGGTGTGGCCAATTTTCTGAAATCAAATAAGAAGTAATTACCTGGTTTAAAACGGGCGCAGCCCTGAGTATGGAAAAATTTACCCTCGGAGTGGAGGAGGAATACATGGTGATCGATCCGCATACGCGCGAGTTAAAGTCGCATGACCAGCGGATAGTGGAGATCGCGGCCGGCAGCCCCTTGAAAGATGCTGTGAAGGCGGAGATGCATCAGGCGGTAGTGGAGGTGGGCACCGGTGTTTGCGAAAATATTCAACAGGCTTACGATGAGATTAAATTTCTGCGCAAGTCGGTGTCCGACATCGCCAGAAGTCTTGACTTGCGCATAGGGGCCAGCGGCACGCACCCGTTTTCGCACTGGTCGCAGCAGCTGATTACGCCTAACCCCCGCTACGATGCCATTGTTAACGAAATGCAGGAGGCTGCGCGCTCTAATCTGATTTTTGGTTTACACGTGCACGTGGGCATCAAGGATAAGAACCTGGCCATCCACATCATGAACACCGTGCGGTACTTTTTACCCCACGTGTACGCGCTATCGTGCAATTCTCCCTTTTGGGAGGGGCGTAACACCGGCTTCAAGTCGTTTCGTACCAAGGTGTTCGACAAATTTCCGCGCACCGGGTTGCCGGATTACTTCAGCGACTGGGATGATTTTAAAAACTACGTGAACCTCCTGATTAAGACCGGATGTATCGACAACGCAAAGAAAATCTGGTGGGATGTGCGGGTGCATCCGTTCTTTGATACGATTGAGTTCAGAATTTGTGACGTGCCCATGCGTGTGGAAGAGTCCATTGCTATTGCTGCGTTGTTCCAGGCCCTTGTAGCCAAGTTGTACAAGCTGCGGCAGCAGAACATGAGTTTCATTCTTTACAATCGCGCATTGATCAATGAGAACAAATGGCGCGCGTCTCGCTACGGCATTGATGGTAAGCTTATTGATTTTGGTAAGCAATCCGAGGTGGATGCCCGCTCACTGGTGCTGGAATTGTTGGATTTTGTTGATGACGTTGTCGATGAGTTGGGGAGCCGGCCAGCGATTCAATATGTAAACGAGATTTTGAAGGGTGGCACCGGGGCCGACCGGCAGTTAGCCGTGTACAAAGAGACCGGTAAACTGGAGAGTGTGGTGGATTACATCACCGAGCAAACGATTGCGGGCACCTGACTTTAGTCAGGAGTAGCATGTTCAAATTTGGTACTTTTGTCTGAAGTTTTGTTGTGAGTCAGTCGTCAAACATCCGAATTGCTGTACTGGATATGTACGAGGGTATGCCCAATGAAGGCATGCGTTGTATCCGTCAGCTGATTGAAGAGTTTGAGGCTGATTGTCACATGCCGGTTAAGTATGATGTGTTTGATGTGCGGCTGAAATGCGAAGTACCCGGACCGGACTACGATGTTTATATCAGCAGCGGTGGGCCGGGCAGCCCGCTTGAAAGTGAGGGATCATTGTGGGAACGGAAGTTTTTTTCGCTCATGGATGAAATCCAGGCCTTTAATCGCTCCACCAAAGGTCCGCGAAAGCATGTACTGCTGATTTGTCATTCGTTCCAGGTGTATTGCCGGTATTATGGGTACGGGGTGGTGAGCAAGCGCAAGAGCACCTCGTTTGGTGTCATGCCGGTACACCATACTTTTGAAGGAATGCACGAGCCCTTGTTTCGAAGTTTGGGCGACCCGTTTTACGTGGTCGATTCCAGGGACTATCAGATCACACAGCCGAACCAGGAAAAAATCCGGGAGCGCGGTGGCTCCGTATTGTGCCTGGAGAAATTCCGGCCGCATGTTGACCTGGAGCGAGCCGTGATGTCCATCCGGTTTGATGACGCGTTTATCGGGATGCAGTTTCATCCCGAAGCGGATGCCCCCGGTATGCGCATGTACCTGTTGCGCGAAGACAAGAAGGAAATTGTGATTGAAAAACACGGTGAGAAAAAATATTGGGACATGCTGGACCACCTGAATGACCCGGACAAAATTATGGCCACCTACCATGCCGTGGTGCCTCGTTTTCTCATGCAGGGTTTAAAAACTAACCTGGTTGCCGCACTCTCATGATTGCAGATGCACGCGCCCGCTTCAACCGGTCCTTCTCCGAGGAGAAATACCAGCGGTTTCTTGATGATTTGAACACGAGCTACGGTCAGAAAGTTACATTTCGTGTGGCCGAAACACCTGTATTCGTTTCGCGCCATCTGCGCGAAAAATTGCTGAAGGCCTCCAACGACATCATCGATGTGATCATTCGCGATGATTACCCGAAGTTGGTGGAGAAGGCAATACCCAGCCACCTGGTCGTTCCCCGCGAAACACCTCACACCCTTTTTCTGGCGCTCGACTATGCCGTGGTGCTGGGCTCAGATGGGTCATTGGAACCTCAGCTTATCGAAATGCAGGGCTTCCCCTCGTTGTTTGGCTGGCAGGATTTTGTTGCACTGAAGTACCGCGAGCATTTCGATGTGCCCGCGCAGTTCTTCAATCATTTCAATCTCACGGAAGCCGGCTATCGCCAACGCTTTACACAGGCTGTGCTCAACGGCCACGCACCGGAAAACGTGGTGTTGCTGGAGATTGAGCCAATGAAACAGAACACGGCTATTGATTTTACCATTACGCAGCACATGACAGGCATTGCGCCCGTGCACATTGGTGATGTGGAGCGCGAGGGTCGGCAGTTGTTTTACCGCCAGGCCGGCAAGCGCATTCCGATTCACCGGATTTATAATCGGGTGATCTTTGATGAATTGGTTAAGCGCAACGACTTAAAACTACAGTTTAACCTGACGGAAGATGTGGATGTGGAATGGGCCGGTCACCCGAATTGGTTCTTCCGCATCAGCAAATACACGATGCCGTTTATTCAAAGTCCATTTGTGCCAGAGTGTCGCTTCCTCCATCAATACACCTCATTCCCGGAAGATCTCGAGCATTATGTGCTGAAACCGCTGTTTTCATTTTCGGGCACAGGCGTGATTTTTCACGTAACCCAGGCGGACCTTGAGGCTATTCCCGCAGAACATCGGCATGAGTACCTGCTGCAGCGGAAAGTGAAATACGAACCGGTGGTGCAAGCACCCGATGGCCAGGTGAAGGTGGAGATTCGGATGTTGTTTTTGTGGGAAGAGGGTAAGCCCAGACCCGAACCGGTCACCAACCTGGCCCGCCTCAGCCGCGGTGATATGATTGGGGTGAAATACAACAAAGACAAAAGCTGGGTTGGCGGATCGGTTTGCTTTTTTGAGCCGTAGGCTACGCGCTTCTTGCCGTTACCATTCGATCCTTTCCGGCAAGATCTTTTTTAACCTGAACATCGCTTAAGCCCGTTTCAGTATATAGCGTGGCCACCTGGCCCGCGAGCTTTTCATGAACTTCGGTTACGAGCCGCCCTGCAGTAGTGAGATGTTCCCGGGCATGCGCAGCCAGGGCCCGGTAAAAAACCAGCGGATCGCGATCCGGTACGAAAAGGGCGAGACCCGGTTCATATCGGGTTACGTTTTCCGCCATTTGCTCTTTCTCCGAGGCTGGAATGTAAGGTGGGTTACTGACCAGCAAGTCGATCGGCCCGGGAAGTTGCTCCGTTAGCACATTCAATTTCGCCCAATGAACAGGAGTTTGCAGCCGTTGCGCATTAAAGCGGGCTACCTGCAAGGCCTCATCACTAACATCAACACCGGTAACGTGGGCTTGGGGCAAGTGGTGCCGCAACGCTATCGCGATGCATCCGCTGCCGGTACAGGCATCCACGATTTTGGGGTGGTCAAGCGTGGCTACATGGCGCATCCCTTCGTCAACCAGCATTTCGGTTTCCGGCCGTGGTATTAGCACGGACGGGTTGACATAAAACGAAAGACCAAAAAAATACGCTTCACCCAATACATATTGAACCGGCTCATGCCGCGCCACCCGATTGAGTGCACGTTCGAATGATTCGGTCACGCGCAGATTGACAGGCGTGGAGGCCAGGATCTGCGTTCGGTTTTGACGGGTTGTTTTTTCAACGATAAGAAAAGCAATCGCTTCGGCTTCATCGGGCCCATAGATTGGCCTGAGTTGCCGCACGGCTGTATCGAACAGAACTTTGGAATTCGTGGCGTTCTCCACAATATTTGTTCCTCGAAAGATAACCAATGACGGACGAACACTACATGCAACGCGCGTTGGAATTGGCGCTGGGGGGCGAGGGATCTGTTAGCCCTAACCCACTCGTAGGTTGCGTGTTGGTGCAGCAAGGCGCCATTATTGGTGAAGGTTGGCATCGGCAATTTGGCCACGCACATGCTGAGGTAAATGCCATTGAGTCGGTTGCCGACAAGCAGCAGGTGGCCGGTGCGACAGCCTATGTGAACTTGGAACCCTGCTCGCATTTTGGAAAGACACCTCCTTGTGCAGATCGATTGATAAAGGAAAAAGTTGCGCGGGTGGTTATTGCAAATGAAGACCCGAACCCGCTGGTGAATGGCGGAGGGATAAAAAAATTGCGCGAGGCCGGCATTGAGGTGGTTACCGGAGTGCTGGAAGGCCGTGGGCGGGAGCTGAATCGAAGATTCTTCGTTTTCCACGAGAAGCAGAGGCCGTACATTATGCTGAAGTGGGCGCAGACCTTCGATCGGCTACTGGCGCATCCAAACGGTGATTCAAAATGGATCAGCAACGAGTACGCCCGCCAATGGGTACATCGCTGGCGTGCCACCGAAGATGCCGTGCTGGTGGGCACCAAAACAGCTGCCCACGATAATCCGCAACTTACTGTGCGCAATTGGACCGGCCGCCACCCCGTGCGCATCGTGTTTGATCGGTTTCTGCGTTTGCCCGAAAACCTTCATGTCTTTGATCGAAAACAGTTAACGATTTGCTACAACGTGCTCCGGCACGAAGAACATCCGCAACTGGTGTTAGCTCGTGTAAGTGAGGAAAATTTTCTGGCGGACGTGCTTCACGACTTATACCAGCGCAGAATCCAGTCCGTAATTGTGGAGGGCGGGGCCATGACACTTAGTTTATTTATCGAGGCCGGATGTTGGGACGAAGCGCGAGTTTTCACTTCGCCCCGCACGTTTGGCAAAGGCATAGCCGCGCCCGCAGTGCCGGGTCGGAGAATTGCCACGCACGACATTCAGGGTGACCGCCTGGACATCATCAAAAACGAATCACCATCTTAAGCCCTGTGCCCGCCAAATAGAATTCGGGCTTACGCAAATGCAGGGCGTGTTTACGGTTGTACAGGTTGAGTGATTCCTCGGTCTGCCGGTACGATTTGCGCTGAAGGGGTACGCCAGCCACGATTAACGCGGCACCACCGGCAGCAATGGCCCAGTCGGGCTCACCCCCACCAATCAACGTCCCGATCTGAAAGCCAATCAGGAACCCACCGGTTGCACCCAAAATGGAGGCGAAGGTTTGGTTGGTTTTCGCTTTCTTGAATGTTTCTAAAGCCATGGGCTCCTTCGCCAGCTCTTCGCGAAGTTGGCGAACGGCCAGTTCGGTCGAGTCGAGATAAAAGCGAACGGAGCCAAAGCCACGCTCCATCCGGAGCTGCTGAGCGTTACCGCACGTGAGCAGGCAGACAAACAGGGCAACGAGTACTGTTGGTTTCATAGGTCGGTCAGTTTTCCAATAATCTTAAATTTCCTAAACACCTCATCGGTGTGCGGGGCATCGGGCAACTCGTGGGTCAGGTCCTGTCCGGCCCAATGCTCATAGTGTTTTCCGGTTTTCCACAACCGCGATTCCGTTACATCGTACACGTCTCCTTTATAGGCTACCCAAACCTGGGGTTTATCTTGCCCATTGCGCAAAGCCAGTTGGGCACGCGTCAGGTGAAGAAGATCCATTACGTACGCGAGGTGAGATGATGGTAATCTTTGAGCACGGTATACAGGAATTTTACGGGAGGCAGATCGGTCTCAATGCCATGCAGTTGTTTCAATTTGTCCGTCAGGTGCAACACCGGCTGAATGTTACCCATCTGCCGATTCATCTCCAGTGCATCTTTGATCAGTTTGATATCCGAAGCCTGCAGTTGGATGACCATGGGAAACGTCACGGTGTGATCCTCCTGCAGCGCTTGAATAATTTCCTGGCTGGTGCGCACGGCCGGGCGCTCCATTTTAACCACGGTGGTGCCGGCCGCGAGGTCGCCCAGCCGCTGGCCATTTTTGGATAGCAAGATGCAACTGATGGCTACCGATCCGGATATCAGAACATCGATCGGCCACAGAATCCAACGCAGTAGATAGTTCCCGATGGTAGGGGAATCACCATCAAGCCGTACCACCTTCAGGTTTAACGCGCGTTTACCGGGGCTCTGGCCGTTCATCGAGATCTCAAAAATCAAATGGTAGAAGAAAATGGGCAGATAAATGGCCACCATAAGCCACTCGCTCATAAACTGGGCTTCCACCAAGACCCAAAACAACAGGATCAGATAGGCCACCATCACGAGGCTGTCAATGATGAAGGCCAAGATCCGGTCAAACACACCCGCCACGGGGTATTCGATCAGTACATGTTGGGCCGTTCGTACCTGAATGGTGGGCATAGCGAAAAATTCTACTCGGTGCTTTCGGTTTTCAAGTTATATTTCCAACCGTAAAACCCCAAACGCATGTGTCGGATATCCAATAAACTAAGCCTGTCTCTTTTGCTCATGACCCTGATGGCCTGGTCGTGTGGGGACAAACGGCCTGTTGATCGCATGACAGACGAGCAACTGCAGGCTTTTGCCGATGAGTTGGCTCACCGCTACCTGCTCACCGATGGGCATGTGGACCTGCCTTACCGGCTGAAGATGCGCAACTTTCAACTCGAGCGCGAGTATTTGGGGATTCCCATCCGTACGACAGAAGGCGATTTTGATTACGAACGGGCGAAGAAGGGTGGACTGGATGCGCCCTTTATGTCCATCTATATTCCATCTTCCTATCAGTTGCAACCCGACAAAGGCAAAGCATTAGCCGATTCACTCATCAATATGGTGCGGGGTATTGCGGAGGCTCACCCCGATAAATTTGCTTTGGCCAATTCCGTTGCCGAACTGCAGACCAACTTTCAGCAAGGAAAAATTTCACTGCCGATGGGCATGGAAAACGGAGCCCCGGTGGGCGATGATGTAGCCAATGTAAAGTACTTCTTTGATCGGGGCATCCGATACATCACCCTCACCCACGGCAAAGACAATCAGATTTGCGATTCCAGTTACGATACCACTCACACGTGGAATGGGCTCAGTCCGTTTGGCGAGGAAGTGGTGAAAGAAATGAATCGCGTGGGCATTATGGTCGATATCTCGCATGTTGACGATAGCACCTTTTATGACGTGTTGAAAATTACGGGCGCACCGCTGATCGCCTCTCACTCTTCGTGCCGTGCCTTTACCCCGGGCTTTTGGCGCAACATGAGCGATGACATGATCGTGGCGCTGGGAAAAAATGGTGGCGTCATTCAGATCAATTTCGGCTCAACCTTTCTGGATTCGGCTGTGCGGGCCGGTAATGAAGAAAGCCGAAAGAAATTACAGGCCATATTGACTGAGAAAAATCTGACCTTCCGTGATTCATTGGCCCGCCCCATTGTGGATGAGTTCCGAAAGAACAACCCCAACCTGTATGCGGATGTTAAGACCGTTGCCGATCACATCGACCATGTAGTGAAGTTGGCGGGTATTGACCATGTTGGTCTGGGTTCCGACTTTGACGGGGTGGGCGACTCGTTGCCCACAGGCTTGAAAGATGTGAGTCAATATCCTAACCTGATCTATGAACTACTCACGCGGGGTTATACCGAGAGCGACATCGAGAAGATCTGTGGAGCTAACGTAGTGCGGGTATGGAGTAAGGTTGAACAAGTCGCGGCTGGCAACTGATTAACCGGTTGATTCCATGCCAAACCACCGCCCGATGGCCGATTGGTAATTTTTTTTTGCCAAATCGGTCGTCATCCTCTAATTTCAGACTTTTGGAGGTATGCGCGAGGCGGCATTTGTGAAGCAAAATATGGCCCGGTGGCAGGAGTACGAAAAACTGCTCAATTCCGGTGTTCCCGTTTTGCCCGATAAACGGGCAGAAATATTCATTCAGCTCACAGACGATCTTTCGTTCGCCCGCACGCAGTATCCGGATAGTGAAACCGCGCACTATCTCAATCACCTCAGTGCGAAGATTCATGGTAACATTTACCGCAACAAAAAGGAGGATCGCAGCCGATTTATCACCTTCTGGACCCGCGAGTTGCCCGAGTTGCTGAATACGCTTCGCAGGCCCATGTTGTATGCCTTTTTAATTTTTGGGCTGGCTGCGGCCATTGGAAGTATTTCGGTACTCAACGATTACACCTTTATTCGACTGATCCTGGGTGATGGGTATGTGAACATGACGCTGGAGAACATAGAGAAAGGCCAGCCATTGGGTGTTTATGCGGACTCGGGCGAGCTGGACATGTTTTTTGCGATCACGTTCAATAACATTCGCGTTTCCTTCACGGCTTTTGCTGCTGGTATTTTGTTGTCCGTGGGCACTGGTTTTGTACTTTTTCAAAACGGAATAATGGTCGGAGCCTTTTTTACTTTTTTTTACCAGAAAAATCTCTTGGTTGACTCCATTTTTGTTGTTATGCTCCACGGCACAATCGAGCTATCGGCCATCGTACTGGCTGGTGCGGCCGGGCTTCATATGGGCAACGCTATTCTCTTCCCTAAAACATACAGCCGGTATGATTCCTTTCGCCAGGGTGCGAAAGACGGACTCAAACTCGTGATGGGCCTCATGCCCTTTTTTATCATAGCCGGATTTATTGAATCGTTTGTGACCCGCTACGCCAGCATGGCGTTTTTCATCAAGGCCGTGATTGTGGTCGGATCCATGTGGCTTATCATTTTCTATTTCTTCATTTATCCCTTACGCTTTCGACATGGAACAAAAAATTGAAATGCGCAAAATGCGCGACTTCAGCGCCAAGATTAACGCTACGTTCGAATTTCTGCGGCAGAATTTTAAGCCGTTGGTCAAGGCGATCATCTATATCGCAGGGCCGGCTATTCTGGCTCAAAGTGTTGTGTATGGGTATTACAATCGCTCTGTTGTTAACCTAACTTCGACAGGCCGGCAGGCCCCCGATGGTTTTGCTTCTTTTTTAGGCGAATTTTCCCTCTGGCTTGGGCTGACCATTCTGCTGGGTGGTATTGCCTATGTGATGCTGGTGGCGGTGGTGGGCGAGTATGTCCGCATTTATGATACCAAACCATTCCCGTCCCGAATTGAAGTGAATGAGGTATGGAATGGAGTGAAAGGATACCTGTTCTCTCTCACCGGTGCTCTTATTGTTAGCGCTGTTGTGATTATGGTGGGGATCGTGCTTCTCATTTTACCCGGGGTGTATGTAATGATCGTGCTTTCCTTGATGGCGCCTGTCCTAATCATGGAGCGGAAATCACTGGGGGAGTCATTCACGCGTTCCTTCGCGCTCATTACGGATAAGTGGTGGAGTACGTTTGGATTACTGTTTGTTACGGGATTGATCAGCGTATTTATGGGTTATATGTTCGTAATCCCTCAGGTAATTTTTACATTTTTAATCACCTTCAATTCAGTTTCTGAAAACCCGACCGCTCTACCCTTGTGGTATGAGGTGGGCTTGATTTTCTCCAGTATGCTTTATATGATGGGTGCAACCTTTTTGCGGGCCATACCGGTTTTGGCCATTATGTTTCAGTATTTCAATTTGGTTGAACGAAAGGAGGCCGCTGGTTTGATGGCGAAGCTGGATACGTTTGGCCAAACCCCACAACCCAACAGCGCGGCAGACGCTCATGAGAGCTATTAGTCTTTGTCTTCTTCTGTTGCTCTCGTGCCCGGCTGTAATTGCGCAAGCACCGTTAGCGGATACCACTACCGTTGTGTGGCGCCAAATGGACGCGGCTGAGCGGCAGGCCTATTTAGATGATTCGGACTATCAGTATGGCCGCCCGCAAGAGGGACTGACTGCGTGGCAGCGATTTTGGATGTGGTTTTTCAACCTGCTTACCGAACTGTATCGGTTTGCCACTGAAACACTGTTGGGGCAAATACTCACCTATACGTTATGCTTCATCTTCATTATCTGGGTAATCATGCGCCTGCTGAACGTGGAAGTAAAAAATCTCTTTTATCCGCAGGCCAAGGCTGGCGGCCAGGTGGAGCAGGCCGTGGTGGGAGATATTCAGGAAATTGATTTTGAGCGGGCGATCGGCAAGGCCGTGCAGGAGGATGATTTTCGCGAGGCTATCCGCCTTACCTTTTTGTTCGCCCTGCGCAAGCTGGCCGACCAGGGCCGCATAAAGCTCGTAGCCGGCAAAACGAATGATGAATACCTGATGGAGTTGGGGCAACACCCCGCCCGGCTGGCCACTCAAACCCTTCGTTATTATTTTGATTACACGTGGTACGGTGACTTCAAGGCCAATGAGGAGGTCTACCGGCACGTGAGCCAGACTTTCCACGATTTCAATAGCCGGCTATCATGAAGCGCGAAACACGTTATATCGCTATTCTGCTTTTTGTGGTGGCCCTTTTCGTTGTTGTGCAACTGGTGGCACCCAAGCCGGTGAACTGGATTCCCACCTACGACCCAAACGATAAAAATCCGTTTGGCGCCTATGTCGTGAAGGATTTGATGGGCCGATTGTTCCCTGCCCAGGCGATTGATGTCAATAACCTTACGATCTACGAGTTGCAGCAATCGATCGACACGGTTGCCAATTTTTTCAGCCTCAGCACCAAATTTGAACCTGACCGCGAGTCGGTTAAGGTCTTGTTGAATAAGGTCGATAGCGGGGCCCATGCCTTCCTGTCGGCTTACTACTTTTATGATGTGTTTGCCGATACGCTGAACTTGCACGTGCGCGATATTTTGTCGGAAGAGCTGGACCAGGCCGTCAACCTCAACGACACCGTTAGCCTCAAGTTTCTAAATCGTCAGTGGGAGAAAACGAATTACTACTACAAGCTGGAGAATGTGACAAACTATTTCACCCACCTTGACTCGATTCGTTACCCGGTGGCCGTTATGGCCACCAACGATTGGAATTACCCGGTAACCATCAAGATCAGTATCGGACGGGGCTATTTGATTCTGAACAGCACACCGCTGGCGTTCACCAACAACTATGTTCTGACATCGAGGAATCATGAATTTCTTGAGAAGACGTTTTCGTATTTGCCCGTGGCACCGGTCGTTTGGACCAACTACTATCAAACCGGGCGTCAGGAACCCCAAACACCCCTGCGTTACATTCTCAGCCAGGAACCGCTGCGGTGGGCCTATTACCTGTTAATCGGGGGCGTGTTATGCTATGTGCTGATCGAGGCGAAGCGAAGACAGCGATACATCCCCATCATCCGGCCGTTGCGGAACTCTACCCTGGAGTTTGTGCGCACCATTGGAAACATGTACTGGCAAGCGCGCGATTACAAGGCGGTGGCAGACAAAAAGATTCTGTACTTTATGGAACGGGTACGCACGCATTTTTTCCTGGCCAGCGAGTCGCCCGATACATTTGCACAAGCCCTGGCTAGCAAGTCGGGCAACAGCCTGGAGGAAACCGAACACCTGATGGCGTTAATTCGTGTCATTCAGTCTGCCCCGGTGGTGACGCCCCAGATGCTCACAGACCTTAACCAACGAATGGAGAAGTTTAAATTCTAATCTTGTATACATGGAAGACGTTTTCAAAAATCGCGTTGACCTTAGTCGCCTCCACGACCGGGTTCAGCAAATCAAAGCCGAGATCGGTAAAGTGATCGTGGGGCAGGAGGCCATGGTTGAATTGATGATCACGGCCATTTTCGCGCGCGGGCATGTGCTGATTGAAGGTGTGCCGGGAGTAGCCAAAACACTGGCCGCCAAACTACTCGCCAAAACCATTGACGCCCGGTTTTCGCGCATTCAGTTTACGCCCGACCTCATGCCTTCGGATGTTCTTGGAACGTCAGTGTTCAATCCGCGCAACACCGAATTTGAGTTTCGGCCGGGCCCTGTGTTTGCCAATGTGGTGTTGATTGATGAGATCAACCGTTCGCCCGCTAAAACCCAGGCCGCGTTGTTTGAGGTGATGGAGGAGCGGCAGGTATCGATTGATGGCAAGACGTACAACATGGGCGAACCGTTTTTGGTGTTGGCTACGCAGAATCCGATCGAACAGGAAGGCACCTACCGGCTGCCGGAGGCGCAACTCGATCGCTTTCTGTTCAAGATTGCGGTGGGGTATCCAACGCTTGAGGAAGAGATCCGCATACTGGCAGAGAACGGACAGCAAGACCAACGTGAGCAATTGGCTCGGGTGGGTAGCGTGTTGACGGCCCAGGAGATTCAGGAATGCCGCGAGCTTATTCGACAAATTCATGTGGAGGAGAAATTACTGGGCTATGTTGCCCGCATTGCGCAGGAGACCCGCGCCAACGCGTCTCTTTACCTGGGGGCGTCACCCCGCGCGTCTGTGGCTTTGCTCAATTCATCTCGGGCTTTGGCTGGCATTCGCGGCCGCGATTTTGTCACTCCGGAAGATGTGAAGACGCTCGCGGTTCCCGTGTTGCGGCACCGCGTTATGCTTACGCCCGATAAGGAGATGGAAGGATTACAGGTGGATGAAGTTATTCGTCAGATCGTGAACAAAGTGGAAGTGCCGCGGTGAGGTTTATCAGATCGATATTTTTCTCATCGCTGTTTTTTCAGGTGCTGGGTGGCCTGGTGGTTCTGGCACTGTTGGCCTATTGGTTTGGCTGGCTAATGCCCGTGGTCAAAGTGTCGTTCTTGTTTTTTGCACTCCTCACTCTTATTGACACCATCATCTTGTTTGTAAAACCACTCGGGGTAACGGCCATCCGGCACCTGCCCGAACGCTTGTCCAATGGAGATGTCAATACGATTCATCTTGATGTGAGCAACGGCTATGCGTTTACCGTGGCGGTTGAGGTGTTTGATGAAATTCCGACCCAGTTTCAGGACCGATCTTTTTCATTGAAGATACAGTTGAAGGCAGGCGAGGCCCGGCATTTGACGTACACGCTGCGCCCGGTGAAAAGGGGAGAGTATCACTTTGGTGTGGTGAACGTACTCGCCCAGTCACCGCTTCGGTTAGCGTGCCGGAAAACGCAGCAGGAACGCCCACAGATGGTGCCGGTTTATCCGTCCTTTATTCAGATGCGTAAATATGAGTTGCTGGCCATCTCCAATCGGCTGGTCGATTCCGGCATCAAACGCATTCGCAGAATTGGCAACAACCGGGAGTTTGAGCAGATCAAGCATTATGTTGCGGGCGATGATTTTCGGACGGTGAACTGGAAAGCCACGGCCCGCAGGGCCGACCTGATGGTAAACAGCTACCAGGAAGAGCGTTCGCAGCAGGTGTACATGATCATCGACAAAGGGCGCCCCATGCAAATGCCGTTTGAAGGCATGACATTGCTTGACTATGCCATCAACGCGAGCCTGGCCATGGCGAACATTGCCATGAAAAAATCGGACAAGGCCGGGTTAATCACGTTTCAAGATAAGGTAAACACCCTGTTGCCGGCCAGCCGCATCAACAACCAGTTGATGCATTTAATGGAGGCCTTGTATAATCAAAAAACGTCTTTTCGTGAGCCGGACTTTTCCGCTTTGTATTCGGTGGTGCGCAGAAAGGTTACGCAACGCAGCCTGCTGTTGTTGTTTACCAACTTTGAGACGGAGTATGGAGTTAAACGCCAGTTGCCCTACCTCAGCAGCCTGGCCCGCCAGCATGTGGTGGTGGTCATATTCTTTGAAAACACGGAAATGCGGCAATTGCTGGACGAGCCGGCCACCACGCTGGAGCAGGTTTTTCATAAAGCGGTGGCCGAGAAATTCAGTTTTGAAAAGCGCCTGATTGTTCGCGAACTGCAAAAAAATGGTGTTTACGCCCTGCTTACCACGCCCGCTAAACTCACCATTAACACCATCAACAAGTACCTTGAATTAAAGGCAAGAGGGGTGATTTGATTTTGTATTTTTGTAAAAAATTCAAACCTAATGGAGTTCAAAAGTTCATTGATGTTCAAGTTAGTGGTCACTGCATTTTTCGCGGTTGCCTCGGTAAACGCAATAGCTCAATCGATCATCGCCAACGACTACCCGGTGCGAACACTCAAGCCAGGCAAACCGGTGGTGTGCTATCACAGCGGTGTTAGCGTTCCCTCCTTTATCGGTATTGCGGAAGACGTGCAAAGGAAGTTATCGTCTGGCGCACGAACCAAGAGCGCAAATATTGAAGTGACCTATGTGGGATTTCCATCACAAGCGCAAGCGGCATTTCAACGCGCGGTTGACATTTGGGAGGGGATTTTGCAGTCAGACGTTACGGTCCATGTATATGCAGTTTGGTCAACACAGTTGGCATCTAACGTGTTGGGATCTGCCATTTATGGTACCGCGTATGCCAATTTTCCTGGCGCACCGAAGCTTAATATATTCTACCCGGTTGCTTTAGCCGAAAAATTGACCGGTGTACCATTGAACGGAAACCCCGACCCGAATACCGGTGACAATTATGACGTCTATGCATTCTTTAACGCCAATTTGGGGCAATGGAGTTATGAGGCCAGTTCAGCACCCAATCAATACCACCTGACCACAGTAGTGTTACACGAACTTTGCCATGGACTTGGGTTTGCAGACTCGTTTGAATTGAATGGCGGAGTAGGTGACTTTGGGGTAGGATCGACCCCGGTGCCAATCATTTTTGATTTAGGAGTAGAAAATGCAACCAACACCAGATTGTTGAATGTCGCCAATACCTCAGCGACTATGGCGGGCTTCTTGACGAGTAATAATGTTAATCACAATCCAGGCTTGTCTGTGGTGGGCGGTGTGGGCACACGAGCAAAGTTGTTTGCCCCTGCAAGCTGGCAACCCGGTTCTAGTATTGCTCATTTGGATGTGACGTCAACTGATCCGAATTTGCTTATGCGTCCCTCCCTAAATCGTGATCAGGTCAATCTTGATCCCGGACCCGTAACGAAAAATCTTTTTGCTGATATGGGATGGGTTGCCCCGTATATCCGGCACACCGCGCTGCGCGATACCGAAACCGTTGGGAGTCCGATTACGATTACCGCAAACATTGGCTCGGATGGCACCCCCGGATCGGGCATCACGGCAATCAAATTTCGCTACCGCGCCAATGGAGGCCCCGAGGTTGAAACCGACATGACATTAACCGGTGGTGATACCTACACGGCACAATTACCAGCGCCTGCGGTGCTACCCACTGAGTACACCTATTACATCGTGGTACGCGACAACTACAAAGTAAGCGCAGACTTCCCCAACCAGAATCGCGAATTCACAAACCCTGGAAAATTGATCCGCCCCGGGCAATCCGATATTCAGATTGTCAATCAGTTTATTGTTGGCCCGGATACGCGCGGTCCCTTCTTTCAACACACACCTGTTCCATTTGCAAATGCCTCCACGGGCCCGCTGGTTATAGAAGCTGAAGTTGCCGACAACATTGGCGTGGCGAGTGTTGTGCTGGAGTATCGGATTACACAGGGAGGAACTCCTGGATCAAATCTAATGCTAACGATGAATAAAGTGGCGGGGACAGATTCAACCTATCGTGCCTCGGTTAACCTTGCCGGCCTGAATAATGGTGATAAAATCGAATACCGGATCAAAGCAACTGATCAGGCTTCTTCACCCAATACGCGGGCAGTACCCGGCCTTGCAACGTTTTATTCAGTCAATGTGGTTAGTCTGGCACCTACTCAAAGCAGCTATCAGAACGATTTCAATAATTTGGTTACGGCCGCGCAGGATTTCTTTGGCAACTCGGAGTTTGGCGTGCGGCAAATCACTCCATTTTTGAATGGAGCTATTCACACCGACCATCCTTACCCTGAGGGTGATGCTTTCCCCGGTGATGAGTTCAACTGGGTCTATCAGTTACGTGTCCCGATCAAACTGAAAGCGGCTGATGCGACCCTTAAATTTGATGAAGTGGTATTGGTTGAACCGGGCGCAGCGGGATCGACCTTCCCCTCGCAGGACTTTTTTGACTATGTAATTGTTGAAGGATCAAAAGATGGTGGTGTTACCTGGTTGCCGCTCGCACCGGGCTATGACTCGCGCGACTTTGGGCCCTGGCTTACCCGCTACAACAGTTCCATTTCGGGTAATAACTCCAATGCTTCTGGTGAGCCATCATTGTTTCGAACACGGACAATCAACATGCGGAATGCGTTTGCGACCGGTGATGTGATCGTGATCCGGTTCCGCCTGTATAGCGATCAATTGGCTGCCGGCTGGGGCTGGGCTATTGACAACCTCAAGATCCAGATCGATGAGACGCCCCCGCGCGTGTTGCATGATCACTATAACTATCTCCAGCCCCAAGCGCCTACCTTCACGGTGCCTTTTGTCATTCGTGCTTCAGATGCCAGCGGAATTCGCGAACTGAAAATTGAGTTTAACCTTAACGGGGGAACCCCAACCGAGCACCTTTTTGTTGTTGACCCGCCTGCATCAGAGTACACGTTCAACCTGCAGATAGT
>DAIPHR010000021.1:0-22593 GCA_036771215.1 Cyclobacteriaceae bacterium
GGTAAAAATTCGGTCCCGGATGGAGGGCTTTTCATCCATTTGCTCTTCGCCCCATTGGGCGGAAGCCCATAGTGGCACAAAAAAAACTATTAGGGCTAGCCGGCTCATAACCTACTGGTCTTCAATTATAAAAATATCCTCGGTCTCTTTTTTCATCAGGTACTTTTCGCGCGCAAACTTTTCCAGCAATTCCTGGTTGGTCATCAACTCGTGCCGGTCCTTCTTTACCTGCTTAATTTTTTCCTGGTAGTACTCCTTTTCGCTCGCCAACTGGTTCAATTTCCGGCTCATGCGAAAACGCGATACCAGATCGTTGGAATCGAAAAAGGCCAGCCAAACGATGAAGAACAGCCCTGCTGAGAAATAGAAGTTCTTAAAAAGGGAAGGAACACGCTTGAGCATAGTTTAAAAAATGTGACGTGAAGGTAGCCAAATTTTCCCTTTTGCTCCAAACGACCCACAGTACCGGCCTCATTGCGTAATTTGGCACCATGCGTCAACACTTGATTTTGATCTTTATCGGGGGCGGCCTGGGAAGCGCCACGCGCTACTTACTCAGCCGGTGGATTCAGAATTTGACGGTATCACCGTTTCCGTGGGGTACCCTCACAGTCAATATCTTCGCCTGTTTCCTTTTTGGCCTATTCATTGGCTTTGCCGACCAGCGCGGCTGGATGGCCACCTCCTACCGGTACTTCTGGGTGGTTGGTTTTTGCGGTGGCTTCTCCACCTTTTCCGCATTTAGTGGCGACATGCTGGCCCTGACGGAAAAGAGCCTGCTCGCGCAGAGTGTCCTCTATGCCCTGGTTAGCGTAGGCACTTGTTTGGCAGCGGTGGTGGCCGGGTTATTTCTGAGTGAACGAATTTGACTAAAGGGGTACGTACACCACCTTCTTCGTTTCAAAAAATTCCTCTGTAAAATAGTCTGACAAGGCATACAAGGCATAGGGTCGCTTGAGTTCACGGAGCTCCTCGTCCAGATCGCCACCCTTCAAATACAAAATGCCATTATCCAATTCATGGATTGATTTCTTCTTCGCGCGCAGCCTCACCCAACCGTAAAATTCCTTCATGCGCGTCACGGCCCGGCTGACCACAAAATCATAGTGGCCTTTTAGTTGTTCCGCTCTCGCCTGCTTTGCCCGCACGTTGGTTAAATGCAATGCTTCCGCCACCGCGTTCACCACCGTAATTTTCTTCCCGATCGAATCAACCAGATGAAATCGGGTTTGCGGAAACAAAACCGCTAACGGGATACCGGGAAAACCTCCGCCTGTGCCCACATCCAGCACATCGGTATCGGGCCGAAACGTTTGGACCCTGGCTATGCCCAACGAATGAAGAACGTGGTTGACGTAAAGGTTCTCAACATCCTTTCTTGAGATGACATTGATCTTTTCGTTCCACTCGGCATATAACGGGCCTAACTTCTTAAACTGATCGAGTTGCCCGGTGGTTAGATCGGGGAAATAGCGAAGAAGCAAATCAACGTTGTCCACCAGTAATGATTACTTTTATCAACAGATTTCAAAAGTAAAATGAAACTAACGATAATACTATTACACCTCGCGCTTTTCAGTCTGCTGGCTGCGTGCTCAAAATCGGAAAACAAAACCGGGATCTCCAGCCGTCTGGATTCCGTCATGTTGGCGCACACGGAGTTTAGCGGTGTCGTGCTGGTGGCCAAGCAAGGGCAGCCCGTCTACTTCAAGGCCTACGGGTTTCGTGATTTTGAAACGAACGCACCTATGGATACATCCAGTGTTTTTGAACTGGCCTCCGTCTCCAAAGCGTTCACGGCCATGATCATCATGATGCTGGAGGAGGAGGGCCGTCTTTCGTACGAAGACTCGTTGAGCCGATTCATTCCCAATCTACCCTACAGGGGTATTACCATGCGGCATTTGCTCAACCACACGTCCGGCCTGCCCGATTACCAGGCCGTAATGGATCAACATTGGGACAAATCGCGGGTGGCCTCTAACGCGGACAACATTGCCTATTTGATTCAATATCGTCCGCCACGGAGTTTTGAGCCGGGCACCCGGTACGAATACAGTAACACCGGGTATATGTTGCTGGCGAGCGTGGCCGAACAAGCAGTTGGTCAGGATTTTCTCACCCTGTTACACGAAAGAATTTTTTCGCCTTTGGGTATGACGATGACGAGTGTGCGCACGAAAGCAGAAAAAGATCAACTGCCCAATATGGCCTGGGGGCACATTTGGGTAAACGAGCGAAGGGCCTTTATCAAAGCGGATTCATTTCCTGCCTTTAACTACACCATCTGGCTCGGCAACCGGAAAGGACCCGGGCGGATAAGTTCTACCGCGCGCGACATGTTACGCTGGGACCGTGCCCTGTACGGTACGCAACTTATCTCCGATCAAACGCGTAACGAGGCCTTCTCACCTGCTTTGCTCAAGGACGGTACACTTTCGATGTACGGCTTCGGCTGGGACTTGGAACAGGACAAAACGCTGGGCAAAATCGTTCGTCACTCGGGGGATAACCCCGGATACAAAACACAATTCATTCGCTTCACCGACCGAGACTATACTATTATCTTATTGTGCAATAACGCCCTGGAGGGGTTCGATGAGCTGACTCAACAACTGCAAAAGAGTATAAAATAAAAGAACCCCCGCCTTCACAAGCGGGGGTTCAACCCTAACACGGCCTATGACCAAACAAACCGTGTACTATCGTCAGTCTCCGGCTCCGTCACTTTGTGCAAAGTTTACGGTATAAGCCGCTAACCGCACACCATGATCGTACCCGGATTCAATATCTGCCCGGTAATGAATCGCACCATAAAGGCGCGAAATGGATGCCTCCCTCGCTTCATTGGCGAAAAACTGTGCGCGGGAGGGAAACAAGTACCCTAAGACCACTGCTGCGGAAGCCGAGAAGGTTGAGTGCCCGGACGTGTAAGCGGGAAAATTGGGCAAACCGGTCTTGGTTTTGATCGATGGATCGAGCTGCGAGGGCCGGGGATTAAAATAGTAGTACTTCGTTTCCCAGCATCCTACACCGGCATTGTGCAACGCCATGTTGAGCAACGCATAAGCCCGTGCAGCGCGCACCTCGCTGAACCGCTCATTGACAATATTCTCCTCTGCGATGTGGTTCCAATGGCCGGGTGGCGCATACGTTCCCGCTCCATCGGCCCATTTATGCGTGATTCTCAGTTCCTCGCGCGTGGCATTATCTGCATACTTCTTAACCTCGGCCAGCTCCTGTTTCATTTTGTCACTGCTGGTTGATGGTGGAGGTGCGGGACGCGCGGCCACCAGCTGGGCCGGGGAGATATTCCAGGCCAACACTTTTCCAAAATTGGGCAACATGGGCGGTCGAGGAGGCGATTCCAGGCTCAGCCAGGGAATTTGGGCACTCTTGTAAAAGTCACCAAAACCCACACTGTCCTGAAGTTCTTTCCACAAAGCCGCATTACCCACCGCATTGCCCATGCCGTCTGTGCGGAAGCGACTACCCGGTGCTGTGATCACGGACGCTACTGATTTTCCCAGGGCCAGTCCCGCTGAAATATCGCTTGGTGCCGCCTTACCCGACCACAAGGCCGCATTGCGTTGATCGGCCGCCAGTTTGGTAATCTGCTCCACAGAGGCGGGGAAAAGAATTTTCAACATCTCCGCAGTTACACCACTCAGCACCGCATCCTCGGACGGATAGGCCGGCAATGTTGTCCGTGGCACCAGAGCCTGTACGCTGGCATCTACCGTATAGGGCGCTGCGCGATTGTACAGATATTTGTAGTACCAGGCCGCCTTCAGGGCATCATACTGCGCCACCGAAACGTAGGCATAGGCCCGCGCAGCATAGGGCGGATTGGCAAATGGAAAGGCCGGATCGGCAAACGGATTTTCGGCATCCGGAAACACATAGGTTCCATCTTCGCGGGGGGCTGGTGGCAAATTATAACGAGCCACCAGTTCGCGCATGATCTGGTTCCACCGGATGACTCCGCCTACGCTCCAATAGGCAATGACATCACGCTGTTGTTTGGTAAGGCCGGCTTGTGCGTTCTTAATAGTCGTGAGTTCTGCCTTGTAGGCATCAGACGTAGTTGCGGCAGGTGCAGCCAACGGCACTTGCACACTGTAATTGCTGCTCAGGATGACGGGCGTCCACGAGCCGGCTGTTTCATCTAACCGGAGCGGCTCCAGCGCTGGCAAAGCAGGAGATTTCTCAACCTCTTTGTTGCAACTCCACAGCAATGCAACGAGCAACGAGGGTACCAGTATTTTCAAGAGTTTCATGATTATTCAGTCGTTATAGTTTTTTTGAGAAATGGAAAGTATAGAGTACACCGGCTGTTACGTAGAAGGATTGGCCCACATTACGACCAGCCAGCGTATAGCCGGTTTGGGCGCGCACGGCCAGGTTCTTGATCATCGGCAAATAGTACATAGCGGTTGCTTCCACTCGCGAAAAATTCATTCGGTTTGAAACGAAGGGCATGTCTTGCCTGCGGATATCTCCGCCACCGAGTGTGTTTTGCTGATGATAAGCCAAAATCAGTTCTAATCCGTTTTTGATTCGCCCCGCCATAAATGAAAAGTCCATCACATTCGGCATCCAGACTTCGTTGGTCAGAAAATTCTGACCATCGGAATAGTACGAAGGCCGATCGAGCGTGACATTGCTGCGCCAGGTGTAGGCCGTAGTTCCGTTCGCATACCAGCCATTGGGCCAACTGTAGTTCAACGTAACGCGACCGGAAATTCGCTGTGTGCCCAGGCCGATGGAGAGGGGCAAAAAGTCAAACGAGTAGTCGCTCACGGGTGTGGCATAACTACCCACCACAAATCCGCGGAACGTGCCGCGGCCAAGTGATTTCTCCAACGCGTTGTATTTCACGGCCAGCGTCAGATCTTGCAAGCCCTGCATTCCGCTCAGCACGCCCTGGCTTGCCCGGGTTGATACATACGGAAGCATCGCAATGAAATTTATCTTATCGGTGATACCATAGTTACCCAGCCAGGTGAGGCTGTTGGTGGTTATCGTGCCGATGTTCCCATTCTCCCGCTTTAGGGTGCCCTCCCAATAGTTCGTCCACCGGTCGTGGGTGAACAGGAAGCCGGTACACAAATCGCCTTTGGGCATCATGAGCCCATCCTGAATGGTTTGGGCGTGGGTATAGAAAAATAGCAGCATACACGCTGCCGTGTAAAATGATTTCATAATAAGTTTAATTGAAAATTGAAACAATACGGGTTGATGCGTAGATCACCCGTGAAGCATGGAGCTTAGGCTACCAATGGAGGAGGGAGAAGAATGGAGTCGTGAGGCGGACGGCAGCGACCTGCAGTCTCGCGAATTCCCACATGTTGTATCCAGCCAATACTCCCTGGACACAACCCAATGGTCTCCACCATAAAATCTTTGATGATGGTGGGAATGGCCTTCCCTTTTGGTTGCGATTCGGGCGTGTCCGTCACTCCTTTAACGAAGTCGCGGAACGACTCGTGGATGGCCGATAATCGATTGTCTTTGTAGTACGTGACCGTTAGCGTATCGCGCTCGTATTTCTGCCGGGCGGCTCCGTAGAAGTCGCCATTATGTTCCAAATCACCCTGCACAACGTCAAAATCCGTTCGATCGGGCATGTAGGGTATGCTCAGGGGAATGCGTACAGTCAACGCTTCTGCCTCCGGTTCGGCCTGGTTTTCGAGTCGCTCGAGCAACTGAACCGAGCTGCGGTACCGCAAAAACGAAAGCACCCCGTAGTAGGCCACCGAGTTAAAGAGGATCAGAACGATCAGAAAATGGGCAAAAACTTTGCGCATGCAATTGGAAAAGTAAAAGAACTTCCGGAATTCCGCAAACGGGATGGCTCAAATGTGTTCCTTCTTGTTCTTCACCATATCGTAGAGAAGCTCGCGGGCCCGGTGCAACTGGGCCTTTACCGTGCCAAGAGGCGCCTCAATCTCTGCCGCAATCTCTTCATAGGAAAGCTCATTAAAATAGCGGAGGCGAACTAACTTCTGGTACTTAGCCGGCAACATGCCCACAAACACCTGAATTAACTCCTCTTTTTGGGCTTTGATGGTTTCTTCCTGCGGATCGGGATTGAAGTCTTCCACATCAATGGATACACTCTGCCCGTCATCATCTGTGTAGGTGTTCTCAATGCTCAGCGTATTCAACTTTTTCTTCCGGATAAAGTCGATGGTGTTGTTGGTGGCAATCCGGAACAACCAAGTGCTAAACGTAAAGTCCTTTTTGAAACGCGGCAAACTGCGAAACGCTTTGGCAAAGGACTCGATGGTAAGGTCTTCGGCATCGTCAACATTGCGTACCATTTTCAAAATGGTATGATACACCGGCCGTTTGTAACGTTGCAACAGTTTGGCAAAAGCTTTTTCATCACCGGCTACAGCGCGGTCAATCAACTTGAAATCTTCAAGTGCCTTGGATGAAAACCGACCTTCTAGTTCTTCCATCGTACTTTTTTTGTGCGGGCGGCCACCGGGCCGAGGACAAGATAGTAAATGGCGTATAGAATATCTAAAAAGGGTGTTTTCCAACTCTCGAAGGGCGCACCCAACTTGCGCGAGGCATCGTGTGTGAGCCAGATCAACAATACCCAGCGCAGCAGCAAAGCATCGATCAGCCACCAAAGCCAGGGGCCGCTCAACAGCAAGGCCGGAACGGCCAGTAGCCACGTCAAGATCCAACTTATGGTCACAGATCCCAGAAGAAATCGGTCCTGGCGTTGATAAAACCGGCCCACGGAAAGATGACGTAATTTTTGCGTGAACCAATCACGCCACGTTTTCTTCGCGCGCGACCACATTAAGGATTGAGACCCGATTATGACTGCCGTAGTATCCTTGCGCGCGTGCTCATTGACGTAGAGATCATCATCACCGCCCGTGATGTCGAGGTGTTTGAATCCTTTTTTATCAATAAAGAATGACTTACGGTAGGCCAGGTTTCGGCCAACGCCCATATACGGTTTGCCCAGTTGGGCAAAACCCAGGTATTGCAAAGCTGTGATCAGCGCCTCGAATCGGATAAACGCGTTGAGCAAACCCGGCTCTGCCTGGTAGGGCGAATAGCCCAGCACAAATTGAGTATCGTTTGCCATGCCCCGGCTCATTTCACGCACCCATTGGGTTGAGGCCGGGCGGCAATCGGCATCCGTCAGCAACACCCAATCATACCGCGCAGCTCTGATGCCCAGTGTGAGTGCAAACTTTTTTCCGTGGATGTGAGCGGGCGTACTTTCCACCCGTACAATTTTCAAGCGCGGATAGTCCGGCACCCGTTCGCGCAGGTAATCGAATGTTTCATCGTTGCTCCGGTCTTCCACCACAATTACCTCAAACTCGGGATAATCCTGTTGCACGAGCAGGGGTACTAGTTCCCGCAGATTTTGCTCTTCGTCATGCGCGCACACAACAATGGAAATTCCGGTTGCCTGCGCTTCCAGGTGTTTTGGCTTGCGGTAGAAAGCGGTCAGCAGGGCCACCAGAAAAAAAACCTGAAGGCCAACAATGACTAAAAAGATAATACTGAACACCGGCATGAAGCGGCAAATATAGAGGGTACGGTAGTTAAATGAGGACAAATCGGGGCAATGCCTACCTTTGCGGGCTATGAAATTCAGTTTCGTTGGGCGCGATGGAGGCAGTAAAGCCCGGGCTGGCGTGCTGCACACCGCACATGGCGAAATTCCAACTCCGATTTTCATGCCGGTGGGCACAGCCGGCTCGGTAAAAGCCGTTCATCAGCGGGAACTCGAGCACGATATCAACGCCCGAATTATCCTGGGCAACACCTACCATTTGTATTTGCGGCCGGGGCTGGACATCCTCCGGCAGGCTGGCGGCCTGCATCGGTTTAACGGCTGGCCACACCCCATCCTGACGGACAGCGGAGGCTATCAGGTGTACTCACTGTCCGCAAACCGCAAGATCACCGAGGAGGGTGTCACTTTCAAATCCCACATTGATGGCTCGTCCCACTTCTTTTCACCCGAGGGCGTAATGGATATTCAGCGGGCCATCGGTGCAGACATCATCATGGCGTTTGATGAGTGTACACCGTACCCGTGTGAATACCACTATGCGAAGAAATCGATGGAACTGACCCACCGTTGGTTAAGCCGGTGTGTGAGCCGCGTAAACGAAACGACTGTCTTATACGGCTATGAACAATCGCTGTTTCCCATTGTGCAGGGAAGTGTTTACAGGGATTTACGCGAAGAGTCGGCTCGCGTTGTGGCCGACCTGGGTTTGGATGGTAATGCCATTGGAGGGCTGAGTGTGGGAGAACCGCACGACATGATGTATGAAATGACCGATCGGGTATGCGACCTGCTGCCCGCTGAAAAGCCCCGCTACCTGATGGGCGTGGGTACCCCGGAAAATATTCTGGAATGCATTGCGCTAGGTATCGATATGTTCGATTGCGTGATGCCCACCCGGAATGCACGAAACGGCATGCTGTTTACCCCAGAGGGCGTCATCAACATCCGTAACGAGAAATGGAAAAATGACCTGCGGCCTGTGGATGAAGCGCTTGGCGGCTACGTGAGTACCGCTTACTCCCGGGCCTACCTGCGCCACCTGGTCATCAATAAGGAAATTTTAGGCGCGCAAATTGCTTCTATCCATAATCTCACGTTTTACCTCTGGCTGGTGCGCGAAGCCCGGAAGCATATCCTGGCAGGCACCTTTGCCGGTTGGAAAAATGAAATGATAGAAAAAGTTACGCAGCGACTGTAGTATGTCAGGCCTGAAAATCATCGACCGGTACATCATTAAAAAGGTATTGTATACCTTTTTGTTCGTGGCCCTCATACTGGTGGCGGTGGTTACGATCATCGACATCACGGAGCGGATGGATAAGTTTGCCGCACACAAACTGAGCTTGTGGGTGATCTTGGGATACTACGGTGATTTTATTCCCTGGTTGGCCGGCCTGATCACACCCATCACAGCGTTTATTGCCATCATCTATGTTACGTCACGCATGGCCGCGCACATGGAGATCGTAGCCATCCTGAGCAGTGGAGTAAGTTTCAGGCGATTGATGTTGCCCTACTTCATTGCTTCAGGAATTATTGCCGTGGCCAGTTTTGTTTTGAACGGCTGGATCATTCCGCCCTCGAACCGCGACCGGCTCGATTTTGAAGTAAAGTACTTCAACAAGACGTACAACTTCAGTAATCGCAACCTGCACATGCAGATTCAGCCCAATGTGTACCTCTACGTGCAGGACTACAGCAATCAATCCAACACCGGCTATCAATTTAGTTTGGAACGATTCGAGGACAACCGGCTGGTGGACAAACTGGTAGCCGATAACATCGTGTGGGACACCACCAAGAACAAGTGGATACTCCGCTATTGGAAGCGGAAGCAAGTCGATTCGCTATTTCAAAAGGCGAGCCTTGCCGAAAAATTGAACAGCAACGGCTACGAAAAAGATACCACGCTGGCCATTACCCCGGCCGACTTCAAGAACGAAGAGCGGAAATACGATGGCATGACGATTCCGGAACTGACGCATCACATACAAAAAATGCGCTTCCGCGGATCAACGGGAGTGGAAGCATTCGAAGTAGAACGACACCTTCGCTACTCGGCACCCTTTACCATCTTTGTATTGGTTTTGATGGGCGTGATTGTGTCGGCACGCAAAAGTCGGGGCGGCACGGGTTATCAAATTGTCTTGGGCTTTGTGCTGGCGTTTGCCTTTATCATTTTCTTTACGATGACCCGTACCTTTGCAGAGGCAGGGTCTATGATACCGGTGGTGGCGGCCTGGTTACCGAATGTAGTGTTCACTTTCATCTCAGCCGCCATGTATAAATTCGTGCCGCGCTAAATGGCCACCTTATCCGATTACCTGAAACTGCACTTCATTGTCTTTCTGTGGGGCTTCACGGCCATTGCCGCCAAACTCATGACCATTCCGGCCGTAGAGATGGTGCTGTACCGCACGTTGCTGGCCGCCATCGGCATGGCCATCGTCATCATCATCGCGCGGGGTACCTTTCGCGTGACTCCGGCTGATGCGATCCGGTTATTGCTGACCGGCTTAATCGTAGGTATTCACTGGCTTACGTTCTTTGGCTCTGGCCAGGTGAGCAACCCCTCCACCAGTTTGGTTGGTTTCGCTACCTGTTCGCTGTGGGCCGCGCTACTGGAACCGCTCTTCAAGCGAAAAAAAATTCATGCTCTGGAATTTGGATTAGGTGTGCTGGTGATGGGCGGGCTGGCCCTGATCACTTCCTTCCAGTTCAACTACCATTTGGGGCTGTTCCTCGGCATTTTTTCCGGATTGACCGCAGCCATCTTTACGCTCATTAACGCCCGCCTGGTAACCCGCGTACCTTCATTCACCATCACGTTTTATGAAATGATCGGGGCGTTTGTTTGTGTCGTTCTCTTTCTCCCCTACTACCAGGAAAATCTGGCGGCCAACCAAACCCTGCAGTTAACACCAACTTTTACGGATTGGCTGTTAATCGCACTACTGGCATTGGCGTGCTCGGTGTATGCGTACACCGTGATGATCAATCTTACTCGTAAACTTTCCGTGTTCTTCCTCCAGCTTACGCTCAATCTCGAACCGGTCTATGGAATATTGATGGCGCTCATCATCTTCGGTCAACAGGAAGTAATGGGTTGGAATTTTTACGCGGGCACGCTCATTATCCTCAGTGCGGTGCTCCTCTACCCCACGCTAAAGGCCCGCATGTACCCGTTTCCTCAATCCTGACCGAAACCCGCCCAGCAAGTCATTCCGGGAAAGACAGCGCGCAGATCAACCTTTGCCGAAAAAATACCGAACACGGATGCCCCCGATCCACTCATGGATGCGTATAACGCACCCTGTTTGTACATCGTCTCCTTCACTTGACCGATGATAGGATATCGCTCGAATACAGATTGTTCAAAATGGTTGACCAATGAATTTCTCCACTGGCTAACCTCTTGGTCCAGAATATCAGCCAGCGGCCTCCCCGGAATTTTGGGTGTTACCCCGGCATAGGCATCCTGGGTTGACACATGCACGGCCGGTTTGACGACAACGAAAAAGAAATTCTTTAACGAAAGGGGAAGTGGATGCAACTGTTCGCCCCGGCCAAGTCCTAACTGCGGACGCGGCTCAACGAAAAACGAACAGTCGCTGCCCAGCCTCGCTGCGTAGTCCTTTAACTGATCAACCGACAATCCGAGCTGGCGAACCTTGTTGATGAGCACGAGGGAAAAAGCGGCATCGGCCGAACCGCCACCGAGGCCGGCACCCATCGGCACTATCTTGTGAAGGTGTAAGCGCAGTGGCGCGAAGTCGAAATCATGTTGCAGCAACTGGTAGGCGCGCACACATAAGTTTGCTTCCGGAGCGGTATCAATAGATAAGCCGGTTTGACTGAACTGAAAAGCAGTAGACGGAATGGCCTCCAGGATGTCCGTGCATGGAAGCGGATAAAAACATGTCTCAATGTCGTGGTAACCGTCTGTGCGCTTACGCAGAATGTGAAGCCCAAGGTTGATTTTACACGGAGGGAAAACGACCATGGAACAACCTGCGTGCTTTACTTGGTCAGCCGTTCGATCAGGTCCTCGGTAATGCCGGTACCTGAAAACCCGCCATCGTGCATCAGATTTTGCATGGTTACCATGCGCGTATAGTCGCTGAAAAGCGAAACGATATAGTTGGCGCAGTCCTCACCTGAGGCGTTACCCAGGGGCGACATCATTTGGGCGTAATCAAAGAATACATCAAACCCTGAGATGCCGGCTCCGGCCGTGGTCTTAGTCGGTGACTGCGAAATTGTATTTACCCGAACTTTTTTCAATTTAGCGAAACGATACCCGTAGCTGCGCGCGATGGACTCCAACACGGCTTTTGCCTGGGCCATATCGGAATAATCCGGGAACGTGCGTTGAGCCGCAATGTAGGTGAGTGCCACAATTGAACCCCACTCATTCATGGCATCGGTCTTTTCAGCTGTTTGCATGACCTTATGAAAGGAGAGGCCCGATATGTCGAGCGTTTTCTGAAACCAATCGTAGTTCAAATCTCCATACGCTTTGTCTTTGCGCACGTTGGGGCTCATGCCGATGGAGTGGAGGACAAAATCCATTTTGCCGCCTATCACCTCCTGTGATCTCGTAAAGAGGTTATGAAGATCGGATTCCGAAGTGGCATCGGCCGGGATAACCTCCGCGTTACACTGCTCGGCCAATTCGTTGATTTTACCCATACGCAGCGCGATGGGTGCGTTGGTGAGCGTGAATGAGCCGCCTTCCTCCTTCACCCGAAGGGCTGTTTTCCAGGCGATGGAATTTTCATCGAGTGCGCCAAAGATGATGCCGCGCTTGCCGGCCAACAGTTGATGAGCCATAGAACAGGTAATATTTTCTGCAAGTATACAAAGTTCAGCCTGATTGACTGTAATTTGCTGCGTGACCCCAGACGCACCCATCGGCATTTTTGACAGTGGTATTGGCGGCTTAACAGTAGCCCACGCCATTGCTATGCGATTGCCCCACGAGCGACTCGTCTACTTCGGAGACACGGCACACCTTCCCTATGGCGACAAATCCGAGGCTGCCATTCAGGCCTATTCAATTCGAATCGCAGATGTACTGTTACAGAAAAACTGTAAGGTGATTGTCATCGCCTGCAACTCAGCCAGTTCAGCCGCCTATGAGTTACTTAAAGAATATGTGCGGCACCAGGCGAAGGTGATCAACGTTATTGATCCTATGGTGGATTATGTGGCCGCGCATTATGCTCACCAAAAAGTTGGTTTAATCGGCACCAAGCGCACCGTTTTAAGTAATGTGTATCAACGAAAGCTGGAGGAATGCCACTGCCGGGTGGACCTGCACGCATTGGCCACTCCGCTGCTGGCACCCATGATTGAAGAGGGTTTTTCGAATTCCAAAATCAGCCATGACGTGATTGATCAGTACCTGAGCGATAACACGCTGAGTAACATCCGCGCCTTGGTGCTCGCGTGCACCCACTACCCGCTGATCAAACACGAGGTACGCGACTACTTTCACGGAGATGTTGATATCCTCGATTCGTCTGAAGTGGTGGCTCAGGCTCTCGATCGGTATTTGACCCAACAGTTGCTTAAAAGCCCTGCCCAGGGTACCCCCGCCCACGAATTTCTGGTTTCCGATTACACCGACTCATTCGAAGCTTCCACGAAAATATTTTTTGGCGAGCACGTTCACCTCACCCGGCATCCGCTTTGGGCCCATGAATAGGCACCCCATGTATGTTTTTGGTCAATTTTGATCAATTTTTGTGCATTTTCCTTTCAACCTTTGAGGCTGTTTGGGGTTCGTGACTACGTTGATTTTTATACTTCCGTTCCTGATTGCCTACACGGTTTTGGTGGTGTATGCCGAGCGTAAGGTGTCGGCTTTCATGCAAGATCGGCTCGGACCCATGGAAGTCGGGTATTACGGCCTGTTGCAGACTGTGGCTGATTTGATCAAGCTTTTGCAGAAGGAAGACATTGTGCCCGCATCTGCCCAGCGCGGGTTGTTTAAAATTGCACCCATCCTCATCTTTCTGCCCGTATTTGCGGGCTTTGCGGTGGTGCCGCTTTCGCCAACCTGGCCCGGTGCAGGTGTTCAGGCGGGCGTTTTTGTTCTGCTGGCCATCATCTCTCTCGATGTGGTAGGGATTGTTGCGGCCGGATGGGGTTCCCATAACAAGTACAGCTCACTGGGAACATTGCGGTCAATAGCCCAGATTATTTCCTATGAAATTCCTATGGGCGTGGCTGTGGTCTGTGTTTGCCTGATCAGTGGCTCGCTTGATTTACAGGATATTTCAGTGGTACAGGCCACGGGAAACACAAACGCTTTGTTTTTGGGAATCCCCGGGCTACCCACCGGTGCTGCCGGAGGTTTTCTGACATGGAGCGTGTTTCAGACACCCCTGCTGCTGTTCGGTTGGGTGATTTTTTTCATTGCCTCGTTGGCGGAGTGCAACCGGGCGCCTTTTGATTTGCCTGAAGCCGAATCCGAATTGGTAGCCGGATTCCATACTGAGTATTCGGGTTTCCGGTTCGCCATTATCATGCTAGCCGAGTATGCCATGATGTTGCTGGTAAGCGTGCTGGGCGTAATTCTGTTTTGGGGAAGTTGGAATTCGCCTTTGCCCAATCTGGGATCACTCATGCTGGCAAACTGGACAAATGGCCCCGCGTGGGGTATTTTTTGGCTGATCGCCAAATCGGTGGTAATGGTGGGCGTTCAAATCTGGGTGCGCTGGACCTTCCCCCGACTCCGCATTGATCAGTTACTTAACCTGAGTTGGAAGTATCTTACACCTGCTTCCCTTTTGCTCTTGCTCATTTGTATCTGGTGGAAACTTTTGTAAATATTCCATTGCGCCAGCTCTGGGTCTCACTCGTTGTGCTAACGGGGGTAAATCTCGCGTGGGCGCAGGCCGACTTCCCCACGCTTGAACGGCAACTTGAAAAAACCACGTCTGATTCGGTGCGCCTTTTGCTGCTGGTTGAGTTAGCCGAAAACTACGAACGGGTAGACTTCAATAAGGCCACCGGGTATACTAACGAAGCTTTGAAGATTGCTGAGGAAAACAACTGGAATTGGGCGAAAATCAAAGTTTATGAACGAGCTGCATTTTTGGGAACACTCAGTGGTGACTACTCCCGGGCAATTCAATATGACAATGATCGCCTGGAACTCATTTTGCTTTCTGGTGACAGCAGTTTGCTGCCCCGCGCCATTAATTATCTCGGAAACAACTATTCCGACCTCGGCCAATACGACCGGGCCTATAAATACTTCACTCGCTCCTATCAAATAGCCAAACAGCTGAATGACTCGATGACCATGAGTATTGCCATTCACAACATCGGCAATGTTTTCAAAGAGCTTGGTCAATTCGACATTGCCTTGAGTCATCTTGAGTTCAGCCGAAAAATTAGTAGGGGCCTAAACGACAAAGAAGCCGAGGCGTACACGGATGAAGAGGAAGGCGAGATATTCATGCGTATGGGCCAATACCCAAAAGCCGAGACCTACCTGCTTCGGGCATTACAATCGGCACGCCAGCAACGGATTGCGTTTATTGAACCCCGCATTTTTGACAAGCTGGCTTTGTTGCGCCAATTACAAGGGCTTCATGATATTGCTCTGCTGTACTACGATTCAGCGACAACGTTGTATACAAAAACCGGGAACGTTTTTGGTCTGGCCAACACCCACCTCGGAAAAGGCAAAGTGTATGTTGCTCAGAAAAAATTCAGGGAGGCCCAGCAACTTTTTGAAGCCAGCCTGGCAACGGCTGAACGGATGAACGCACAAAACCTGGAACTGGATTGCTACCTGCAACTTTCGCAACTCGCGGAACAGGAAGGGAAGTCGGCTGAGGCTTTGCGTTATTTCAAAAGCTACCACTCCGTACGCGACAGCCTGTTTAGTCAGGATATGGAGCAACAGCTCTTTCGCGATCAGTTGCAGTTCGAAACGGAGGGTAAGGACAAAGAAATTGCTGAGCTCAACATATTGAAGGCCGAGCGCGAAGACGAAATCAGGCGGCAGGAGCTTATTCGAAATATTTTGGTGGTCGCCATTGCGCTCACCGGCATACTCATGTTTACCATTTACCGCAGTGGTCAGCGGAGAATACGGATCAACAAACTGTTGATGGAGCATCAAGAAGAAATCAAAAAGCGCAGCATTGAATTGGAACAACTCAACCAGGTGAAAGACAAATTTTTCTCCATCATCTCACATGACTTGCGGTCGCCCATCAATGCGCTTGCCGCCATTCTGACGATGCTGGATAACAACCAGATCAAACCGGAAGAATTTGCACAGCTTGCGAAAGAACTGAAGGTACAGTTTAATCATACGCGCTCCCTGATTACCAATTTGCTCGATTGGGCATTGCTACAAATGGAGAACATCAAAACCATTCCCGAAAAGATCGATCTGCGAATGGTGGTCAAAACGAATTTCGAGCACCTGAGTTCGCTGTATTCGAAAGACATTCGAATGGAAAACAATATTCAGGAAGGCATCATATGTTGGGCAGACCGTAACATGATTAATCTCGTATTCCGCAACCTGATTCTGAACGCAATCAAATTTACCCCAACCGGAGGGGTGATCAAAATTTCGACTCACGATCTGGGCTCCTTATACGAAATTGCCATTGCCGACAATGGTGTGGGTATAAAGCCAGACGTACAAAAACTCTTGTTTGAAAAAACCACCAACTACAGTACGCGTGGCACAGCCAATGAAAAAGGTACGGGCCTGGGTCTGATCTTGTGCAAGGAATTCGTAGAAAAGAACGGAGGGACTATTCGGCTCGAAAGCGAGGAGGGCAAGGGCAGTACGTTCTATTTTACCGTTCAAAAAATGAAAGCCAGCTGATTTTTCAGAACCCCGGAACGAGTTCGTTCGCTTACGGTGAGACTGGCTCCGAGAGCATCATTTCTCGATATATGACTCTTTTGCAAAGGTTACCGGTGCACCGATCACCGTAATAGGTGTCTAGAGTACGTCAAGTGTCTTTTCTATCAGCGATCGCACAACCGCATACGGATCTTTCGCAAATTCATTTTTAACCCGGTTGGCAATGATGGCATTCAGACTGATGACGTCATGACCCAACAGGCGACCCAGGGCATAGTAGGCCGATGTCTCCATTTCAAAATTGGTCAGCCAGAAATCCTGGTAATGAAAAAAAGTCAACTTATCGAGCAGGTCAGGCAAGGCAGTTGATGCCCGAACCTGTCTACCCTGGGGGGCGTAGAATCCCGGACATGTAACGGTGTTTCCCGCTACCATGTCGGCCCCCAATTGCTTCAACAAAGAAGCCGAACCTTCTACCACGTAGGGCTGGAACGGCAGCCCTGCTTGATGTTGAATCTCGCCAGCCAGCTCATACTCCCACTCGTTCATTGAAAAACGATAGAACATCATGAGGTTATCCAGCCCAATACCAAACTCGCTGATTACGTGGCTTCCGACAGCAACATCTTCTTGCAAAGCCCCGGAAGTACCGAGGCGGATGATTCGCAGCCTTTTTTTCCGCGCCTTTGGCTCCCGTATTTTCAGATCAACATTGACCAGCGCATCCAACTCGGTGAGCACAATTTCAACATTATCGGTACCAATGCCAGTGCTGATCACCGTGATGCGCCTGCTGTTGAACTTACCGGTGATGGTTATGAACTCCCGTTTATTGACTTCGTAGTCAATCGAATCGAGATACTCCGCGATCATGCCCACGCGGTTGGGGTCGCCTACGGCAATAACCGTGTCTGCGATGTGCTTGGGTAGCAAGCTGAGATGATAAACGCTGCCATCCGGATTCAAAATCAGATCGGTTGGGGAAATTGGCATGGCTAGCTCTTGATGGGTTGTGCCGGATTTCCAAAAACTGTTTCCCCGGCTTTTACGGATGAGACAACAACCGAGCCTGCGCCCACGCGCGCGCCTTTACCAATGGTGACACCCGACACCACAGTGACGCCCGAACCAATAAACACTTCATCCTCCACCACCACCCCGGGGTTGATGTGGCTACCTATTCCCACCTGAACAAATTTCCCAATTTTCGTTTCAGCACCAATCGTGGCACTTACGTGAATCAGGCAATGGTTATCGATGGAGACTCCGACTTGCACAATTACGCGTGCATCCACCAGACACCCATGGCCCAGCAAAGCGCGTGAAGAAATGAGAGCCTGGCGATGAATGGCATTCACCGGCTGCACATGCCGCACGTCATTTAACATCTTGACAATGCCTTTGCGCAACCGCATATCATCAACGGCAACAAATGCCTCACATTTCTTTCCAATCAGCTTTAAAAAACCATCATCATCGGTGGCTCCCAGCACCATCGCTTCGTCCAACTCCGTCTGGTGCAATGTTTTGTTGTCATCCAAAAAGCCATACACAACTACATCGTTACTTTCAAAAATTTCTTTCACTTGGCGGCCGATAGCCTGTGCACCAAAAATGATCACGGGATTTTGCATGGGTCAAAGTTACAGGAATTTGAGCCGCCTCTGTAACGCCTGTGCAACGGGATGATTAAATAAAATCAAGTACACAAAAAAGGGCATGAACCCGGTTTTATACCGGGCCAGGCTGCCAAAGTTTGGCGTAGAGAGGGCTAACAAAAGGGCTAACACCACCGTGTAGAGGAGCACGGCTATCATCCAGGAATTCACCTGACGTGTTTTCCCCCAGCGAGAAAGTGACCAAAGGGTAAGCAACAAAACGACACCATTTTCCAAAGAGAAAAGAAGTGAAAGAAAGTTGAACGACTCGCCCGGCAGCGGCCGGAACATACCGCTGAATGCCGCCCAGGGTGCATGCCGGGCAAGGCTAACCCAGTCCGGCTCCAACTCAGCAAACCCAATAGCGTGATCAGCGCCCCCGCTGGCCGTATAGGCCCGGTTATTCTCGACAATAACAGTAGGTAAATAGTTGAAGTCAAAATTCGGGTGGACACGACTGACCACTACAAGTACAATTGCAGCCGAAGCCAGAGCCACCGCAACCTGCATGCCCGAACGCGCCTTTACTTTCGAGGCCTGGTACACCACCAGTGCTATGGCAACCGGCAGCCACACGGCCAGCCAGTAGTACTTCAGTCCCCACACGATCCAACCGGAGAAAACAAACAAAAACACTTCGACCGGGCGCGCTTTGCCCCAAAGTGCGCGGAGCAGAATAGCCGTAAGCGCCATCAGGCCGGCCACTGCAAGACTCTCCTTGATTAACCCCGAACTCCAGAACACCAACGAGGGGAAAAACAAAAAACCAATTGCCGCGGCCACGCGGCCTTCAGGCCAACGCGCACAAAGGGTTCGATACAACAACCAGCACCCCATGAACGAGAGGAACGAACACCAGGCTGCGGCCAACCCGTATTGTTGAAATGTGAAGATGGCAACCAGACTGATGGCCTTGACAAAAAACAGGGAGCGATATTGCGAGTAGGTTAAACCGGTTAACCATGGGCTACCTTCGTCATTCCACAAGAAATGCAGGTAGTCAACCGGAGACTCAAAACATTTTTTACTCAGGAATATTGCATCCTGAAAAAAAAGAAGGGTGTCGCCCGATTGATAGTGAAAACGGTAGAGAAGACCCAGCACCACACCGGCACAGATTTTTAGAATCAACCCGGGCCAAAACAAAGAGTCGGGCCGCTGGCGATAGAGCCAATACCCAACACCCAGAAGTGTTATGATGTGTACGCAATAATAGACAGCGATCATGCGGGCTTAATCAGACTGGCGCCAATGGCGCAGTTCAGGCAGTTTTTCGACTGGCAAAATTCATTAAAAAGTTCGATCAGACCTTGCGTATCGGCAGCCGAAGTGGGTGCCCAACCCAAAGCCTTCCATTTTTTTATAATCGCATTCGATTCAGCCGGCACTTGCCGCAGCAACTCAACGGCCCGCTCAATCCACGATTCATCGTCTTGCGACAAGCCGTAGGCTACCCACAACGGTGCCAGTGTGTTAACTACGATATTGTGCACACTCGCCTCGCCCATAGCCGGATGAAGCACGTTGGATTGCTTCCCAAAATGGTAATGCCTATGCCAATAGGCGGAGGGCGCAACCGACAGCCCCTTTGCCACAGCCGCTAAATTCTGCCACTCCAGCAAGCTTGAAAAGAGATTCCGATTTTCGTTCAGAAAAGCACAAAACTGGGCTAATCGGAGTGTCGGAAAATTTGCCGGCCGCAACCGAAGAAACTTCCATCGCGCAATGTCGACTTGCTGTGATTCCGATTTCCAACGAGCAGCCAGATGACGATACTCCATTTTGAGGTGTTGCACATAGTCGTCTGAACTCACCGCCTCCAGAAAACCCGCCTGCCCGAACAGCAGGGCCTCCACCGCAATAGGCCGATCGGCAATTTTGAGTACCTGGCGATACTGCACACGCTTTGCCAATTCAAAGAAAGGATCAGCGTTGACCTTGAATCCAAAATTTCGCGCCAGAAACCGGTACGCAGTTTCGTCCCAGTCGAAACGGGTTGCCTGCGCTACCTCTAGTATCTCCGTGGCTTTACGCTGCAGCCTGCGAACCAAGGACTTCTCGATCATGGAGAACCGAATCAGCGAAGGCACGGCCGCAAGCGAACCCTGGCAGGGAATAACATGGGCAGTACCCATCAACTTTTGATAGGTGTGCAGCAATCCGGTGTTTACGCGACCCTTGAGCAAAAGCGTGGGCATAGGCGTACCATCGGCACGCAACACGGGGCGGTTGTTTTCCCATACTACGTGAAGAATAACGTTATCGTAGGCATGATCGGTACGATGGGCATGGTCATCCCATTCGGAGGAGCGTACATGAATCTCCACCTGGCCCGACCAATCCAACGAGCCGATGCGAATTCGGGCCTGGCTGAAATCGGGGCCGGCATTCGTATTGTAAAAGCCCGGTTGAAACACGGTGACGGGCTCATCGTCAACCGTGCGCAGTTCATTCTTGTCGAAATACTGCATTTGCCATATGTAATGGAGAAAGGATTCCGTCATCGTATCTGCACCTACGAATATGGCAAAAAATTAACTGCGAAAATGAAGTACCCCGTCAAGGAATAAACGTAGTCATTTGTTGCTGAAGGGACCGGGCCTCGGCCCGCGCCCGGGCGGCAAAATCCTCACCGGACGAGGCGTACAAAATGCTTCGTGATGCGTTGACGAGCAGACCAATTTGAGCATTTCGCCCGGCCCGGCAAACGGCATCCAAATCACCACCCTGTGCACCTACGCCCGGTACCAGAAAGAAATGATCGGGCGCCAACTGGCGTATGGCTGCAATCTTATCCGCCTGCGTGGCTCCGATGACAAACATTAAATTGTCGGGGGTACCCCAACGCTGAGCCTGAACGATCACCTCTTCGTACAGCTTGTTACCACCGCAGGTCTCCAGTGTTTGAAAATTGGTACTGCCGGGGTTGGACGTATGAGCCAGTAGAATGGCCCATTTGCCGGGAAACGCAAGAAAGGGCTTGACCGAATCTTCACCCATGTAAGGCGCAACCGTAATCGCGTCAACGCTCAGCTTCTCAAAAAATGCTCGTGCATACAACGTGGAGGTGTTTCCGATATCACCGCGTTTGGCATCGGCAATGGTAAAATGAGTTTTTGGGATTAAAGCCAACGTCTTTTGCAGCGTTACCCAGCCGGATGGGCCTAAGGCTTCAAAAAAGGCAAGGTTAGGTTTGTAGGCAACACAGTACGGCAGGGTGGCTTCTATGATTTGCCGGTTGAACGCCAGCACGGGATCTTCATGGCGGAGCAGGTGCTTGGGAATCTTCTCCAAATCCGGATCCAGACCAACACACAAGAAAGATTTTTTGGCTTTGATGCTGGCCAGCAGATCGGCACGGGTCATAACGTGAAAGTACGAAGAAATCGATCAGCGAAGATCTTCTACCGCTACCCCCGGATACTTTTTGGGATCGAATACAAAAAAGGCATCGTCCACTTTGGCACCGGGCGTAAACTTGGTTACCGTGTAGGTATAGCGGCTGCCCGATTTGTCAAACATCACCCAACTTTTGATCGTGCGATCTTTCTTGCTAATGTTCATTCTGATTTTGAAATACTGCGCATTGCGCTTCTCAGGCACCAGGTCCACGACTTCCACCGGCACACCGGCCTCGGTTTGTTCACCTAAATACAGGTATTTATATCCCTTCTTGTAAATCTCATGAATCTTGGCGGGGTTGATTTCATCCGAAGTCGGGTCAACATCGTCTATCGTTACCTCCCTGGCCGAAGCAACATACGTCCACACGGTTGTTCCATTATTGATCACTTCCTGATCGGTTACTTCCGTCTTTTTTTCGGGGTCAAACGACAACAAGACCAGGCGGAATTTTTCGCCATTTACGGTGATGCGGGCCTTCATCTCCTCCCGCAGTTTTTCCACTTCATTGGTCATCACCGAAGAAATACTGGCTTCAAAAGCATTGATCTCCTTGTACCGTTTGCTCATCGCATCGAGGGTCTCCAGGGCTTTCGGGTCGTATTGGGCAAAAGCTGTCAGACTAAAAATGGCCAAAAACAGGCCAAAAACGAACTTTTTCATTTCGAGGTATCGTGTTTCTCTTTCAGTGAGTTCAATAATTGTTCCAAACTTAACTCATCTTTTACTAAAACTTCGCGGGCCTTTGAACCCTCAAACGGCCCCACAATGCCCGCGGCTTCGAGTTGATCAATCAAGCGGCCGGCCCGGTTATAGCCGAGTTTCAGTTTTCGTTGAATCAGCGAAGTGCTCCCCTGCTGGTGCATGACAATCAGGCGAGCTGCGTCTTCAAACAAGGCATCGCGCTCCGACAAGTCCACATCCGCGGCTCCTCCCTCATCTTCACCCTCATACTCGGGCAGCAGATAAGCCGAGTCGTAACCACGCTGCATGCCGATGAAATCGCATACCTTCTCGATTTCCTGCGTATCCACAAAAGGACACTGCAGGCGAATAATATCCGACCCGCTGGACAACAGCATATCGCCCTGGCCCACCAGTTGATCGGCTCCACCCGCATCCAAAAT
>DAIPHR010000022.1:0-22302 GCA_036771215.1 Cyclobacteriaceae bacterium
GTTTGAGCCGGATTTCGATTTCAAGGCCAGAAGTACCTACGCCATGCCCGACAAGATTGTTACCGATGTAAAAATAAAAAATGGCGACACCACCTATGTATACATGAAAGATGCCTTTGCCCAGCCCATCTTTCAGGCCATTGAGCGCAACATGGCGGCCAATGGATGGACAAAGATTGTAGCCACACCAATTGTCAAGCCGGATGTCGTCCTTACGCCCGCTGCCACGACTTCAACCACGTATTTCTACAGTTATTGGTATGATTGGTGGTATGGAGGATGGTACGGTGGTTACTGGGGTTGGTACTATCCTCCGTATTACACCGTCAGCAGTTACACCACTGGTTCGTTGATTTTAACAATGGCCGATCCAAAAACGGAATCTCCTATTCGGCAGACTCCGGCCGTTTGGGTGGCCGCAGCCAGCGGTTTGTACACAGGTGTGTACAACGTAAGCCGTGTAACAGCGGCTATTGATCAGGCATTTGCCCAGTCCCCTTATCTCAACACGAAATAATTCCGACCTATGAAAAATTCAATTTTTCTCTCTCTTCTTTTGAGCATGGCCTGGCAACTGCCGTGGGCGCAAACGCAGACAGCTGTCACGTATTCCGTTGGATTCGGGATGGGCGATCTGGGTGATTTTGTCAATAAGCCGAGTTTCCGGGGTATTGGTATTGACTACCGAAAACTGGTGCAACCTAACATCGGTGTTGGATTTACTCTGGGCTGGAACGTTTTTTATGAGGAGAAAGCCTACGCCACCTACACGTTGGATAATCAGGCCCTTAGTGGAAAGCAGTACCGGTACAGCAACCAGTTTCCGGTGTTGTTGAGTGGCACTTATTTTCTCAAACCAGGTGAATCGCTCAATCCGTATGTGGGCCTTGGTGCGGGCACCATGTATTCGCTCCGCAATACGGACATGAACTTGTACACCGTGGAAGAAGATGCCTGGCATTTTTCGATGGTACCTGAAATTGGTGTGCAGTATTCGGTAGATGATGCAACTGCGTTGCTGATTGGCCTGAAGTATGTTAACGGGTTCAAGGCAGGTGATTTTGATAAAGCGCAGTCTTTCCTGAGCTTGAATGTAGGTTTTGTTTTCAGTAAGTAATTCGTTTCGGTTTTAAAATCAGAAAAAGCACCCCAGAGGTGCTTTTTCTTTTTCTGGTTTGAGTATTGCCAGATGTAAGCGGTGAATTCATTTATCGGTTTTTGTGCATGCGCTGCTCCTGTACCGGTATTTTTGGAGTATCGAATGTGGAATATGTTTTGATCTGGGAATGAGGCGTAGGCGCTCAAAAAGTTTCCGAAACAGCCAGATAAAATCCACTAGAACGCTCTCCCCATCCATAATCGATGACCAGATTGGTGCGCGAGTCTTTATCAAGCATAAGCCGGAGGCCAGCGCCATAACCCAACTTCACGGCATCAAACAAGGCGAGGTTTTGGAATTCGTTACTGGCTGTGGTAGCGTTAATAAAAAGAACACCGCTCCACAGGCGATTGCATTGTGAAATCGGAAAGCGGTATTCGAGTTCTGAATACAGGAACTGGTGTCCCCGGAAACGCCCCTGCGTGTAGCCGCGGCCTGCGCGGCTGCGTTGGTCATTACCGGTGGCTGGCAGCGTCAGGTTGGGAAAGTTTCCTTTTTGTGTGAGGATCCCCATGAACCACACGGCAATCAGATGAGCCGGATTTTTTTTCGATACCCCATGAAAACTACGCCACTCCCCCTGCAGCATATGAACATTCTTTTTGTTTCCGATGAACTCAAATCCGCCACGCCAGCCAACATTCAGGTAATAGCCCCGGTGAGGTTGCAGCATGTTATCGCGCGTATCTACAATAGCAGATGCGTGTAGCGTTGAGATAAAATAATTCTCGGTATCAAATCCGTAAAAGGAATTATATCCATAATGCGAGGTGATGAGCGAATCGCCCGGTGGAAGCCGAAGACGCTCGTCCCGCACCCTGAAGTAGCCATCAAAGTGATAGCCCATTCCCAGGTACACACCATCCTTAAGTCGTATCCCGAGCGTCTGATGAAGGCGAACGAAATCAAATTTCATGGGCTGCGCAAGCGAGTCCTGTTCAGTATCCTGGCCAGCCAGACTGAACTGGTAATCGAGAATGCCGCCCACAGGGGCATTGGTACCCAATCCATAGGTAGGTTGTGAATAGATCATAAACCGCCAATCGCCTGTGTGAAAGAAACGCTCTCTGCGCGTATACACATTGTTTTTTAACATCAGGATATACTGGTTCTTGGTGGTAGCTTGCAGGCTTCCGCTCAGGAACGAATACAAACGGGATTCCGGCATCTTGAAGGCGAATTGGCTACCCACCCCAAACATGAATCCGGTGGCGGGGTTAGAGCCAATAATAGGTACCAGCATCAGTGAGTTTGAGGTCGATCGGGTTGGGGGTGGCAGGTGACGGAATCTTCGGATAACCTCGGATAAATCCGTGGGCTGGCAGGCCGAATCTGCGGGCGTGATATTCACGGGTGTAGTCTGCGCACCCGCTCGGCCGAACAAGCACGTCAGCAAAGCGAACAGAAGAATGAGCTGGTTCTTTTTCAAGATGTTTCGGAAAGGAAAGTTAGTTTGTTTTTTTGGAACGGGTCATCGTTTGTTTGCTAAACAAAGCCTTTTCCAGTTGCACTGCGGCCAGCCCGCGCGCAACCACAATCAACTGAATATCGGTTCGGGTAATCAATGTGTGTTCCACACCCACGGTCCATTGCGGTATAAACAAATCAATTTTTGATCCCAGTTTTCCGCGCTCAATGCCTTTGGTGATCAGGGCAGGCAAGGCATCGAACGTGTGGCGCATGGGCAGCGACAAATAGGGCTGTAGTCGGTCGATAATCACATCATGTGTGAGCCAGTCGGCTGCGGCTAATAAGGCCTGATCGGAGTTCATATCGAAGCCGAAGTCGTCAATGACCACGCGGTGTTCGGTGGAGTCAAACCCAACCTTGCCGCGCAGGTAAACCTCGGCCCGCAGGTCGCCCCGAAGAAGCAACCGAATAGCCACTCCGCCTGTAGTGCCGTAAACCTCTACCTCTTTTACGCGAATCTCCCGCCCGTTCACCCGCAGGCGCATAGTGTCGGTGACCTGTCGAAGCACCTCGTTTAGTTTGCTGAACGGCACCGTTGCCTTCACATACGCAACCATACCCGGGCTGTTGTCGGGCTTAATCCGAAAACCAGGTAGACCTTTTTTTTCGGGTGGGTTGTTGGCCGAGTCCAGTATGGTTTGAATTCTCGTCTTCAACCCAACCTCAATTACCAGCGTATCTTTGGAATGAAAGATGAGTCGGGCATTCATATCTTCGGCATCCGCTTTCAGCCAAACAGGCACAACCTGACGATTGATCCGGATGGGCTTCTGAATATCATGCCAGAGCTTTTCGATCGATTGGCGAATTTTCGCTGATTCCTTAATTGTTGCATCCAACTTGTCCGTCATTTTGCTTTCGTTTTGGAGCAAGGCACGCTCCAGCGGTCCTCTCAGATTTACCTTAATACCGGCTACGTTCACCCGGGGTTCTTCGACCCATTCGAGATTCATCAGTTTAGTTTGGGGAGCGAGATTCCAGTCGCGATCCAGATAGAGATCAGAATAAAGCGTAATGATAACGCGGGCCGTCACGGGCTTTTTATTCTGTACCCGTATGCCAGCCACCCGGCTTCGCAAATGTCCGTCTACCCGCATCGGCAAAACGTAGGTTATGCCGCGCTTGCCGTTGTAGGCAAGTTTAACGGGTTCAAATCGAGTGATGGCGAGGTCTAGTGTATCATTATTTTTAGAGAGCGGCACCTTCGCCTCAAATACTTTAGCGGTCAACTTGCTGTTTGCGATTTTTTCCAATTCAGCTATTGGAAAAAAGACGGGTACGTTCAATTCGGAGAGAGGAACCGTCAGGGTAGAGTCTACCGTTGTTCGGGCCGGGGCTTCCGGTTTAATGCGCGTACAACCTGCAGCGAGGATGGCTACGAGAATAATGCTGGCGCAGCGAAACATCGTCAAAGATCAATATTTTTTTATGGAAAGCTGCCTGTCTTCCGCACCGCTTATCCGAGCCGCAGGGTAAATTCATTATCTTTCCCACAAATGTTATTGGTATGATAAGCCGAATCTGCTGGTTGACGACTGTCCTGTTTGTTTTTTGCTGGGTTACCGGTTGGGCACAATGGCCGCGTGAGATCAAGGCAAAAAATGGCGCGATCATCACGGTTTATCAGCCGCAACCCGAAACGATGAAGGGAAACCGAACTACCGGGCGTGCCGCATTCAGCGCTGTGCAACAGGCAGGTACGGAGCCTTTGTTTGGTGTTTTCTGGTATACGGCTACGATCCTCACGGATCGGGATACGCGTATTGTAACCCTGGAAAGCATCGTTATTGAGGAGGTAAAACTTCCTGGTTTCGAAAATGAAGAACAATTGAAAAAACTCCGGCAATTGCTGGAGTATGAGATTCCCACGTGGGGATTGAGCGGGTCACTGGATGATTTGATTGCCACCCTTGAACAAGAACAGGCACAAGTAAGCGAGAACCTGAAGAATGACCCGCCCGTCATCTTCTATACTAAAACACCCACCACACTTGTGCTCGTAGACGGGGAACCCAAGTTGCAGCCAGACGACAAGTTGAAGATGAACCGTGTCGTTAACTCTGCCTTTCTGATTGTGGAAAATCCGGAGGACAAGAAATACTATTTGTATGGAGGGCAGTTTTGGTATGCTTCCCCATCACTGAAAGACGGGTATAGCCCGGTCAGCACTCTTCCCAAAGCCATTGCCAGCATTGATCAACAGCTAAAAAAATCCACTACCGAGAAGGGTCAGAAACCAGACGGTGGTCCTCCCGCTGTGCTCGTCAGCACCGTTCCGGCCGAAGTGATTCAGTCGACCGGTGATGCCAAATTTACAAACATCACGGGCACCAGCCTGCTCTACGTGTCAAACTCCCCGGATGATATCTTCAAGAACATTAGTGATCAAAACTATTATGTTCTGCTGGCGGGCCGCTGGTATGCGAGTGCAAAACTGGAGGGTCCATGGACGTTTGTGGCATCCGACAAATTGCCGGCTGACTTTGGCAAGATTCCCGAAGGTTCGGACAAAGACAATGTATTGGCGTTCGTGGCCGGCACACCGGCCAGTCAGGATGCGATTCGCGATGCTCAGGTTCCGCAAACCGCCAAGGTGGATCGAAAGAAGGCCACCACTTCGGTTAGCTACGATGGTGAACCAAAGTTTGAGAAGATAGAGGGCACGTCATTGGAATTGGCCATGAACACGTCCAGCACGGTGATCAAATCCGGCAGCCAGTATTTCTGTGTCGACAAAGGCGTTTGGTTTGCAGCCGCGTCACCCCAGGGACCGTGGTCAGTGAGTGATTCACGACCGAAAGAGGTGGAGGGCATCCCGGCCAGTTCGCCCGCCTATAACGTGAAGTATGTATATGTATACGATGCTACTCCGGACGTAGTGTACGTGGGCTATACACCCGGTTACATGGGCTGTTATGTATACGGCCCTACGGTTGTCTACGGCACGGGCTACTACTACTCACCCTGGTATGGCCCGTATTACTATCCTCGTCCGGTTACGTACGGCTTCAGCATGCACTACAATCCCTGGACGGGTTGGAGCATGGGTTTTCATTACAGCTACGGCTGGTTTTCCTTTAGCATGTATGGTGGGGGTGGCTACTGGGGGCCTCCATACCATCGCCCCCCTTATTATCCGCCCTACCGGGGTGGCATGTACGGTGGCCGTGGCCCCACGTACATCAACGGAGACGTGAATATCAACATTGATCGGTCCAACAACATCTATAATCGCAGGAATGATGTCTCTACACGAGATGTGAAACGCACCCAGCCATCGTTGGGCACCCGTGACCAGGCGGGTAACAACAGGCGCCCGCAACCGTCTACCCAACCCGCTAATGCCGGCCCGCGCAAGGATAACAACGTCTATTCCGACCGAAATGGTAACGTGTACCAACGTGATAATGGCGGCAATTGGAATCAGCGGGACGGTGATAAATGGCAACAACCCCGCGAACAACCGTCCAACATGAATCGTGACTATCAGAATCGCCAGCGTAGCGTTCAGAATAACTCCAACTTCAACAACATGAACCGCGGTGGCAACATGGGTGGTGCGTACCAGGGCGGTGGAGGAGCAAATCGTGGGGGCGGAGGTGGAGGTCGAAGGCGCTGAGTTGAATTCGAGACCACCAATTATGGAATGAAAAGAGGCTGCCCAAGGGGCAGCCTCTTTTTTGTCTTTGTAAAGGTCGAAAATCGATCTAATTCTTGACCAGCGAAGCAGGCGAAGGTGCTTTCTTGTTGGCCTTAGGCTTGTCGGCCACGAATTTAAAAAAGAACAGGCGGGCGTATTCCCCTTCGGTAATCAGGAATTCCGCTGTCATGCCGTTGGTGATTTCAAGCATCTTTTCATTCTTGATGTTGCCATTGGTGTCGAAGTAAGCTTCATGAACTCGTTTGTCCCATTCTTCATATGTACCATCAGTCTTTTGTACCTGCAGGCGCCCGTTTACCTTGCCACCTAAAACACTGATACGGCCCATAAAGCACTCGGAATAATTCGCGCTGCGGAAGGCAATCACCACGTCTTGCTGACCATCCGGAATCGGCTTGGCGCCTCGCTCTTTAAAAAGCGAGTACCAGTCGGAATAGCAATTGCCGGCAGGAGCCTTGGCTGCCGGTGCTTGTGAGAAAGCCAAATTGGCCGAGACAAGAACAATAAGTAGTGTGGTAAATGTTTTCATAATGGTTACAGGTTCAGCAATATGCCGCCTCAAGTAACAACCTTTTTTCCTCAGTTTCAAATGGTGTTGCTGCCTGCTGGCCGGCCGCTCGTTGAACGGCTCCGTCTAGGTGCCTGGGGCTGGCATTTGGTTTTGCATGCGCCCAAGTTAGTTGTAGTTTTACGAGTCTGTCCTAGAAACAAGGACGACCTACCTAAACTATGCATAAGCGTGTTTTTCACTTTGTGGTGGCTGTAGCAGTATTAGCAGCCTGCACACGGCAGAGGCAGGCCCCTCAGCTACCTCCGGTAAAAGTAAATGTGGCCCGGGCCATTCAAATGGATGTGCCGATTTATGAAGATTTTGTGGCTCAGGTTTATGGCCAGTCAGATGTGGATATCCGGTCGCGGGCTGAGGGCTGGGTAACATCGGTGAACTTCAAAGAAGGTTCTATGGTGAAGAAGGGCGACCTGTTGTATGTCATCGATGACGTGCAATACCAAACCAAGGTCGACCGCGAATCCAGCACCCTGGCCAGTGCGCAAACCGAACTTGTGCGCGCTCAGAATGAACTCAGCCGGGTTAAACCCCTGGCGGATATGAATGCGCTGAGCAAGAAAGATTTGGACAATGCCACCGCTTCCTTTGAGGCCGCCAAAGCACACGTGAGGGCGGCTGAGGCATCATTGCAGAACGCGCGAATCGAGCTGGGCTACACCCGGGTGTATGCTCCCTTCAACGGTATTGTTGGAATTTCGAACGTGCGTGTGGGCGACTATACCAGCCGCGCGGGGTCAAACTCTGTTCTAACCACAATCTCCAGCATTGGCGCTGTTCGCGTGCGTTTTCAAATCAGCGAACGCGAATATTTGCGGCTGTCCAAACTTAGTCAGGAGGAACGTCAAAGTCTGCGGTATGTCAAACTGGTGCTGGCCGATGGCTCGATTTACCCCGAGCAGGGAGAAGTTAATTTTGCTGATCGTGAAATTGACCCGACAACCGGAACATTAACGATAGAGGCGTCTTTTGCCAATCCTACCGGTATACTTCGTCCGGGGCTTTACGTGAAGGCCCGTGTGTTGGTCAGCACATTTCCGAAGGCGGTTCTCGTTCCGCAGCGCGCGGTGATGCAATTGCAGACCTTGTCGCAGGTATTTACAGTAACAGACTCCAGTACGCTGAAGGCTCGTGTGGTGCAGGTGGGGCCTAAGGTGAGTGATGCCTGGATCATAACCAAGGGTATTGAGCCCGGAGAGCGTGTAGCCGTGATTGGCACTGCTTCCATCACGCCCAATTCAAAGATTGATGTGGTTGAGATGAAATGGCCAGATGTTGGCCAGCAACCGCAATAACCCCATACAGGCTCGTCTATGAGTGAATTTTTTATCCGAAGGCCCATTGTGGCGATGGTCATCTCAATCCTGATGATCATCATGGGATTAATTACCCTTCGCGGAATTCCAATCTCCAAATACCCGGACATCACACCACCCATGGTGCAAATCACCACCTCCTTTAACGGTGCAAACGCGGTTAATGTGGAGCAAGCGGTGGCAACACCCATTGAACAGCAAGTCAATGGTGTTGAGAAAATGCTGTACATGAAGTCCACCAACTCGGCCGATGGTTCCATGTCGCTATCCGTGTCGTTCGAGGTAGGCACTGATCTCGACAATGCCAACATGCTGACACAAAACCGGGTATCGCAAGCCAGCGCCCGCATGCCGGTGGAGGTTAAAAACATGGGCGTAACCACCAAGAAATCGCTGGCTTTTCCTGTAATGCTCGTTGGGCTGTCATCGCCTAATGGAACGTATGATGGCGCCTTCCTGAACAATTACGCCAACATCAACATCGTGGATCAGTTGAAACGCCTGCAAGGCGTGGGCGACATCGCCTTGTTCGGAGGTGCTGACTATGCGATGCGCGTCTGGCTGAAACCGGAGCAACTGACCAAGCTGGGGCTAACGGTGAACGATGTCGCAAACGCGGTGCGGAAGCAAAATGCGATTGCCCCCGGTGGTAAGTTTGGCGCACCTCCAGCAGTTGCCGGGGTGCAGTATACCTACACCGTTACGTTGCAGGAACGACTCATCTCCGAGGAGCAGTTTGGCGAAATCATAATAAAAGCAGACGATCAGGGTGCCATCGTGCGGTTGAAAGATATCGCCCGAATTGAGCTTGGCCTGGAAAATTATAATGCGACAAGCCGTTTGAATGGCAAGCCGGCCTCTACCATCGTGGTGTACCAAATGCCGGGATCAAACGCACTGGACGTGGCAGAACGGGTGCAAGCCACCATGAATGAACTGGCCACCCGGTTTCCGGAAGATCTGAAACATGATATTTCGCTCAACACCACGCGGGCCGTGTCTGTTGGTATTGAAGAAATTGTGCACACGTTGTTTGAAGCCGTAGTGCTGGTTATTCTGGTGGTCTTTCTATTCCTCCAGGATTGGCGGGCTACCCTTATCCCTTTGCTGACAGTACCCGTCAGTCTTATCGGTACGTTCATCATCTTTCCACTGTTAGGTTTTTCGGTAAATGTGTTGTCTTTACTGGGCCTTGTGCTCGCTATCGGTTTGGTGGTAGATGACGCTATTGTGGTGGTGGAGGCCGTGATTCACAACATTGAGCATGGTATGAACCCGCGTGAGGCAACTCAAAAGGCAATGAAGGAGGTGGGTGGCCCCGTAGTGGCTATTGCGTTGATTCTGGCCGCGGTGTTTGTTCCGGTAGCCTTTGCAGGAGGTATTACCGGGCGATTGTATCAGCAGTTTGCCATTACCATCGCCATCTCGGTATTGTTCTCGGCCTTTAATGCCCTCACGCTGAGCCCGGCTTTAGCCGCTATTATTCTTCGACCTAAAAAGGAGTCCAATGGGTGGTTGCAACGGTTTTTCAATGGATTCAACCGCGTGTTCGACAAATTCACGCTGGGTTACACGGGTGTAGCCGGCATCGTGGCGCGCAAGTCTGTTCGGTCGGTGCTCATTATGGTTATTGTTCTGGTGTTTTCCGGGCTGTTGGGTCGTGCTGTGCCGGGCGGCTTTGTTCCGGAAGAAGATGAGGGTTATTACCTGATCAACGTACAACTACCGGATGCCTCCTCGTTGGAGCGTTCAGATGAGGTAGCCAGAAAGGTGGAAGCCATTCTCAGTAAAGTGGAGGGCATCGAATATAGTACCATGGTGTTGGGCTATAGCTTGCTCACCCAGTCATTCTCCACCAACAATGCATTTGTGTTCGTGTCGCTCAAACCGTGGGACGAACGGGCCCGGACAGCGAAACAGCTGATCATGCAGACCAATATCGCGTTTCGGAATAACATAACTGAGGCTACGGCTATCGCTTTCGGTCCGCCTGCTATTGAGGGCTTAGGAACATCATCAGGGTTCACGCTCCAATTGCAGGATCGCTCGGGTAACTCACCCGAATTTCTTGATGCTCAGGCGCGTGCCTTTATTGCAGAAGCCAGGAAACGACCCGAGATCGGAAGTGCCTTTACGCTCTACCGCGCCAACGTTCCCCAAAAACGTATTGTGATCGATTATGATAAGGTGGAAAAAATGGGTATCGACCTCTCCGAAGTAACGAGCACTATTTCCACCTATCTGGGTTCGGCTTATGTGAATGATTTTAACCGGTTTGGGCGCCAGTACCGCGTGTATGTGCAGGCAGAAGCCGAAGACCGGGTGCAACCCGTAGATCTGGGACGTTACTATGTGCGTAGCCGAAAGGGAAATATTGTGCCGCTCAATACGCTGGTGTTTGTCGAAGATGTTACCGGGCCCTCGTATACGAACCGCTTCAACATGTACCGGTCTGCGGAGATTTCCGGAGCGCCCCAGGAGGGTTACAGTTCGGCCGATGCCTTGCGCGCACTGGAGGAAGTGGCTGCCACCATGCCGAAAGAGATTGGATATGCATGGAGTAACATGAGTTATCAGGAAAAGGCGGCCGAGGGTACGGGAGGCACTATGTTTTTGATGGCCCTCGTTTTTGTATTTCTGATTTTAGCTGCACAATACGAGAGTTGGAAACTACCGTTCAGTGTTTTGTTGGGTGTGCCTGCGGCTTTGCTGGGTGCATTCTTTGGTTTATGGTTGGGTGGATTGTGGAGCACCAGCTATGTGAATAATGTATTTGCTCAAATCGGATTGGTTATGCTGATTGGTTTGACCGCGAAGAATGCCATCTTGATCGTGGAGTTTGCGAAAATGCTGTATGAACAAGGTAAGCCGTTGTACGAAGCGGCTTTGGAGGCAGCCAAGCTTCGGCTGCGTCCTATTCTGATGACCTCGTTTGCGTTTATGTTGGGCGTGGTACCTTTATTGACAGCCGAAGGAGCAGGTGCAGAAGCGCGCAAGGTGATGGGTATGGCGGTGTTTATGGGCACCCTCATCGCAACGATTGTCGGTGTGATTGTCGTACCTGCTTTGTTTGTGTTCATTGAAAGCATTGGCAGCAAAAAGAAACCGGAGGCAACCGCTTCCTCTCAATCGGCACATTGATATGAAAAGAATTTGTGTAGGTATCGGTTTGATGTTAGCGGTGACCGGGTGCATGGTGGGCCCGAAGTATTCGCGCCCCGATACCCGTAAACCCGAACGTTACGCGCAAGCCCCGGCACCGTCAGACTCAATTACCAATCTGAAGTGGTGGGATGTATACCAGGACACCACCCTTCAGGGGTTGATTCGGCTGGCCATTGAAGCTAATTATGATTTGAAAATTGCCATCGCACGTGTTGACGAAGCCAAGGCGGTTCTCGGATTTAACCAGGCTAACCTGTTTCCCTTTCTCGACTACCGTGCACAGGGTCGTGCGTCTGAGTTTCGGTCATCGGCTTCACAGGCCGGTGTCGGATTTCCCGGTAATTCGGTTTCGTTGATGGGAAACATATCCTGGGAAATTGACTTGTGGGGCCGGCTGCGTCACGCTAACCGGGCCGCCTATGCCGAATTGGTCTCAACAGACGAAACGCGAAAGTCCGTCTATATCAGCCTGGTGGCCCAGGTAGCAGAGTTGTATTTCCAGCTTCGGGGTTTGGATGAGCGATTAGCCATTACGCAACGAACTTTCGACACGCGCAAGGAATATCTCCGCATTATCATGCTGCGGTTTGAAAAAGGGCAGGTGTCGGAATTGGACAAGCTACAGGCAGAACAGATTGCTGCGGCAGCTGAGTCGCAGTTGTACAGTCTGGAGCGTGCTGCTATAATAACCGAAAATGCAATTAACGTTCTGCTGGGTCGCACCTACCAACCCATCAGGCGTGGCCTCGAAAACGAAGCACAAGCTATGCCGGTTGAAATTCCCAGTGGATTACCTTCAGAATTGCTTGAGCGCAGGCCTGACATCTGCTCGGCCGAACAACAGTTGGTTGCGCAGACCGAACGTGTGGGAATTGCCGTGGCCATTCGCTTTCCGGCCCTCAGCCTCACCGGTTTTCTGGGTGTGGCTAGCCCTGAGGTATCTAACCTATTTTCGGGGGATGCATTAGTCGGATCGGTGACGGGTCAGTTAGCCGGGCCGATTTTTCGGTTCAACCAAAACAAACGCAGGGTAGAGGTTGAGCGAGCTAAGCTGCAACAAGTTGGCTTCAATTACGAGCGCACGGTGTTGTCAGCATTCGCGGAAGTGGAAAACTCGTTGGCGGAAATACGCACCTATCGAAATGAATTCAAGGCGCGCCAAACGCAGGTGGCCGCTACCGAGAAGTCATTGATGCTTTCGAAAGCACTGTATGATAATGGATATACCTCTTTCCTGCAGGTGTTGGATGCGGAGCGGGAACTTTATAATTCCCAATTCGAAAAATCGGTGGCTTTGCAAAGCCAGTTGATCTCCACCGTTCGCCTGTATAAAGCGCTGGGAGGAGGTTGGTAACGTGGTCAGTTCAATGCAGTTTCCTCTCGTCTGGCACGGCCTATGATTGATTACATCCAACAGGCTTTTGAAGGCTTATCGCCTCTGGTGCGCTTTGCGCTGGCATTTGCTCTCGTGTTGCTGGCACCGCGGATTTTTGAGCGATTCCGTCTGCCCGGAGTGCTGGCTCTTATTGCGATAGGCGTTGCCTTTGGTCCGCGTGGCCTTCACCTGTTTCGGGAGAATGGCGAGGTGCTCATGATTTTCGCTATCCTCGGCAAACTCCTGCTGCTTTTTTTCTCGGGCCTTGACATTGAAATTGAGGATCTCAAGAGGAACATCCGGAAGTCGATGCTGTTGGCTGGCTGTTTGTTTTCCTTGCCCCTGAGCGGGGGGATCGTGCTTGGCTTTGTTTTCGGTTATGGATTTCTCACTTCGTTGATGATCGGTATTCTTTTCTCCTCTCACTCGGTCATTGCCTATCCCATCATGATCAACGCGGGGGTGGCCAAACGCGAGGCCGTTGCCGTTACCGTAGGCGCTACGGCCATAACGGATATTACCTCACTGGTAATGTTTGCCATCTGTCTACCCATTCACACCACCGGATTTGTCTGGAGTGCGTTTTTCATTCAATTAATTTTCATTGTTGCGTTCATCCCCGGGGTGATCATCTCCTTTCGCTGGCTGGGCAATAATGTGTTTAAACGACTCGGGGACGACCCAGCTCAACAGTTGATCTTTTTGTTGCTGGTCGTTATTGTGGCTGCGCAGGGGGCAGAGCTGGTTAACATGGATTCGATTGTGGGGGCATTTCTGGCCGGCCTGGCCGTTAGCTCTACATTGCCCAACAAAGGCATCCGCGGGCAACTGGAAACACTTGGCAACACGCTGTTTATCCCAGCCTTCTTTATTTCATTAGGGGTGTTAATTGATCCCAAAACGGTACTGCAAACGGTGCGCGAGCACTTCGGATTGGTCGTGGGAGTGTCCGGTACGCTGGTGGTTACGAAAATACTGGCAGCGCAATGGGCGGGCACCTGGTTAAAGTTTGACGGAATTTCAAAAAAACTGATCGGTTCGCTCACGATTCCGCAGGTTTCCTCAACTCTGGCGGTGGCGCTGGTGGCCTATGAAAGCATGAACGCTGCCGGGGAGCGCCTGATTGACAGTGCCTTACTGAACAGCATTCTGGTTCTGATGGTCGTGACCTCGCTGTTGGGTACCATTCTGGCTCAGCGGTTTGCCACCAAAATGGCGGCAGTAGAATTGTAAAATGGAGTCGTGTTTACCAAACAAATAGAAATGATGCGCATTTTTTTCCTGCTCGCGGTTTTGTTTACCTCCGGCAAGACGGTTGCACAATCCGTGAAAACAGACTACGACACCCGCCTGGACTTTGATCGGTTCACCACGTATGCCTGGCTCGCTCCAGGCGACAGTGTGCTCAATCGTTACCGGAAGGACAAGATTTTCGGAGGATTCATTACCTACCGGGCAGACACGGAATTGAAGGCGCTCGGTTTTCGGCAGGATACGCTTCGCCCGCAGGCGATCTTTATGTTCTTTACTTCAGTGGAAGAGATCACGCACTATTCTCAAAGCCCTACACTTTCCGTAGGGGTTGCCGTGGGTGGGCCGGGCGACTATGTGTCGGCCGCGGGGCCGGTAGCCGGAGGAAAAATTACCGCTACCACGGAGGAAAACGGAATGCTGAAATATGTGGTGTACGATGCCTCCAGCGGTAAAATAATCTGGTCCGGCCTGGTGAATAAGACGTTTAAGCCTATGGACGATATCGAGGATTTGATTGCTGATTACACCGCTAAGATCTTTAAGAAATTTCCACGTAAACGAAAAAAGTAAAGGCGACTTCAGTTGCCGACTCCCGAGGCGTTCGTGGGTTTTACCTTTCGCAGAAAGTGTTTGACGCGAACCCGGAATATGTGGTCGGTGGTAGAAAAGGAATCCTCCAGCGTGTTGCGACTTTTTTGAAGTGTGTACACGAATTCAACCCTGAACGAATAGCTGATGCGATACCCGATGCCGGTGCGAATCCGGAGGCGATTGGCAAATCGCTCCTCCACGTCCTGATTCATCACCAAAAAGGCTTCACCGTCCAGCAAGCCGTACCACAGATGATCCCCTGAAAACATGGTCGGCTTGTTGAATGGAATCAAAAATTCAGCTCGCAAACGGCTCCGATTACTTTCGCTCCATTCTCCCGTTTCCTGATTTTGAAAATTGCGTTGCTCGAAACGCACCAGCAAACGGGTAAGTATGCGCCTGTTGGGAGTAAAGTGAAATCGGGCACCCACCATAGGGCGAATCTCGAGTGTTTCCAGCGACTGGTTTTGAAAGGTATTGCTCACCAACAGGGCACCCATCAGGTCCACGTTTTGGCTCAACGCGTACTCGGGTGTAACTTGTACATCGAATGCCCGCCATCGGGGTGAGGTAAATGCCGTGCTGTACGACCCAGCCAACTCCACATTCCAGGAGTTGGCAAACGGATAATTCAGCATGTACTCAAACCATAACTGCTCATTCGTCTGTGAGCGTGCGATGGAGACTGTTGCTACCACCAGGCCTAAGCCCGCCAACCCTCGCTTCAAAAGACGGACCACGTTACTTAACGCGCTGTGTATAGTCCTGATTCACCGCGTTGATTTTCATTTTCTGGGCAGGCATATCCAGTACGGTGGTGGTTCCGTGATTGATGCCGGAACTGAACTTCTCGTAATTGATTTCACCACTCACCGGGTCTTTCCCGAGCAGGCTGCTAAACGTCTTTTTCACGTACAGGTTTGTCTTTTTGTTGATCAGCAGCGTGAGTTTGTCACCTTTGACATACACGTCTGCGGCCGTGGCTTCAAGGGTTTCACCGCTTTCCGTAACGGTGGCTTTGGAGAAAAAGTCCATCAATTGGCCTTTGGTCATAAACGTGTAGGCCACGGATAGTTCCAGAGCTTTTTGAACATATTCCGCTTTATCTTCCACTGCGTTTTGCTGCATCTTTCCGCGGATACCGCGTTTTTGCTCCACGCTGCTTTCAGCATCCACGAGCTTGGCCTGCAGTTTTCCCTGGTCGTCAAAACTAAACTCGGTGATCGTGGTCAGCTTAACCTGACCATCCACGGAGACGTCCGATTTGCGTTTCCAGATGTACGCTTTGAGCTTTTCGTTGTTCGCCTCATCGGCTGCGCTAATAGCCAGGGTCAGGTTTTCGTTCTGGGCAAAAGCAACAAGCGAAGCTGCCAGTGCAATGAACACAAGCACTAATCTTTTCGTTTTCATTGGCAAAGGTTTATGTCTTTTAAGATCGGGTACTGATCACAACCTTTTCAATCTTTCCGGTGAACTTCTCCTTACCCTTATAGGGTGGATACACGGGTGTATTTTCATCTACTCCAACGTCAGCCGATTCATCGATACCAAACGTGTTGGCGTTTGTTTTTTCGATTTTTCCCTCCGCCACTTTCTTATCATCTACAAAAATGGATGCCATGCCGCCAGCTCCGCGGCCACCTTCATAGGCGAAATCAAACCTAAGGGTGTGTTTACCAGGCTGAAGCTTTGTGTTGGATGTAACGGTAAATGTCTCAAGCCCTACCCAATTGTAGGAGTAGGCTGGCTTGCCATCCAATACATAAAATGTCCAACCACCAAAGTCACCCCCCTGGCATACAATTACTCCATTTGTATTGGCTTTAACATCTACTTGCGCGGTTATGGTAAGCGAGGTGTTTTTGATATTGATGAATGCATTTTCCGGGATGCCGGTTGCGCCTTCATAAAGAGTAAGCGATGTTTTTCCGTTCATCAGGTCAGGCCGACCAGCAATAGCCGGATCGAGTCGTTCAATTCCACGATCGTCAATCGGTAATACGTTGTACTTCACGGCTTCATCCATGAATTTCTTTTTCAGCTCCTCGAGTTTCCCCGGGTTCTCAGCGGCAATGTTTTTCGCCTGGCTGAAGTCTTCATTTACGTTGTACAGTTCCCAGATATCTTCGGTCAATGGCCTTCGGGGCTTAGCTTCCCAGGGTGCTTTGTGGATCGTGCCAGCAAACCAACCTTCATGGTAAATAGCCCGGTTGCCAATCATTTCGAAGTACTGGGTTTTTCGCGCATCCGGAGCAGTGGCATTGTCAAACGAATATTTCATACTTACGCCTTCGATGGGGCGTTGTTCGATTCCATTTACAACACGTGGAGCGGGAACGCCCACGCATTCATACACCGTGGGTGCCACATCGATAACGTGATGGAACTGCGAACGTACTTCGTTTTTCGCCTGTATTCCTTTTGGCCAATGCATTACCATACCATTTCGGGTGCCGCCAAAATTGGAGGCAACCTGTTTGGTCCACGTAAAAGGTGTGTTACCGGCCACGGCCCAGCCAGCGGCAAAATGGTTATAGGTTTCTTCCGTACCCAGCTTGTCAATTTTATCAAGCTGCATGTTTAGCGTTTCCTGGACACCGTTGAAATAGGTGTTTTCGTTAAACATACCGATCATGCCGCCCTCTGCACTTGATCCATTGTCGCCCACGATGTACAGAAAAATGGTATTCTCCAGTTCACCACGTTCTTCCAAAGCAGCCACGAGGCGACCGATTTCATAATCGGTGTGTTCGGCAAATCCGGCAAATACCTCCATTTGACGCTCGAAAAGGCGTTTCTCATCAGCCGTCAGGTCTTCCCAGTTTTTGATTGCTTCCGGTTTGGGTGCCAGCACGGTATTTTCCGGAACCACGCCAAGTTTCTTTTGGCGAGCCAGTGTTTCTTCGCGCACTTTATCCCAGCCCTGCGCAAACTTGCCCTTGTATTTTTCGATAAAGCTTTTGGGCGAATGGTGCGGAGCATGAGTGGCACCGGTGGCAAAATACAGGTAAAAGGGCTTTTCTGGGGTCAAGGATTGTTGTGTGTTCATCCAGGCAATAGCACGGTCCGTCATGTCGGTGGTAAAGTGATAGTTGGGGTCCTCCACATTTGGGTACACGCGCGTGTTGCCGTCATACACCATGGGGTGCCACTGGTTTGTTTCGCCACCAATGAATCCGTAAAACTTATCGAACCCGGAGCCGGTAGGCCAGCGGTCGTACGGCCCCGAAACGGATGCTTCCCAGGGGGGCGTCTCATGGTACTTTCCAAAGGCAGCCGTGCTATACCCGTTCATGCGCAACACTTGTGCGGCAGGAGTTATGGATTGAGGACGGATTCCCGTATTCCCCGGGAACGCAGTGCCTACTTCCATGATGGCACCGGCATTGTTCGAATGATGATTGTAGCCCGTTAGCAGAGCCGTGCGGGTAGGTGAGCACAAAGCCGTAGTATGAAACCGGTTATACTTCAATCCGTTTGCGGCCAGCTTTTCCAGCGTGGGCATTTGAATGGGGCCACCAAAGGCACTGGAATGACCGAATCCGATGTCATCGACCAACACAATCACCACATTTGGCGCCTGATCAGGCGCTTTTACCTCAAACCGGGCGGGCGCTTTTGCATTTCGTGCATCCAGTTCGGTAATGACGGGATACGTGGGTTCTTTGATTGGCAGAACCGTACGATCCAACTGACCGGGAACGGCTGTGGCTAATTCTGCTGTAGGAGGATTGCACGAAGCGATCCCCAAGGTTATGACACCGAGAAGTACCAAACGTAGTAATGCTTTCATGGATTGATTGATAGGGTTTTGAGTTACGAATATCGCAAACTTAATCAGAAACGAATTGCGCAGGTGTGAACGGCCACGTCTAATTTGCAAAAGCTGACGTACTGCCCGTAAAAAAGTGGTTAGGTCCGTTTTAGGTCCAGCACAAGTCCCTTTGCTTCGGTTGCCAGCATAACCAGGAAATCATTGTGAAGCGTGTTGTCGGTGATGCGGGAAAAGAACATGTTCCGAATCATCTCAAAGTAGCGCAAGGCCAGCAGCTGGTTATGTGCCAGGCCAATAAATTCGGCCCATAATGGCAGCAGGGCTGTATCAATTTTCTGCGTCACCTCCCGATAGGTTTCCATAAGCATGGGCACGTTCCGGTTTCGCACTAGTTGCATCGTGGCCAAAATCTTCAGTTTGTGGTTAGCCATCGGGTACAGAAACCCAGGATCGAATTGAGCGCATACCCGAATTTCAGTTCACATCGGTAATGTGTTTGCTTTCGCCCTTGGCATTGGGCAGGTTGGCGATAATCTTTTCGAAGTTGGGGTTCGGTGTGGTTCCTTCCTGAAACAAAACGCCTACCACGGCCGGTGTGCCGTTATCGGCCTGGTGTACCACGTGTATTTCCATCGGGGCATGCTGCCCGTCAAGTGTATGCTCACCGGGGGTGTGAAGGTGGAACTGTTTCAGATGGTAGTGTTTACCGGCAAATGTGAACACGCTGCCTTCTTCCACGGTAATTTGAATCGTGTGCCCGTTTTCGATAATGTCTTCCATGTGTTCATTGTGCGCGATGCGTAGAGAAGTTGACTTGTAATCCAGCCGCCACGTGGCCCCGCCTCTGGCATCTGTTTTTACAAAATTAACGGGCGACTGGCCCGTGCCTGTGCCGCACAGCGCGTAGGCCGGGCTAAGCGTAGCCCAGGCTTGCGGGCCGTCTTCACCTTCGTAGCCCCAGTGTGCAGGGCGGGCCGATACTTTTTTGTCAACGGAGTCGGCCTTCGTGGCGGAGGCTTCTGACGAGTCGGTTGGTTTTGATGTGCAACTGGCCAGCGATAGACCAACGATTGCTGCTGAGAGCGAGAATCTGAATATATTCATGACACAGTTATTTTGGTTTTTCAGATCAGGTTTGGCTATAACGGAGAAGAGGTCAGTTCGGGGCGTTTCCAGGTGCCATTGATCGCCTCAGGCTTCGGCCAGTAGAGGCGCAACACGACCATGAATGGTCCGTTGGGTGCAGGTAACCAGTTTGACTCTTTGTCTTTTCCAGGCGATTGATGCTGAATGTATAGCGTGATCGTTCGATCTTTGTTCATCTTCAACTTGGGCAGCATCGGAGAATTGATCAGGTAGCGATTGATTGGATTGGGCGTCAGCAGACTGGCAGGCATTTCGTACATGGTGAACGACCAAAATGAATTGACCGGTGGTAAATCCTCGGGGCGCAAGGTTAGCGTGTAGCTGTTTTTTGAAGCGTCCAACGGCTGCCCGCCACTATCGACCTGATAGAAGGGATACATCGCCTCATCGCGGGAGTTACCGTAGATGCCGATGGCTGCACCCGCGAAACGATACAGGTAATTGTTCTTCAAAAATTCCCGGGTTCCAAACAAGTCTCCACTGGTGACGCGCCCACTCTTGATGTCACCTGTGCGCAAGTCGTCCAGTGCCTTCCAGGCGTCCTGTATGCCGGCCAGCATCGCATCTTTTAGTTCAGGTGACAGCGCTTCAGCGTCAAATGTTTTTCCAGGTACCACGCCAATTTTGGCTAACCGGTCCGTCAGTTCTTTCTCACTGGGATGAACCGTGCAGAATTGCAACCAGAAATTAAGTTGATCGAAAAACAATAAGCTTGATTTCTGATCTTCTTTTGACAGAGGTTGTAAAAAGTCAATTTTTTTAGCCGGGGCAAGGGCTGCTTCCTGGCGAAAAGCCGATAGCGTTTTGACCGAATATCCAGCCTGCACGTTTTTCACATTCTCCAGGTCAGAAGGGTCAAAGAGTTGAGTGCGAATTACCGCAACGGCAAATTGCGTTTCGCAACGTACCACTTCGGTGAAACCGGCAGGCAGATCGGCCGTCCAATCCGGGCCAACAACCAAATAGTTGCCTCCGGTATTTCCGGTCGTGCGGCTGCCGATGTAGTAGAAGTTATGGGTGAACCCGTCAATCAGTTGAATGGAAAAGTAACGGTTCTCTTCGATGGCCGGTACGGTGATCACCACGGGCTCGGCCCGTAGATCAAGGCATGCCATGGAGTAGGGGGTATCTGAGTTTGGTGTTTGAACAGCCTTATCTTCGGGAGTATACACTTTCGGAATGTTTCGAACCGTGTTGAACCGTGCTTTGAATTCCGGATTGGCACTATCCACAAAGTAGTTGTAGATAATACGATAGTTATCGACCAGCGGATTACCGTAGATATAAGCTTCTTTAGCCAGTGCGCGTGCCTCTTCAGGCGACACGGACGTCTTGGCCCTGGAGCAAGAGCCTAATAACAACGGAGTACACACAACAAGGGCAAGTATCTTTTTCATTTTCAATAGGAGTTATAATTCACTGAGCGAGTTGGCCCCATTTGACCGTGACAAATGTTTGAAAAAACTAGATAAGCTACTAAACGCGTTCGTTTAACTGCCATGGCCAGGCTGATGCATGAAGTCCTTGATTAATGCCCGAACGTCATCAATTAAGTTGCGTAAAAATGGCTCGTTCATATTCTCCTCGGTAATCCGAGAGTAAAACATGTCACGGGCCTGATCGAAGTAGCGCGCGGCCAGCTCGTGTTGATCGTTAAGCCCCACATAAGGTGCGAACAGTCGCACAATCTGCGGATCAACCAAAGCATTCAATTCCCGGTAAACGGTTTGATAACGTTCTTCGTGGCGGAACCGCACCAGTTGCATGTGAAAAAATATGATTTCTTTATGAGCTAGTAACATCGAGTAAAAATCGGGGTCGAAGTTGGTGGCTCGCTTGAATTTTTCGGTGTATTCTTCCGCATTTGCCCGATGCATTCGAAGTAGATCATCAATGAATGTGTCGACATCTCCGAAGTAATGATAGAACCCGGATGTATTCAGTCCCAGAATTCGAGCCATCCGCTCCACTTGTAAGCCTTCCGGTCCTTCCTGTCCAAACAACAGATAGCCCGTTTCCAGCCACTTATCAAATGCTCCGGATTTTTTCATTGCTTACCTGAATTTTGAAAGCTCGCCAGGAGCTCACGTAACACAATGATTTTGCTCAGAAACGGAGACAAAATTTCAACGCAGGCGCATGGGGGTGCGGCATTCAATACAACCGGTAGACGCATAGCGGGGTGACAGCGTTCAAGTTAGCTTTTGTTAGTAACCCATATACATTTCCAACAGCCTTTTTGACCTGCGGCATTTTTGAATGTGCCAGCTGTTGTATAATTTTTCGAAACTATCAGTTGAAACGATGGAAATTGAAGTGGATAACCCGGCAACAAAGGACAGTAGTAAAACTCCCGACAAGAAAAAGAAAATTAAAAAGGAAGAGCTGAGTGTTGACCGTGCCCGGCTGGCGCAGGAACGGGCCTTGCTGGCGTGGGTCCGTACCGCCACCACGTTGATGACCTTCGGCTTTGCGCTCTTTAAGTTTTTGGAAGCGCAATTGACCCAGAACCATCGGCCGCCCCTGCTTGGTTTTATCACGCCCCGCGTGATTGGTCTCACCCTGCTGCTATCCGGGTTTTTTGGCCTTGCGCTTTCGGTATACCGGCATATCCAGGTAATGAAACTGCTTGATCAGTACTCCTCCACCAGGTTTTTCACGCCAGCGTTGCTACTGGCTTACCTCATCATGTTGTTGATTGCTCTGCTGGTTATTGGTTCGTTGCCGTATAATTGATTCCTGAACAAGGGGCAACCAAACCGACTCTAAATGAAACTGACGAAACTCAAGTTTCTAACAAAGCAAAGAAGGGCAAGAGATCATGC
>DAIPHR010000022.1:22312-22559 GCA_036771215.1 Cyclobacteriaceae bacterium
ACCATGTTTTTCACGCCAGCCCTGTTATTGTCCTATCTCATAATGGTGTAGATTGCTCTGCTAGTCATTGGTTCGTTGCCGCACGATTGAATTCCCATTGTGGTTGCCAGCGGAACTTCAGAGGAATGAACTTCAACTGCTAGTTTCGAAAAAAACCAAGCCGGGTCAGTAATGGCGTGTACTGCGGATTGCCGGGGTCTTGCTCAAAAATGATGTGTGCATGCAGGCGGGCCTGATCGATCCGGTT
>DAIPHR010000023.1:0-11387 GCA_036771215.1 Cyclobacteriaceae bacterium
ATTCTTCATGGCACAAAGATACCAGACTGGTACTAGATACTGGATACCAGATACTAGATACTGGATACTGGATACTAGATACTGGATACTGGATGCTGGACAAAGGCAGCAAGATCCAGAATCCAGTAGCTAATACCCAGCTTAGAACTTCAACGCCAGCATCAGCATGTAATTCCGGCCGGCTTGGGGGTAAAAGTAATTCTGCCGGAACTCATTACCGGCACCGCCAAAGTATCCGTACGTGTAGCCGTTTGACTCATACTCGTGATCGAACAGGTTGTTGGCCAAGGCACTGATGGCAATCTCGCGCATGCCGCGCGGCCGGATCGACCACGTAGCCCGCAGGTCATTTACCCAGTAGGCATTCAATTGCCGGTCCGGATTTGACGTGTTGTCCAGAAACTGGCGACCCACATATTTGGAGAGCCAGGCCAATTCCACACCGCGAATGGGCGTAAACGCCAGCACCGATCCAGCTATAACGTTGGGCGAAAATGAAATATCCGTATTTCGGTAGGTGTTTCGAATTTCGTTGAACTCGTCAAAGTTGGCTCCATAATCATACAGTACCTCGGTGAATTCCCTGATCTTGTTTTGACTAAGCGTGAGGTTGGCCGCCCATTGAACTCTATCATGCAGGCGCACCGATCCATCCAATTCAACTCCCGTGCGATAACTATCCGGCACATTGGTGCGAATGTTAGCCCCCACGTCATTAATCGCTCCCGTAAGCACCAACTGATTGCGGTAGTTCATGAGGTAGTAATTCACGTTAAGCGTAGCCCGTTCCGTACGCCAGCGCCAACCCACTTCCAGGTTGTGAAGGGTTTCAGGTTTCGGAGCACGAGTTGAGCTGCCATCAACAAAATCATCGCGCACGGGTTCACGATTCGCCACGGCATAAGAGGCATATAATTGCTCCCGTTCATTTCGTGAATAAGTGACCCCCGCCTTGGGATTAAAAAAGTGAAAGTCGGCCGAAATGTCGAAGTCAAACTGACGGTTCTCGCGGCCGGCTGTAGCATAGCGGATACCGCGGTACTGCAAATCGACAAATGCCTGCCAGCGCGCATTCAGGGCATAACTCGTTTTCCAGAAGACATTGAAGTCCGTCTTATGCCCGTTGTTGAAATAATACCGATAGTCTTTTTCTACACCCATCGGGAGAGCTGACCAGATGATTTCCCCAAAGTGATCACCATCGTATTGGTTCCAACCCCCGCCCAGGGTGGACTGCACGCGTGCACGATCATAGTTGACCGACCACGTAAGCCCGTAAAAATGATTATCGAGCCAACGCCTGCGCACCAGATCTGTCGAGCCGAATTTCTCGGTCCCGATTTGCACCGTATCCAGTCCATAGCGAGAGTACGCATCGTCATACCGGAACTCTTCGTAGAAACCCCGGCCACGGGTGTAGTGCAGGGCAACGTTGGCGGTTATGGCTTCTGAAAAAAGATGCGAAGTGTGCAGTTGGTAATGATCCTGCCGGTAATTGTCTACCTGCTGATCATACATGTAGGTGTTAAAAGTGCGGGGGTTGCTGGTCAACAGATTCTGCGTCTGTTCCGCATTCCAGCCCTCCATTGAGGCCGTCTCGAGCATCGCGGTAACATCACTGCGAAGCCGCGACTCCGGCACACCATACCAGCTTTGATACGTTACTTCGCGACCGCCAAAGGTGATCGCTTTGATCATCGTCTTTTTTCCATAGTATCCTCCTGCGAGATAATACGACTTTAAATCCGAGGAGGCCCGGTCAATAAAACCATCAGAGGTAATCTGGGAAAGCCTTCCATCAAAGGCAAACCGGTTGTTCAACAAGCCCGTACCAAAGGCTACCGTATGCCGCCACGTATTGAACGAACCCACCGAGTTAATCACATCGGCATAGGCCGAATCGTTGCGAACGTTGGTTTGCAGGTTGACGGAAGCACCAAAGGCCGCGGCTCCGTTGGTGGACGTGCCCACGCCCCGTTGCACCTGAATACTGTTCGTGGAGGAAGCCAAATCCGGGGTGTTTACCCAGAATACATTTTGACTCTCGCTGTCGTTGAGCGGAATGCCATTAATGGTTACGTTAATGCGCGTGGCATCGCTGCCGCGGATGCGCATACCCGTATAGCCCACTCCCGCACCAGCATCCGATGTGGTTACCAGCGAGGGCTACCAATTGTGCACAAAGGGAAGATCCTGCCCGAAGTTTTGCTTTTGAATAACCGGGCGGTCAATGTTGCTGAACGTAGTGGGGCTTTTATCCCCGGCCCGTGTAGCCAATACCAGCACTTCATCCGTCAGTGTGGTGGACGCCTCCAACGCAATCTCGGCAACTACGCCCGCCACCAGCGTAATTCGTTTGGTTTGAAAGCCTACGTATCGCACCTCAGCTTCGTAAGCGGTTCCAGACAGGTTGGCGAACACAAAACGACCAGAAGCGTCCGTTATCGTAACCAACTTGTCGCGTACCAATTCCACAGTGGCGCCAGCCAGCGGCCCAGTGCCTGCACTTTTCACCACGCCCGTGAAGGCTTGTTGAGCGTACGCCTGCCACGACAGCACCAGCGCTACCGCAGCGATCTTAAATTTGAACATGTTTTCGTTCGGTTTAAACCTGCAGAGCACACCGGGGCGTGTGATGCGTACGTTTAACCATTGCCTTCCCTTCGGCCGCATTACCGGCATCAGGTTCATTGGGTATAATCTCAGCCCGTTGTTTTGTTCCACCCTCGCTTTCGGCCATGGTGGATGATTAAGGCACCCCTGCCGCGATTTTTCCTCGCGACCCCGCAAAGGTATAGTACAGTTTGTCTATTTTGCAAAGGGCCAATTAAAACCTCTCCTAATATGTACCGGGCTAGCGTAAACCAACAGGTTTTTGAAATTGAAGGAAGCGGAGATGCGCTGACGTTAAACAATGCACGGCTGGATTGGGACATCGTTCCACTTGGCAACGGGCATTATCACATCCTACACCAGGGCCAGGGTTATTCGGCCGAGCTGGTGAAAGTGGATTCGGCCACCAAAACATTCACCCTCAAGATCAATGGGCAACTTCAGGTGGTTGAGTTGAAAGACAAGTTTGACTTGTTGTTGGAGAAAATGGGCATGCAGCACACGGGTGCCGGCAAAGTGAATAACATCAAAGCGCCCATGCCGGGGCTGATCATCGACCTGAAAATTTCGGCCGGTGATACGGTGAAAGCCGGTGATCCGTTGTTGATTTTGGAAGCGATGAAGATGGAGAATATCTTGAAGTCACCAGGCGATGGTGTGGTGAAATCCATTAAGATCAAGAAAGGCGACAGTGTGGAAAAAGGCCAGGTGCTGGTGGAGTTTTGAGGGCAAACGATGACCAGCATTCATTCGTGAAGGCCGCAACAGGCTTGAAAAACAGCTGCCCGAAAATCGCCTCTTTCTGATATATTTGAGCGTCTTTTCCACGCATGAAATACAAACGCATTCTACTGAAGCTCAGCGGTGAGGCGCTGATGGGTTCCAAAAACAGCAACATTGACCCGGCCGTGCTGGAGCAATACAGCGAAGAAATCAAAACCGTGAAAGATGCGGGTGTGGAGCTGGCCATCGTGATCGGAGGCGGAAATATTTTCCGGGGCGGCCAGGCCGAGGCCCTGGGCATCGACCGTGTTCAAGGAGATTACATGGGCATGTTAGCTACCGTAATCAATGCCATGGCCCTGCAAAGTGCACTGGAGCGTCACGGCCTGTACACCCGCCTGATGGCCGGCATCAAGATGGAGCAGGTATGCGAACCGTTCATCAGGCGCAGAGCCATTCGCCACCTGGAAAAAGGACGTATCGTGATTTTCGGAGCCGGCATTGGCAATCCCTATTTTACCACCGACTCCACCGCCAGCCTGCGTGCCATTGAAATCCAATCGGATGTCGTACTAAAAGGCACGCGCGTAGATGGTGTATATGACAAAGACCCGGAAAAATTCAAGGATGCGGTGCGGTACAGTCACCTGAGCTTTCAGGAAGCCTACCAGAAAAAACTGAATATCATGGACATGACCGCTTTCACCCTGTGCCAGGAAAACAAGCTGCCGATTATCGTTTTCGATATGAATAAAAAAGGCAATCTGTTGAAGATCGCCCGGGGCGAAGAAGCTGGGACGTTGATTAGTTAATTCAAGATTTCAATTTATGGAAGAACTCGAATTATTCCTCGAAGATGCGCGTGAGCAAATGACCAAAGCGCTGAATCACGTGGGCCATGAATTAACCAAGATACGGGCCGGCAAAGCCAACCCGGCCATGCTGGATGGCATCATGGTACCTTACTATGGCGCGATGAGCCCGCTCAATCAGGTGTCGTCTATGACTACTCCGGATGCGCGCACCATTTTTATCAAGCCCTGGGAAAAAGGTCTGATTTATGAGATTGAAAAAGCCATTATGGCTGCCAATCTAGGCCTTACCCCGCAGAACGATGGCCAGCAGGTAATCATTAACATCCCCATGCTTACCGAAGAGCGCAGGAAGCAACTCGTCAAGCAAGTGGGGCAAGAATGTGAACATGGCAAGGTGAGCATCCGCAGCATTCGTAAGGACACCAACGAATCGCTCAAGAAAATCAAAGGCGTTTCGGAAGATGATGTGAAGAATGCTGAAGAAACGGTACAGAAACTCACCGATGATTTCATCGCCAAGATTGACGCCCTGATGAAGAAAAAGGAAGCTGAGATCATGACGGCGTGAGTTACCAGATTCATAAAACTTAATCTTGTCATTCAGCCACGGCCATGCATCCCATTCTTTTTGAGGCCGGCTCCTTCACCATTTATACCTACGGATTTTGCATTGCCATCGGGGCCATCCTGGGCTTTAGCTACATGGCAAGGCAGGGTAAGAAACAATTTGGCTTCACATTCGATCAGGCCAATACCCTGTTCATCCTTCTGGTGACCGCCAGTGTTGTGGGTGGCAAGGTCTTTCTGATTTTCGAAAACCCCGGATTTTACTTCAGCCAACCGAAGCGCCTGGTTTCAGGAAGTGGATTTGTTTTTTATGGCTCGCTGTTGTTTGCGATACCCACCATGTTGTGGTATTTCCGAAAGAACAAGATTCCCGTGCTCGGCATGCTGGATGTCATGGCCGTGGTAACGTGCATCGTGCATGGTTTCGGGCGGCTGGGCTGTTTCATGGCCGGCTGTTGCCACGGAAAACCGACAACCGGTTTTTTTGGGGTTACATTCACCGACCCGGCCTGTCAGGCTGAGCCCCTCCATACACCGCTCCATCCCACTCAATTGTACGAGGCCGCGGCCATCTTCTCTATTTTGGCGGTTTTGTGGCTTGTACGGCCAAAGCGCCAGTTTGAAGGCCAGTTATTCCTGCTTTATCTGATACTCTACGCCATGGTTCGCGGACTGCTGGAGATGTTACGCGGAGATGTGGAGCGGGGTTTTGTCATCGAGGGTATCCTGTCCCATTCCCAGTTCATTTCGCTGGTCGTGATAGCCGCGGCTGTTTTCGCTTATGTAAAGTTGAAGAGAAGGGCTACCTTGCTCTCCTGATTCGTTCAACCGAAGATTTGTTATGATGAACTTTATGAAAATCGTCAAGCGCACCTTACTGGTGGCGTTGCTGGTTGGCCTGGTGGTCATCGCCTTTTTGTACTGGGGCGTTTACGAGCGGGGTGTGATGGCTGGCAAAGTCTTACGCATTACCGAAAAAGGCGTTCTGTTTAAGACGTACGAAGGCAAGCTAAATCTGGAGTCGTTCGGAGCCCTGAAGGGCACCAGCCCGATTGCTGAAACCTTTGACTTTTCGGCGTAAACCAAGCAACAGGACGTTATCAAAGATTTACAAGAAGTGGCCCTGAGTGGCGAACGAGTGAACCTGCATTTTGTGAAACGATACATTACGTTTCCCTGGCGGGGTGATACCAAGTATTTCATTGAAAAGGTTGAGCGGGAGGCTAGCAAATGATGCGCAATCAAACGATTCTGGTGTATGGTTCGTACGGGTATACGGGCCAGCTTGTTGTTGAAGTTTGTCGGGCAAAAAAACTCAGTGTGATTTTATCTGGCCGAAATGCGGAAAGCTTGCGCAGGCAAAGTGAAGCTACCGGCTATCCGTTTGAGCCTGTTGACACCACCAACCACACGGCCCTCACGGCCTTGCTGGCCAAAGCAGCGGTGGTGATTCATTGTGCAGGGCCATTCCGCCATACCGCACAGGCTATGGCAAATGCATGCCTGGAAACCAAAACCCATTATACAGACATCACTGGAGAATACGAGGTTTTTGAAATGCTGGCCGGTTACGATCAAAAAGGCAAGCAAACCGGCATTACCATTATGCCCGGCACCGGCTTTGATGTGGTACCCTCCGATTGCCTGGCCGTGCATCTGAAGAATCGATTGCCCTCGGCTACCCACCTTCAACTGGCTTTCACGGCAATGGGCGGGGGGCTCTCGCGTGGCACCAAAAAAAGTATGACGGAAGGTTTGGGCAGCGGTGGCCGCATTCGCCAAAACGGAAAGCTGGAACGGATCGAGTTAGGCGACAAGGTGCTGAACATCGACTTTGGCCCCTTTCAAACGCCCACGCTGTGCATACCGTGGGGCGACATTTCCACCGCCTGGCGTAGTACCGGTATACCCAATATTGAAGTTTATACCGGGGCAACCGCCAGTATGATCAAGAATGCAAAACTCACCCGATACCTCAACTGGCTGTTGAAAATGACCTGGGTGAAGAAGTTCATGTTAAAAAAGATCGACAAGCAACGCCCGGGCCCCAGTCAGGAGAAAGTTGAGAAAGGCCGCAGTTATTTATGGGGCAAAGCGTGGGACGCCAACGGGAATAAAGTTGAGAGCCGGTTGGAGACGGTAAGCGGTTACAAACTCACCGCGCTGACGTCTGTCTTGATTGCCCAAAAAATTCTTCAGGGTCAGTTTAAAGTCGGATACCAAACGCCCGCGATGGCCTATGGCGAAGGATTGATTTTGGAAATTGAACAAACCCAGATTTCGGATTTGTAGGTTCACTAGCGCAACCCCGAAACGAGCAATCGCTCCAGTTCCTCCTTTTCTTTCATACTTATTCCCCTGGACGTGGGTACCGTGGGCTGATTGCCAATATCCGTTACACCTGCAACAGGCGCTTCTTTTTTTGGAATATAAACCACCCGATCGATAAAAATTGTATCGGGACGCGAGGACAAATAAACCGTATCAACGATACGTTCTGTTTTTTCAACCAGGGTCGGCTGCGGCTTCCTACTGGAACCTGCCCACCAGCACCCAACTCCGACTGCAATAGCTATGGCCGCGGTTGCATATGTTGGAACGGGCAAACTCAACCACTTCCATGAGCCAACGGAGGAAGTTGACCGAACATGACCCTTGATGCGCTTCAACACCTCAGGCGAAGGTGCGAGCGGAAGGCTGCGCGAGTTCTCGCTTTCCAGGTGTTGATTCACCAACCGCATTGATTCGTATTCCTCTTCCGAATTGACGTATTCGGAAATTTCTCTCCGTTGTTCCACGCTTAACTCGGCATACGAGCAGGTTCGTAGCAGCTTTTCCAGTTTATCAATCTTTTCCATAAGCCTGTTTATCTCTCCAACATTACTTTATACTGCTGCAACTGTGCAGCTAATCGCTTCTTCAGGTAAAATAGTCTGGATTTTACCGTGCCTTCCGGACAGCCGATGATCAGACTGATTTCAGACACATTCACTTCCAGTTCGTAGCGTAATACAAACATTGTTCTAACCGCTTCCTCTTCGCTGGCGAGGCACTTATCCAATAAAAGATGAAACATTTGTTCATCTAGTGGATGCATAGCCGCCTCGGGCAATGATTCCTCAGGCTGATGGTGACCGTTTACAGCCAAACGAAAAGCCCGCTTGCGATACTCATTCTTGCACATATTGTGCGCAATGGAGTAAACCCATGTGGAGAAGGAGCGGCCGGAATCAAACTTCTTACTGGCTTCCATGATGTTAATGAATAAATCATGCAGAAAGTCCTCGGCTTTGGCTTTGTCCTTCCACAGCATGCGAAAAAAATAGCGAAACAGCGGACGGCTGTAACGATGGTAGAGCACCGTTACAGCCGCCTCACTGCCTGCCGCTGCCTTTTGCATCAAGGCTTCATCCGGCAGCTTTTTTAATTGATGGCCAAACAATCTCAAATCTAATTCTCGACAATTTCCATAAACACGCGGAATCCGATTGAAGCATCTGGCTTCTCGTAACGATGGATGCTGCGAATGGTAGATTCATCCGGTGAATGATTCCAGCTACCGCCACAGGCACTGCCCTTTTCGTTGACCATCTCCGCAACATTGCCTACCACATCAAAGAGACCAACATCATTCGCAAAGTATGACATCACAGGTCCCATAGTCGTAAAACCATCATAGCTGTTGGGCTTGCTTCCGCGGTAGCCAGGACAATTACAGGGAGATGCTTTAAAATTGCCAAGGTAACAGCCTTTGGTGTTTAGTGCAGAGTTTCGCAATCCATAATACCTAAACCAGGGATACAGGATCTCGGGCTCACTGAGCGACACCATCCGCTTCTCGGCATTTTTGTCCATTTCTGCCCCTTTGGGCGTAATCCTCACTTCCGCCATTTGCTCGTTGAGTTTCCAAGAAGTAGGGTTTTTGATACCCGCGGCTGCAATCTGCCACTCGTCAACTGTTGGCAGGCGAAACTTCACTTTTTTGAATTTTCGGTCTGCGGCCTGGTTATACTGTTGGGTCATCCACTCGCAATAGGCAACGGCTGCTTCGTAACGCACATTAACCGCGGGGTAATGATTAAAGAATTTGTTTTTTTTGGTTTCTACTCTCGGGGTTGAGTAGTTGATCATCATGGACAAGGCCGGTTCTTCATAATCCGAAAAGTCGAACTTGTAGTTCTCGTACAAATCGCTCAGGTTATTGGCGGTGAGGTATTCCAAAAAACGATTGTACTGTGCATTCGTGACTTCTGTACGGGCCGCATAAGTCGTACTGGTTAGGGGTCTCATTTCCTCTTCCCAGGATTTGGCATTAATCGCAAGCGGATAGTAGGGTATGCTTTCGGTGTTGGTGCCATAAAGAAAATTTGCCATAATCGAACTCTTTCCAGTTTCGCGAGCTATTTTTTCCATCAGGCCTCGTAGTTTATCTGCTTCCTGGGTTTTGCCCTCTTTCACGTAAGCTTCGTAGGCCAGAATCATCGGCACCAGATAATTGGCGCTAAACACCCGGCCAGCATCATGTTCCGACTCGCCACTAAAGTCAACCAGCAGGTAATCCATCAAGAATTCCTTTTCCAGATTACGTTTGATTTGGCTTACGTTATCCACATTGGTAAGGCTGTGGAGCGAGGCCAATCCCACGACATACAAATACTCTTTAATTGACGTGATGTTGTCCTTCGCAAGCGTGAGCGCATAATAGAATTTGCGATTGGGGTTGCTGTCCGGCAATTGGGAACAAATCCAGGCACGAACATCTTCAGAAAAGGATGACGCCCGGACTGCCTGGACAATACCGGTCTCCTGAAATTTTCGGGTGGCATACCATTGATGTGTGAGTAGATCCAGGTCGAGGATGGTGACATCCTGGCGAATGTTAAGCACATCTTGCAGCACAAAAAGGGGTATGGTTGTACTTTCTCCTTCCGTAATCAGAACGGCCGAGGGTTCTAATGACATTAACACATTATAGCTGTAGTTGAGCAGGGAAGCCGAAACCTGGCTTTTTTCATAGAGCCCTTTGCTGAATAGGCCGCGGTCAGATTTGTTCAAATCAAATTCGGATATCAACTGCAACAAGCCGTAGGCCTCGCTCTGTTCGGGTTTTAGACGATAGGCAGTTTGCAACGCTTCGCGTGCCTCGGCTGTAAAACCTACGCTCCAGCCCTTGGCTACCCAATACTCATAACTATTCGGTACCGCTTTACCCATCTCCGAAACGATCTGCTGAAGACTTCCGGTCGCTTCGTGTGCAAATACAGAGGCAGCATAGTAGTTGAGCCAGGCCGCAGGGGCAGCCGGGCGCTGGGCAATGGCCTCGGCCCAGGCTTTTCGCTGCCCAGCATACCACGAAACGGGTTTTATAACCAGTGTTTTCGGAAGGATCCGCTCAGGTGCAAGAGCCCAACCCGATAAGGGAAAAAGGACAAAAAGGATAATGACTCGCTTCATAGGTTCAGTTTTCTGTGCTGTACACGCGAACAGGCAAAACGTTCAATTCGTTAGGAGATTTTTTCGAAAGCAACTCAAAAAACAGACTCTCATTCCCGCCTGATCGCCAGGACCTTCATCGGTTTGAACTACTCTTGGCAAGAGTTCATCATTTAGAATGAAAGTCAGATTTGCTGTGCCAGCTCTTAAATGACTATCATCAGCCTACTGTTCAACAACTATGATGACCGAATCTCTCAGGGGTGTCGTTTGACCGATGCCGTACGCCTGCACTTGTCGCTTATGCATGAACTGTTCAAAATCTTTTTGCGCATCTTGATCTACACAAACCAACAACCCTCCACTGGTCTGCGGGTCGCAAAGTGTCAGCAGCGATTCGCTCCCAATACCCTCCACTTTCTTTTCAAAACTCTGCCAGTTGCGCATGGTGTTGTCTGGATAAATGAACCTGTCGGTATACGACTTTAAATTATTCATGAGTGGCACCTGGGGGTAATGAATCTCGGCTGATACACCACTCCCCTCGCATACTTCAATCACGTGACCTAAAAGTCCAAACCCGGTGATGTCGGTAAGGGCAGTGACGTACAGTAGCTCGCCCAGTTCGGCACCAATGGCATTCAGTTCGGTCATCCAGCGAACAGCTTCGGCAACATCCGCTGCATCGGCAAGCCCGCGCTTTTGTGCGGTTGTGATGATGCCGGCCCCAAGGGGCTTGGTCAGGTACAGCCGATCGCCTGGCTTTGCCGTGTTGTTCTTTTTGAGATTGGCCTTGTGCACCAACCCCGATACCGCCAGTCCGAAAATCGGCTCAGGGCTGTCAATGCTGTGCCCGCCCGCCAGCGGAATGTTAGCCTTCGCGCAAACCGAACGGCTGCCATCCAATACCTGTTGTGCCAACTCGGGCGACAGTTTTTCCACGGGCCAACCCAATATCGCCAGTGCCATCAGCGGCCGCCCGCCCATTGCATAGACATCGCTGATGGCGTTTGCCGAGGCAATAGCTCCAAAGGTGAAGGCATCATCCACGATCGGCATGAAAAAATCCGTAGTGCTGATCAGGCAGGTTCCGTTTTCCAGGTCGTATACCGCAGCATCGTCTTTCGACTCGTTGCCCACCAGCAATTTTGAAAAAGCCGGATGACTGCCCTCTGACTTCAGAATGCGGTCGAGTACGGCCGGAGCAATCTTGCATCCGCAGCCGGCTCCGTGAGA
>DAIPHR010000023.1:11487-15163 GCA_036771215.1 Cyclobacteriaceae bacterium
CCTCCCCACTCCACGCAAAGGACGCTAGCAGGCGGGCACTTCGTTTTTCAATACTCTGTCGATACGCCTTATCGTAATACGTCAGTAGTATTTCCATCACCGCCCCCATATCATCCGCCAGCAGACGTTCGTGCGCGGATTTCAAATGCTGGCCACCCAGTTTCTTTCCAATCTTTTTCATGATCTCAAAGAACTCATCTTTCGGGGCATGGCCATAATCCCTGACCAGGCGTGCAATACGGGTCTCCAGCGGCACCTCCACCTGAACAATGGGGGCCCGCATCATGTGCTGCCAGAAATCAGGCGGCAGAAATATTTTGCCAATGGCAATGGACTCATCTTCAATCCAAATGGTTCGGCTTTTATCCATCGATAAGATCTCCTCGAACAATTCATTTTGAAACTGTTCGGTGGTGGGCTGTGCCGGCATAAACAACCCTCCAAAGGCAGAGCCACGATGATGGGCCAGCCCTTCGAGATCAATCACCTGCTCGCCCGCCTGCCGAAGGGCTTGAAGAATTTCTGTCTTACCGCTGCCGGTAAACCCGGTAAGTAAAATGAGCTTAAGCGGTTGTAGAAACGCCTGCAGTGCAGCTTGCCGATACGTTTTGTACCCGCCCTGCAACACGCGGCTGCGTATACCCGCCATGGCAACAAATTGGGCGAAGTTGTTGGAGCGCATTCCGCCACGCCAGCAATGAATCAATAACTCGCGCCCCTGACTGATTTCTTCGGTGTGCTGGATGATGGCATCCAGTCGTGGCCCCACCAATCGAAAACCCTCGCGAATGGCCGCGTGTTGGCCCTGCTGTTTGTAGGTGGTCCCTACGCGGTGCCGCTCCTCGTTGTTGAGCAGGGGCACATTCAACGCTGCGCGGATATGGCCCTCATCAAACTCACCTTCCGAGCGTACATCGACTACCGGCAGATGATGGCGCAGCGTCAGGAAGTCGGGAAGTGAGAGTTGCATTTTGCAAAGATGGCAATTCCGGGGCCGGGCATTCAATGAAATCCTAAGCGGAAAGAGGTTTTCTGGTTAATTTTGCTCCTCAAATTCGAGCATTGTGACGTTAATCAAGTCCATTTCAGGTATTCGGGGCACTATTGGAGGCAAGCCGGGTGAAGCCCTAACCCCCGTAGATACGGTGAAGTTTGCAGCCGCTTTTGGCACCTGGGTAAAATCCCGCAAAGGAAAAAAAGTGGTGATTGGCCGGGATGCGCGCCTGTCCGGTGGATTGATTAGCCAATTGGTCAGTTCCACCCTGCGTGGGCTCGGCCTTAACGTAGTCGATCTCGGTTTGTCAACCACGCCCACGGTGGAACTGGCCGTGCCAATGGAAAAAGCCGGGGGAGGCATCATCCTTACCGCCAGCCATAATCCGATTGAGTGGAATGCGCTAAAGTTGCTGAACGAAAAGGGTGAGTTTATTTCGGCTGCCGATGGTGCACACATTTTGGAAATCGCTGCGTCAGAAGCATTTGGGTTTGCACCGGTTGACCAACTGGGCCATTACGAGGAGAAGGACAACTATCTGGATGTGCACATTGCACAAATTCTGAAATACAAAGGCGTAGATCGCAAGGCCATCAAAAAAGCAAAATTTAAAATTGCCGTAGATGCGGTTAATTCAACGGGCGGCCTGGCCGTGCCAAAACTCCTGCAAGCGCTGGGCGTAAAAAAGGTGGTTGAGCTCTATTGCGAACCCACCGGTCGTTTCGCCCATAACCCTGAACCACTCCCTGAGCACCTGAAAGAAATCGGCAAAACGGTAAAGAAGCAAAAATGCGATTTGGGTATTGTAGTAGACCCCGATGTAGACCGGTTGGCGTTGATCATGGAGAATGGCAAGCCCTTTGGCGAAGAGTATACGCTGGTAGCGGTAGCCGACTACCTGCTAAAAAAACGAAAGGGTAATACGGTGTCGAATCTGTCCAGCACACGCGCCCTGCGCGATGTGACCGAACAGCGAGGGGGAGTGTATTCCGCGGCTGCCGTGGGAGAAGTGAATGTGGTGGAAAAAATGAAAGCGGTGAAAGCCGTTATCGGGGGCGAGGGCAATGGCGGTGTAATCGTACCGGATTTTCACTACGGCCGCGATGCGCTCATCGGTATTGCACTGTTTTTATCACACCTCGCCAAATCAAAAATGACGATGACGGAATTACGGGCATCGTACCCCAATTATTTCATTTCAAAGAATAAGATTGAACTGACAGCCGGTGTAAACGTGGATACTATACTGGCATCTATTCAGGAAAAGTATCGTCATGAGAAAATAAACACGGCAGATGGTGTGAAAATTGACTTCGAACAGACGCGCGAATGGGTGCACCTACGCAAGTCAAATACGGAGCCTATCATCCGCATCTATGCCGAGTCGCAAGATGCTGCGAAAGCCAATGCCCTGGCGCAGCGCATTCTAACTGATATCCAATTGATGCTTAATTCCTAACTTGGTTTCGCCATGAGCATTTATCTTGATAACGCAGCCACTACCCCGCTTGACCCGGAAGTATTTGAGGCGATGAAGCCGTTTCTGATGGAGGACTTCGGCAATCCCTCATCCACCCACGGCCATGGCCGTAAAGTGAGAGCGGCCATCGAACAGGCGCGCAAAAAGGTGGCTGAGCTACTCAATTGCACACCAGGCGAAATCATCTTTACGTCAGGCGGCACCGAGGCGGACAACGCTTTGCTGGTCAGCAGTGTGAAGACCTACGGACTGAAGCATGCCATCTCCACCCCTATTGAACATCATGCCGTTACCCATACGCTCGAAACATTGGCGCAGCAGGGCTCAGTAGAACTTCATCATGTCAGGTTAGACGCAAAAGGTCACGTTGACCTTGAAGATCTCGAGCGATTACTCGTTCAATATCCGGGAGCCCTCGTGTCGCTCATGCATGCCAACAATGAAATCGGTAACCTGTTACCCATCGAACAGGTTGGTGAACTCTGCAAGAAATACAATGCCTATTTCCAATCCGACACCGTGCAAACCATGGGGCATTACCGTCACGATCTGAAAAAATTGACAGTCCACGGTCTTACGGCTGCTGCGCATAAATTTCACGGACCCAAGGGCGTGGGATTCATGTACATCAACAAAGACAAAAAAATTCAGGCTGTGATGCACGGTGGTGCGCAAGAGCGCAACATGAGGGGTGGAACTGAAAATGTGTATGGCATCATAGGGCTGGCCAAAGCGCTCGAGATTTGTTATCGCGAAATGGAAGAGCATCAGGCTTACATCACAGGTCTCAAATCTCATATGATCGACAAACTTCGGGCAGAATTGCCCGGGGTTCGTTTTCACGGAGACTCCGATAACCTGACGAAGAGTCTCTACACGGTGCTCAATGTAAGCCTGCCCGAGTCTGATGAAAATGAAATGGTGCTGTTTAATCTCGACCTGCAAGGCATCTCGGCCTCAGGTGGCAGCGCGTGCAGCAGCGGGGCAACAACCGGTTCGCATGTACTGGGCGCTCTATACCCGGGTTCGCAGCGCGGTGCCGTGCGTTTTTCATTCAGCAAGTACAATACCCGCGAAGAAATTGACTTCACCGTTGAAAAGCTGGCCGAGCTCTACCGCGTTAAAGCCTAGCGGACCGGGTGCTGGTTACTGCCAAACCGTTTGATAATTTCCTTTTCAAGCGATTCGCGATGATCCGGATG
>DAIPHR010000023.1:15263-21169 GCA_036771215.1 Cyclobacteriaceae bacterium
TACTGCCAAACCGTTTGATAATTTCCTTTTCAAGCGATTCGCGATGATCCGGATGCGCAATCTTCATGATCTCATAGGCACGTTGGCGCAAACTTTTCCCGTAGAGGTAAGCTGTGCCGTACTCTGTAATAAGGTAGTGCATATGCGCCCGGGTAGTTACCACACCCGCACCTTCTTTGATGTGAGGAACAATTTTGGATTGACCCTTCTTCGTGGCTGAAGGCAAAGCAATAATCGGCTTGCCGTTATCCGACAAGGCGGCACCCCGGATAAAATCCATCTGGCCGCCCACTCCCGAAAACTGATACGTTCCGATGGAATCGGAAACCACCTGCCCGGTTAAGTCAACTTCAATCGCGCTGTTGATCGCCACTACCTTTGGGTTTGCCCGTATCACCCGCGTATCGTTGACGTAGCTGGCCTCCAGAAAAGCAAACTGCGGGTTGTCATCCAGAAAATTATAAAGCTTGCGCGTTCCGATGACAAAGCCTGACACCACCTTGCCCGGGTGCTTCTTTTTGTAGGCGTTGGTGATGACTCCTTTATTCAACAAGTCCATTACACCGTCCGAAAACATTTCGGTATGAACGCCCAAATCCTTGCAGTGGCCGAGGCTTTTGAGGGCGGCATCCGGAATGGTACCGATACCCATTTGCAGGGTAGAGCGGTCCTCCACCAGGTCGGCAATGTTCCGTCCAATCTTGAGATCTTCGTCTGTCAGTTGTGCTCCGTAGTTTACCTCCGGCAACACGTCTTCACACAGCACCATGGCATCGAATCTGCTCATGTGAATGAATCCATCCCCATGTGTGCGGGGCATGTTGGGGTTAATCTGGGCGATGATGTGTTTGGCATTTTTTGCTGCTGAACGGGCAACATCGATTGACGTGCCGAACGAACAAAAGCCATGCTTGTCGGGAGGCGACACATGAAGAAAGGCGACATCCAATGGTAGAATCTTTTTGTCAAAAAGGCGTGATATCTCGCTGAGAAAAATAGGAATGTAATCGCCCCGCCCGGTGTTCACCGCCTCGCGTATGTTGGCCGAGACAAACAACGAGTTGAAATAGAAACTATCGGCATACGCAGATTTGGTGATTTCGAGTTCACCCAAGGTGCTAATCGCCACTAACTCCACATTTCGTAATTCCGGGCTGCGCTTCACCAACCCATTCAACAACGTAGTTGGCGTGGCTGCACTGCCGTGCAGGAAAATTCGCTGACCGGATTGCACGATCTTGACGGCTTCTTCAGCCGATTGATAGGGTACAGACATAAACGTGTATTTCAAAAACGTCCGAAAGATATAAGCCAAATAGACCGCCACAACTGACAGCCGTCATCTTTACCTGCTTTCGTAGTATTTTTTGATCGGCCTGTAAGGGCCATACTTATGTTGACTTGCTGCAAACGTATCCGAAAAAGGGCCAAACGGATAATCAACTGGTTTTAAGTCCATGTCAGGCCAATCCCCCGCAAATTCTTTATGAGGCCGGGGCATGGAGTTCACGAATGCCGCCACGTCCCAGGCCTCCTCCACCGTGAGTTGAGGCGCCTCATAGGTAACGCCCTGCGGCATGTTAGCGTAGACATACCGCGCTAAATTTGAAATGCGGAAAAGTCCGGCAGCGGTATTGTAACTAGTAGGCCCCCAAAGCGGAGGATAGCTATACTCGGCAGAACCCTGCGACTTCAATCCTTCCCCGGTTGGTGTATGGCACGTTTGGCATTTGGCAACGTATACCCCGCGGCCACGGGCGCTATCGGCCGGGCGGGCCAAATCAGGTAAGTCCATCAGGCCGGAGCCCAACGCGGCTTCTCCGCGTGGCACATCTTTTCCCACCCACTTGAGGTAGGCTACCAGCGCGCGCATTTCATTTGAGGAGGAGTCGAGAGGTGCTCCATTGAGGCTGCGCTGTAGGCAATCATTGACGCGCTTTTCAATCGATTCAAGCGACCCGGAACGCGCGCGGAAACGCGGGTAGAGGGAAGCGACCGAACCGAAATTGTTGCCAAACGTTTGCGTGCCCGCGTTAAGGTGACAGTTCTGGCAATTCATGCCATTGGTCGTCTGGCTCACACTACCCATCGGCCCAAGGTATTTGCTTGTGTGTGCAATCAGATCTCGCCCATATCGAATGCGCACCCCCACCGAATCGTGGGGCAGCGAGTCGATATCAGCCGCCCGCCAGTATGGTTTAGTCACTGCAGGCGATTCACCTTTTGAACGGCAGGCGCCCAAACCGCTCACGGCCAGGGCAAACAGGGCAATGATCCAAATCGGCCGGATCATTCTTCGGCAAAGTCAGGGAACGATTTCCTGAGCTCTTTAATACTGTAATTGGGATAAGTCGATTTATCCGCCTCCAATTCGAGTATAACGAGCTTCTGGCTATTCAAAATAGGCAACAACTTTTCACGGTCGGTGTCAAATTCCTTGCTCCTTCGGGCCGACTTAAGTGCATACTTACGCGCAAAATTATCGGCTTCCACCTGCAACTGATTCCGAATTTCGATATTGATTTTTTGCTTATCCAATATTTCATTTTTTGACTTGCCGATTACTTCGGTGGCTTCCAAAGTACCCATCGTCATCACGGCTGTTCCACCCACGGCCGACACTACTTTCGACTGGTCGGTTTCGAGCAGCAAAGGCGACAACCCGGTGGTGGCGCCAAGTGAAGCATTTAATATCGCTCTATTCTTCTTTCCCTTCTTTGCCTGCTTGTAAGCCTTGCTGAGTTGCTCGTGATTTTGATCAAGTTGATCCAACAGTGCTTTGGCCGCCACGAGGCTGAGCCGATAGCGCTGGTAAATGGCCTTGTCCTTTTCAATCAGGTTCTCGGTATCCAATACCTGCACTTTCACTTTACGTTCAAATCTGTTTTTTGACTTATCGATCGTAAAGAAAACAAAGTCAACATTCTTGCTTTTTTCGGCTTCATCCACAAAATCGTACCCGGGTGTCCAGATAAACTCCCATTGTACGGGTGAATTTTCATGAAGGTAATCTTTCGTGATGCGCATGTCCGATGAGATAAAATCCATTCCGGCCAGGTTATCATCGCCATTTGGATCAGAGAGATAAAACTGAAGATTCATCAGTTCATCCTCTCTGATTTTAATCACCGTATCGCTCGGAACAATCAGGAGATCCGGGGGTAAATCCATCTGGGTTTGCATGATTTTTAATTTCCCCGTGGTCTCTGATTTTGAAGGTTGATCCTGGGCCACGATGTCAAGGACAATGGGATTCAGTCGTAGGTTGTTGTACTGGTTTCGGGAGGGACTCCAACTGAGAAGACCCAGGGCAGTAAAGGAAGCCCCCTCGGGAAGTTGTGACGGTGCAATGCGGAATGTGACCGGATCACCATCAGGGTCGGTTACATAGTCAGATGATATCTGGAATTGATTGGCCGAGGCTTGTCGCACGTAAAAAACCGGCAGTTCCTCGATCACAGGCGCGCGGTTGACATGGGTAATCAGAAAAGTAATTGGCTGACGGACCTTATGCCCATCGGGCCAGATCGCCTGAAAGATAACCGTCACCTCCTTTTGCTTTTCAAGCCGATCAACCAAATCGAAAGACGGCTGCCACCAGAACCGGCCGGTGGAGTCAAACTGAATTCGGAATTCATTTACGCCCTCCACCGAAAATCGGGGCGCCACGGTGGCATCGGTGCGCAGTTGAAAATGAAATCGGTTGCCTTCCGTCAGGTAGTTCCATCCCACGGTATCCGGAAAAAGAATGCGCTGACCGTTGACCGGAAGCACCAGCAAAGCACAAAACACATAAAAGAGTAATCGCATGTAAAAAAAATCAGGCAAATTTAGGCTTCATTACCAGTTCCGTCCAACACACAAATACAATCATGTCCTTCTCCAACTTTTTTGAAGACGTGTACGAAGTGGTGAAACTAATACCCAAAGGCAGGGCTACCAGCTATGGTGCCATCGCTCGCTATTTAAGTGCTGGCCTGAGTGCGCGCATGGTTGGTTGGGCCATGCGTGCCGCTCCGGCCGGGGTGCCGGCTCATCGGGTGCTCAATAGCCGCGGGTTGCTTAGCGGCAAGCACGCATTCAAGACCTCTTCCACAATGGAAACCCGACTCAAAAGAGAAGGCGTGAAAGTCGAAAAAGATAAAGTCGTTGAGTGGAAAAACGTCTTTTGGGATCCCGGAATTGAACTGCTATAGGCCCAAATTGGGAAAATAGGATATCGATTTGCGCGTTTTTGGCCGAAAAAACGTGGTGGCACAGTGGTGGCATACAAGAGAAAAAAAGTCTCATGAATTGGAAAGCCACCGTAGTTGCCCTGATGCTCGGCTGTCTTTTGTTCGGAACTGCACAGGCGGGCGAAATTCCTGTGCCCGCCTACTACCGCGCACCCCAAAGCAACCTTTTTGTTTACAAAGCCAATTCCGCTTTGCGTGGAGCTGTTGTTGAAGTTTTTTTTGCCAAGGGCGATCTGGTAACCCGCCAGCGCCTGGTTCGGAAACGCCTGGTAATTGACTTTTCGCACGTGAAGGCGGGTGTTTATGTTATCCGCGTGGCGAAAAGCGAAACCATTCGGAATTTTCAGTTCATCAAAAAGTAAGTCAATTGAAAAAACATTTAAAAAACCAATAAAAGGTCACCAATAATGCAAAATGAAGTAATCTCTTACCTGTGCCTGAATTTGATGGAAATCCGCAAAGACGGCCCCTCGAAATACTTCAATTTTACATCGTAGAACAACCATTGTATAGCGTATGAAAAAGATCTTCCTTCTGATTGCACTGGTTTTGTTGGCGATTGCGGTATTTGCCCAATCAAGCAAAGAATCTTATCCGGAAGTGAAAGTACTGTCGCAGAAACGCGATGCCTTTTACTTCAAAGTCTCCCGCAACCTGCTCGGAAGCGGAGTTGAAGTCATTCATGACAACGGAAAAGTTGTGGCAAAGGAAGAGCTTAAAGGACGCAGGATGCTGATTGATTTCATTGACATGGAAGCCGGTACGTATATGATTCGTATCACACAAGGCCGGTACGTTAAAACCTTCACGCACGAAAAAAGACTAAGGGCAAACCAGTTCGAGATTTTAGGCGAACAGGTTATTCACAGCGATGGTACCATTACCTATGGAATGGTTTCCTTTTTCCAACCAGGGACAAGCCAATGAAGGTGATCACTCCGTTCACCAAAAGAATTTCATAACCAAATTGATAGGCAAACGCTTGGCTGGCGTAGTAGCTCAGCACATACGAAAGAGCGGGTGCCAGGAGGGAAACCACCAACACGCCAGGGCCGCCCGCATTTCGTCTCGTTAGTAAGCCAAATGAAAAAAGCCCCAGCAGCGGTCCGTACGTGTAGCCCGCAATATTCAGCACCGCATCAATTACCGAGCGCTCATTGATTTCCTTGAAAGCCAGGATAATGACCAGGAAAAGAACGGAAAATGCGATATGCACGAGCAATTTCTGTCTTTGTTTAACTCCTTCCGGCTTGTTCTTAAAGTCAAGGAAATCGATACAAAAAGCGGTCGTTAATCCTGCCAGAGCTGAATCTGCACTGGCATAGGACGAAGCCGTAATGCCCAGAAGAAAAAATACGCCCACCAGCAAACCCAGATGCTCACGCGCCAGCAGGGGGAATAATTGATCGGAAGAAGCGGGTTGAGCAATACCTTTTTGACCAGCGTAGATATATAAAAGCGCACCCAGGGTTAAAAACAATAGGTTGACCACTACCAGCAGGGAACTGTACCACAGCATGTTTTTCTGAGCTTCCCCCAGGTTGCGGCAGGTCAGGTTCTTTTGCATGATTTCCTGGTCCAAACCGGTCATCGTCAGGGCAATCACCGCTCCTCCGATAAACTGTTTGGGAAAGAAAAGAGCGGACTTCGGATCATCCCAGAAAAAGATCT